>JANYIJ010000108.1 GCA_025362095.1 Gemmatimonadota bacterium | reverse complement strand
CACGCAACTCCGTCACGCGAATGCTCGACGGGTGTGCGATTCGAGAGGTGTACCGACGGGCAGACGGGTATGTGGGAGAGAGCTTCAGCACGTACGACGCAACCCGCGCCCGCTGGCATCAGAGCTGGGTGACGAATCGCGGCGAACTTCTGCTGCTCGACGGCGGAATGAAGGATGGCAGCATGACGCTCACCGCGATTGAGCACGCGGTGAGCGGAGTCGCACCACTGACGCGCGGCGTGTGGCGACCGGCGAGCAACGGTGCGGTGCGCGAGACAGCGGAGCGGTCGATCGACGGCGGGAAAATCTGGACTCCCGTTTTCGATATCGAGTTTCGAAGACGGTCACGCTGACACTGCGCGATCAGCCCTTCGCGCTCCGGCGACGTGATGTGAACCACAGCAACATCGCTGCAACGGTGCCCCACAGCGCGGCGGCAGTCAGCCATCGTGCCGCGCTCGGACCGAGCCGCGCTCCGACATCGCTGATCTCGAACACCTGGCCGGCCACCGCCGCGGCGACGCCGTAGTAGCCGGAGAATACCAGCAGCATTCGCTGCGCGACTGCACTGAATCCAAGCCCCGCTGCGACCACGGCCGCGCCGACGTAGAGCACCGGCACACCGACGACCCACACCGCCGGCGTCTGCGCGCCGATCGCGGCGGCCGACGATATCGCGTACGCGATCGTGACCGACGTGAACGGGACGAACCACTCCCACGCGACGAGATTTCTTCCGATATCGATCGGGATTCCCATGATATTCCGCGTGATCGTATCGATGGCGACGACCACAACCATGAAGAACGCCGTGCCTGCCATTGCCCACACCCATCCGGCCAACGCTTTCGTAAGCGCATGCGTCGCGCGAGGCACCGGCATCGACGAGTGATACATGCGCTTTACCGGTGATTCCTCGTGCCAGATGAGCGCGGGAAGCAGCAGTGCCAGGTAGGTAAGGAGAGACGATATTTCCGGCGAGTACTCGAAGTTCGCTGCGGACTGCCGCGCATGAGCCGACGGCGCGCTGTGAATCGTCATCGACACGCGAATCGCGATGCCGCCATACAGTAAGAGCGCTCCGGCGAACAGCACGCCGAAAGCGCGTACGCGCAATCCGACAGCCCGGATCTGCTCGAATGCCACATGATCCCAGCGCGGCATGGTGTGCAATGAAATCGATGTCACTTAACGGCCTCCGCGAGATGAAGGAGGTCGGCGCCCGCGCGAGCGGTGACTTCCTTGGGATTGAGCAACGCGAGCGTCGCGTCGTTGAGGTTCAGCGGCACCACATCGCGCACCGTCGCTCCGGCGCGCGCGAACTGATCGGCGATTTCGCGCTCGTCGCCCCAAACCGTCCAGTCCAAATCCCGGTCGGTCGTGGTGCGTCGTACCGCGGCGCCGCCGAACAGCGATCGGTCCTGCCACGCAGGGGGAATCTCCGCACGGTACCTGCGCAGGCCGCGTCGAAGTTCGTCGAGCGGGAGCTGCGCGCGGAGCTCACCGTTTCGTAGCACGCCGACATGATCCGCGAACTGTTCGAACTCCGAGACGTGGTGCGTGCAGAGCAGAACGGTCGTGGGCGAATCGGCGAGATGCTCGATCAGCACGCCGATGGTTTCATCGCGCATCACGGGATCGAGACCGTCGGTGGGCTCGTCGAGCACGAGAAGCGGCGGCCGGTGCGCGAGCGCCATCGCGAGATGGACGCGACGTCCCTGACCTTTGGACAGCGTACCGAGTCTCTGATCGAGTCGCAGGTCGAACGCGCGAAACAACCGGCTCGCGTACTCGCGATCCCAGCTCGGGAAATAGCGTGAGTGATGTTCGAGCAGACGCCCGGTGCGCATCCACGCGTAGCCCCAGTCGAGTTGCTCTGGCACGTAGCCAACATTCGCGCGCACCAGCGCCGCGTCGCGCTGCGGATCGAGGCCGAGCACCATGGCGGCTCCGGAGCTCGGCGCCAGAAGATCGAGAAGAATCTTGATCGTCGTGCTCTTGCCAGCGCCGTTGGGACCGACGAGGAGATATACTGCGCGCTCCGGCACTTGCAGCGCGAGTTTCGACAGAGCCTGCACCGATTTGTAGTGCTTGGAGAGATCACGCGTTGTGATTGCGAGATCGGCCGCCGACAGATCTGTGGGAAATGGACCCGGCATCAGAAACCTATTTGGAATGAGAAGAAGAGGCGGCGCGGATCGCGTCGATGAGTTCGTCTGCACTGAGTCCGCTCTTGTGCGCATCGCGAAGCGCGCGCTCGGCGACGGCACGGGCGAGCGCTTTGCGCTGCGTTCCGTTGGCCAGCGGCTTCACGATGTACGTGCCCTGCCCGCGCCGAACTTCGACAACGCCTTCGCGCTCGAGCTCGCGGTACGCCTGGCTGACCGTGTTGGGATTGATGCGCAGCTCGGCCGCAAGCTGGCGCACAGACGGCAGCGCCTCGTCGACACCGAG
>JANYIJ010000092.1 GCA_025362095.1 Gemmatimonadota bacterium | reverse complement strand
CAGACGTTCGATCTGCACTGCGAGACGCACCCGGTGGACGAAGAGCGCTGCTCGTCGGCGCACGAGTGCAGCATCAGGCCCGTGTGGGTGATGCTCCAGCAGCGCATCGATCAGGTTCTCGAGGGCGTGCGGCTCAGCGATTTGCTCGAGGCGGAACCGAAGGTCCGGCGCCGCGTGGGGCTTCCGGTGTTGCAGAGCTGAGGCGGCGACGGCGATGCTGATTCCTCTGACGACAGAGTGGCGCGCCGCGCGCGACCGGAAGCGCAAGGCGACGGCGTTTCTCGCGGCGGTCCGTTGCGAGCCCGACGAAGCCGACGTGAAATGGCTCGCCGAAGTTGCGGCGCGCGATGATCAGGATCACGCGCGGTGGGAACTGCGCTACGCGCGCATCGCTCTCGCCGTGCTCACCGCGCAGCGCGACGCGCTCGACGATCGCACCGGATCGGAAGTCGTCGCCGCACTCGATGGAGCGCTCGCAGAAGATCCGCGCGTCGATCCGATCATGCACGATCTCGTGGGAAAACAGCTGAACGACCGGCTCTCGGGATACAAGGAAGCCTTGATTGCGCGCGGCGGCGCGGTTGGAACTGGAGAGCGGTTGGGCAGAGTGCTGCTCGCGTTCGCGTCTGATGGCGCGAGATCGGCTGGCGCTCCGCTGCCGCGAGCTGTGGAACTGCTCAGCGGCTACATCGCCGAGGCAAACGCCGCGCTGCGCTCCACGTATGGCGAAGCAACGTTGCCCGAACATCTGCCGCCTTCAGAGGCAGCGGCTCGCTAACAACCCTCAGTGCCGAAGCCGGGACTCGAACCCGGACGGGCTTGCACCCACTGGCTCCTGAAGCCAGCGCGTCTACCAGTTCCACCACTTCGGCAATCGGGTCAAAGCTAACCGCGGCGGCGCCGATACCCAAGGGCGCGGGTACTCGTCATTCGTGGAGGGGTATAATCCACCATGGCCAAGACCGCCGACAAACCGGATTCCGATGCGATCGAGTCGATCGCGCGCAACAGGCGCGCGCGTTTCGACTATGAAATCATCGAGACCTGGGAGGCCGGCATCGCGCTCACGGGCACCGAAGTGAAGTCGCTGCGCAACGGCAAAGCGCAGATCACCGACGCCTACGGAATACTGAAGGACGGCGAGGTCTGGCTGCTCAATCTCCACATCGCCCCGTACGAGCAGGGCAATCGCTTCAATCACGAAGCCACGCGCACGCGCAAGCTTCTGCTGCACAGCAAAGAGATCAAAAAGATGATCGGCGCCGTTGAGCGACAGGGACTCACGCTCATCGCGCTGGAGATCTATTTCAAGCGGGGCCGCGCGAAAGTGCGGCTCGGACTCGGACGAGGAAAGAAACTGCACGACAAACGGGCGGATCTTAAGGAGAAGGATGACAAGCGCGAGATGGCGCGCGCCGTGAAGGTGCGGCGGTGATCGTCGCGCCCGTGTTGTTCGCGCTCGCGTTCGCACTCGCCGCGCCGCAGAAGCACGACAGCGTGCACGTGCGCGGAATTTCGCGGGACACTACGCTCGCCGTCATCTCCACCGCGGCCGGCGGCGCGCTGCGCGCCGATGTCGTGCTGCCGCTTATCGGCGGCACGGTCTCCGCCACGAGCAACGGCCGCTGGAAGGTCGAGGCGCCTGGCGTGAGCTTCACGCTCGTCGACGGCATCCCATTCGCGACGATGCAAGACGGGCCGATCCCGCTTGCCGCCGCGCCGATTCTGCGCAACGGCGCGCTGCTGCTTCCGCTGCAGATTCTTTCGGATATCGTGCCGCGAATCGGCAACCGCGTCCTGTGGGACGCGTCGACCCGCGAGCTCCGCGTATTTCGCAATCTCGCGAAGGGTCCCAGCGTTGCGCCGCCACCGCCGGAGCAGCGCGCGGTCAAAACCGTCGCGACGCCAATCGCCGCGCCTTCATCGCGAACGCCCGCCGCGCCCCGTCGCCGGCTCGTCGTCGTCGACGCCGGGCACGGCGGTGTGGATCCCGGCATGCATGGCCCGATCGGACAGCGCACGTCGCTCTACGAAAAGGACATCACGCTCGCGGTCGCGAAGAAACTCGCGCGCGAACTCGAGAGTCGCGGAGCCAGCGTGCTCATGACGCGGACGTCGGACACGCTCATCGCGCTCGGCGATCGCGGCAAGATTGCAAACGCGGCGAAGGGCGATCTGTTCATTTCAATCCACGTGAACGCCGCGAATCTCAACTGGAAGGATCCCGCCGGCGCGCGCGGATTCGAGACCTACTTCCTCGCAGAAGCGAAAACCGAGGACGAGCGCCGCGTCGCAAAAATGGAAAACGAAGTGGTCCGTTTCGAGAGCAGCGGCGGCCCTGCTGCGGAAGAGGGGCTCGGCTTTATCTTGAAGGACATGGCGCAGAACGAGCAGCTCCGTGAGTCGAGTGATCTCGCTCAGACGATCCAGTCGCGGCTCAAACACATTCATCCCGGGCCGAGCCGCGGCGTGAAGCAGGCCGGCTTCATGGTGCTGAACACGGCGTTCATGCCATCGGTGCTCGTGGAGATCGGATTCGGCACCAACCCATCGGAAGCGTCGTACATCGGAGCCGACGCGGGGCAGCGCACCATCGCGGTCGCCGTCGCAGAAGCGGCCATGGAGTATCTCGCGCACTACCAGCGCCGGGTGACCGGAACTTCGTCGCTCCAGGATCCGCCGAAATGAGTGCTGCTGAAATAAACGCCGGCGTCGCCGGCGTCGCGGGGGCGGATCCTCCGTTCGATTCGCCCGCACTAAAGACCCACGTCGCCGGTCTCGACTTTCGAAATCCCATTCTGCTCGCCGCCGGCACCGCTGCGTACGGGCGCGAGCTCGCCGGCGTGATGGAACTCGATCACCTCGGCGGGCTGGTGACGAAAGCAGTGAGTCTCGAGCCACGTGACGGCGCGCCGCCGCCGCGCGTGGCGGAGTTCGATGGTGGAATGATCAACGCCGTCGGGCTGGCGAATCCCGGCGTGGACGCGGTGAAAGCGACCGAGCTGCCGTGGCTCGCGAAAGAACTCCGGCATGCGCGCGTGATCGTGAACGTGATCGGACGGATCATCGAAGACTTCGGCGACGTGGTCGCGAGGCTCGACGATTCACCCGGCCTGCACGCGTACGAACTCAATGTGAGCTGTCCGAACACGCGCGCCGGCGGACTCGAGTTCGGCGCCGACGCCGCGTCGCTCACCGCGGTCGTGTCACGCGCCCGCGCTGCGACGCGACGTCCGATCTTCGTGAAGCTTTCGCCGACGCTTGCCGATATCGGCTTCACCGCGCGCTGCGCCGTGGACGCCGGCGCGGACGGCATCAGCGTGGTGAACACGATGCCCGGACTCGTGATCGATCTCGAAACCATGCGTCCCAAGCTCGGCTTCGGCAGTGGCGGTGTCAGCGGTCCGGGATTGCGGCCCGTCGGCGTGCTCGCGACCTGGAAAGTGCGCAAAGCAGTACCGGTGCCGATCATCGGCCTTGGCGGAGTGGGCTCGGCCGAACACGCGCTGGAATATCTCGTCGCCGGAGCGTCGCTCGTCGCAGTGGGAACGGCCGCACTCGCGAATCCGCGTGTGCCGGAGAAGATCGTACGCGACCTCGCGGCGTGGTGCGCGATGCACGGCGTGAGACGGCTCGCTGATCTGGTCGGAACTTTGGAGTGGAACTGAGCGAGGCGCTCCGCTATTTTCCGGTGTGTCCTCGCGCCCGCAGCCAATAATCGCCCTCGACGTTCCCTCCGCCACCGAGGCGCGAGCGCTCGTTTCGAAACTCGGCAGTCGCGCTGATTTCTACAAAGTCGGCCTCCAACTCTTCACCGCCGAAGGCCCGTCCGTAGTCGACTGGCTGCACGCGGAAGGGAAGCGCGTCTTTCTCGATTTGAAGCTCCACGACATCCCCTCGACCGTGCAAAAGGCCGCGGCGAATGCGAGCCGCCTGAAGGTTGCGCTGCTCACCATTCACGGTCAGGGCGGCGACGCGATGGTTCGCGCCGCAGTTGAAGGCGCGGGCGCGACCACCGGTGTGCTCGTGGTGACGGTACTCACCTCGATGGACATCGCGTTGGCGAGCGCCGCGCTCGGGCACCCGCTGACATCGCTGGGCGATGAGGTGCTCCGGCTCGCCGCAGTGGCTGCAGGTGCTGGCGCCCACGGCGTGGTCTGCGCTGGCGCCGAGTGCGGCGCCGTTCGCGCGAAGTACGCGGAGAAGCTCCAGCCTCTCGTTCCCGGAATTCGCACGGGAGCAGTGGGCAACGACGACCAGTCGAGAGTCGTGACCCCAGAGGAGGCCACCAAGGCCGGCGCCGCGTACGTAGTGATCGGCCGCGCGGTCACCGCTGCCCCAGACCCCGCCGTTGCCCTCGAGGGAGTGCTCACCCGCCTGTCCTGACTGTCCTGACGGGTCCCGCAGCCTTATCTGCACTCCGAATCGGGTCGACGATGAATCCGGTACACGTGAGTAGGGCCACTTGTGTCAAGGGGCACGCCCAGTTACGTTGTGAGACTGCCCCAAAACACGTTCCCACAACGTCTTTCGCCCTTCCCGGAGTCGTCGAAGTGAAAGTTCGCAGCAGCGTCAAGCCGATCTGTGAGCACTGCAAGGTGGTCAAGCGCCGCGGTGTCACTCGCATCATCTGCACGCGCAATCCCAAGCATAAGCAGCGGCAGGGCTAACCCATGGCACGAATTTCAGGCGTCGATCTCCCACGGGAGAAAAAGGTCGAGATCGGCCTTACCTACATCTACGGCATCGGTCGCGAGACGGCGCGTCGCATCATTGCGGCAGCCGGCGTCAACCCCGACCAGCGCATCAAGGATCTCTCTGACGCAGACGTGAACCGTCTCCGTCAGGAAATCGAAAAGACGTATCGCGTCGAGGGCGCCCTGCGCACCGAAGTCGCGATGAACATCAAGCGCCTCATGGACATCGGCTCGTACCGCGGCATTCGTCATCGCCGCGGCCTGCCGACCCGCGGTCAGCGCACCCACACCAACGCCCGCACCAAGAAGGGCCCGCGCCGCGCGATCGCCGGCAAGAAGAAGGTGACCAAGTAATGGCTATCGGAAAGAAGACCAAGCGCGTGGTGGAGGCCGAAGGTGTGGCCCACATCGCCGCGACCTTCAACAACACGACCATCACGATCACCGACGCGCACGGGAACACCGTCGCGTGGGGTTCGTCGGGCAAGGCCGGGTTCAAGGGTTCCAAGAAGTCCACGCCGTTCGCCGCCACCGTCGCCGCCGAGCAGGCTGCGCGCGAGGCGATGACGCTCGGTGTGCGCCGCGTTCACGTGCGCGTGCAGGGTCCCGGTTCGGGCCGTGAGAGCGCGATTCAGGCGCTCGCTGCTGCGGGACTTCAGGTGAAGTCGATCAAAGACGTCACGCCGATTCCGCACAACGGCTGCCGTCCCCCCAAGCGCCGGAGGGTCTGAGCCATGCGTTATACCGGACCCAGCTGCCGTCAGTGCCGTCGCGAAGGCACCAAGCTGTTTCTCAAAGGCACCAAGTGCTTCACAGAGAAGTGCCCCGTTGAGCGCCGCCCGTACGCGCCAGGCCAGCACGGCCAGAACACCGGCCGCCGGCGCAAGCTTTCGGAGTACGCGAAGCAGCTGCGCGAGAAGCAGAAGATCAAGCGCATTTACGGCGTTTCCGAAAAGCAGTTCCGTAACACGTTCGAGAAAGTGAGCTCGCTGCCCGGCATCACCGGTCACAACCTGCTCGCCGCACTCGAGAGCCGCCTCGACAACATGGTGTACCGCATGGGATTTGCGCCGAGCCGCAAGGCTGCGCGCCAGCTCATCCGTCACCGCCACATCGAGATCAACGGCAAGCGCGTGGATGTGCCGAGCTTTGCGGTCGCTCCGGGACAGGAAATCAAGATGCGCGCGGCGTCGAAGGAGCTCGCCATCGTGATCACGTCGCTCGAACAGTCCGGACGCGGCGCGACGCCGAGCTGGCTGGCCGTCGACAAGGAAACATTCAGCGGCCGGATGCTCGAGCGTCCGCAGCGCGCTGGTATTCCGATCGCGGCGCAGGAGCAGTTGGTCGTCGAGTTGTACTCCAAGTAACGGTTTTTCTTACATCAGGTCGGGGCCCTGACCCCATCACATCCTACCGCGCGTCAGGGGCGGGGTAGGGCGTAGACGGCGCCTTCACCGGCTGTCTGACCACCATCAAGGATCTCATCATCATGGTTCAAGCAATCGATCTCCTCGGGCTCGTCCGTCCGCAGCTCGTTGAAGCGACGAAGCGCGAGGACGACCCGAATATCGCAGAGTTCCGTCTGCAGCCGCTCGAGCGTGGCTTCGGCCACACGCTCGGCAACGCGATGCGGCGCATGCTGCTGTCGTCGCTGCGCGGCTCCGCCGTGTGGGGTTTCCGCATCGACGGCGTGCTGCACGAGCATCAGACCATTCAGGGCGTCGTCGAGGATGTGCATCAGATCATCGGCAACCTCAAGACGCTGACGCTTTCGCTCGCCGACGACGCTGAGGACGCCATCCTCCGCATCAACGCGAAGAAGGCCGGTCCCGTGACCGCCGGCGACATCGAGTCGCTGCGTGGCGCGACGATCATCGATCCCGCGCATCACCTGTTCACGATGCAGGACGACCGCGATCTCTCGGTCGAGCTCTACGTGAACAAGGGTCGCGGCTACCTCGAGGCCGAGCAGCATCCGGCCGACCGTTCGCTGCCAGTTGACCTCGTTCGCATCGACTCCCTCTATTCGCCCGTGCGCCGCGTGAACTTTTCGGTCGCAGAAACGCGCGTCGGACAGCGCACGGACTACGATCGCCTCGTCCTCACGGTCGAGACGAACGGCACGGTGACGCCTGAGCAGGCCGTCAGCTACGCCGCCGCGCTGACGCAGACGCACTTCCAGTACTTCGTCGGATTCGGCACGCACGCCGCGGCCCCGGTTGGCGGCGGTGAGCTCGTCGGGTCTGACGCCGCGCGTCTCGCGACGCTGCTGAAAACGCCGATCGACGACCTCGAGTTGTCGGTCCGCTCGGTGAACTCGCTCAAGAACTCGAGCATTCGTTCGCTCGGCGATCTCGTGCGCCAGACCGAAGATCAGATTCTCGAAGTCAAGAACTTCGGCAAGAAGTCGCTCCAGGAAATCGCCGACCTGCTCGAGCGCGAAGGATTGAATTTCGGCATGCGATTCGAAGAGAACGGCGAAGGCATCCGCATCTCGGATCACGGCACACCGCCGAGCCGCGCGGCTGCCAAGGCGCCTGACGACGTCCCAGAGGAATAGCCCACATGCGTCACCAGAAAGCAGGACGGCAGCTTCGCCGCACGACCGAGCAGAAAATCGCGCTCCTTCGGAATCTCGCGACCTCGCTGATCCTCGAGGGCGCGATCGAGACCACCGAGGCCAAGGCGAAAGAACTCCGCCCGTTCGTCGAGAAGCTCATCACGAAGGCCCGCACCGGCACGCTGCACGCGCGCCGTCTGGCGGGTGTCCACATCACCAAGCGCTCGGCATCGGACAAGCTCTTTCAGGAGCTCGGTCCGCGCTTCGCCTCGCGCAAGGGTGGCTACACGCGCATCCTCAAGACCGGCCACCGCAAGGGTGACGGCGCTGAGATGTCGCGCATCGAACTGATCGAGGGCTGAGCACATGCCTATTGCACGCAACAAGTGCTACGTCTGCACGAAAGGCATCGCCTTCGGCAACAACGTCTCGCACGCGAACAACAAGACCCGCCGCACCTGGAAGCCCAACCTTCAGGTCGCGCGCATCGTTATCGACGGAAAGATCACGAAGGTGAAGGTCTGCACGCGCTGCCTTGCCGCCGGCAAGATTCAGCGGGCGCCGCGTGGTGCAGCAGCGGTCGTCGTCGCGTGATCGCGGCAGAGTACGCCTTCAAGAAAGGGAGCCGGTTGGCTCCCTTTTTTGTGTCTGAGAATGGGAGAAAGGAGATTTCGGCCCAATGCGGAGTGCGGATGAGGAATGCGGGGGGGATCCGGATTCCTCCTCCGCACTCCGCATCGGGTTGGTAGATTAAAGGCCAATGAAAACCGCATTGATCACCGGCATCACCGGACAAGACGGCTCGTACCTCGCCGAGCTTTTGCTCGCCAAGGGATACAAAGTCGTCGGCACCGTCCGCCGCAGCTCGACCACGCCGTACGAGCGCATCTCGCATCTCGTCGACAAAGTCTCGCTGCTCTCGGCGGATCTGCTCGATCAGACGTCGCTCGTCGACGCGATCGAGGAGACCAAGCCGGACGAGATCTACAACCTCGCCGCGCAGAGCTTCGTCGCCACGTCGTGGACGCAGCCCGTGCTCACGGGCGAATTCACCGCGCTCGGCGTAACGCGTCTGCTCGAGGCCGCCAAGCGCGCCGCTCCGAAAGCGAAGTTCTATCAGGCCAGCTCGAGCGAGCAGTTCGGCCAGGTGCAGGAAACACCGCAGAAAGAAACCACGCCGTTTTATCCACGCTCGCCGTACGGCGTCGCCAAAGTCTACGGCCATTGGATCACGGTGAACTACCGCGAGTCGTTCAACATGTTCGCGGTGTGCGGAATTCTTTTCAATCACGAGAGCCCGCGCCGCGGACTCGAGTTCGTCACGCGCAAAGTCACCGACGCGGTCGCGCGCATCAAACTCGGCCACGCCACCGAGCTGCGCCTCGGACATCTCCAGGCGCATCGCGACTGGGGATTCGCCGGCGACTACGTCGACGCCATGTGGCGTATGCTCCAGCAGGACAAGCCCGACGACTACGTGATCGGCACCGGTCACAAGTGGACAGTGCAGCAACTGTGCGAAGAGGCGTTCTCGTACGCCGATCTCGACTGGAAGCAGTTCGTGAAGGTCGATCAGAAGTTCGTGCGCCCCGCGGAGGTCGAGCTGCTCGTTGCCGATTCGTCAAAAGCGAAGCGCGTGCTCGGCTGGGAGCCCACGGTGCATTTCCGAGAGCTGGTGCGGATGATGGTGGACGCCGATCTGGCGCGGCATCGCAAGACCATCGGCGACGGCAACGGCTGACGTGAGCGTGAAGAAGGCGCTCGTCACGGGAGCCGGCGGCTTCGCAGGCCAGTGGCTCTGTCGCGATCTCGTGAGGCAGGGCTGGAACGTTACCGGTTCATCGCTCACGGGCGATCCCGGCTCCGGCATCATGTCACCCGAGGATCATGCGCTGGTGAAGTGGCGGCACGAAGACCTGCGCGCGCCGCTCACTGCGCGGCACGCGATCGAGGCCGCGCAGCCCGACGCGATCTTTCACCTCGCCGGCGTGTCGTTCGTTCCGGCGGCGGGCGACGATCCGATGATGGCGTTCGACGTCAACACCGGACTCGCGGTGCGGCTGCTCAACGACGTGCGCGAGCGAAAGGCGGCGGGGACGCTCGATCCGGTCGTGCTGCTCGTGGGCAGCGCGGAGCAATACGGACGACACGATGCTGGCGCGATGCCCCTCGGCGAGAACACGGAATGCCGCCCGCGCACGTTCTACGCGGCCACCAAGATGGCGCAGGAGGATTTTGGCCTCGAAGCGTTCCGCTCCGACGGTGTGCGGGTCGTGTGCACGCGATCGTTCAACCACAGCGGCCGCGGACAGGCGAAGAGTTTCTTGATTCCGGCGCTGGTGGAGCGCGTGCTGGCGGTGAGAGGTGAGGGGGGCAACGCAAAAATTGCGATTGGAAACACCATCACCGTGCGCGACTTCCTGCACGTGGAAGACACAGTTCGCGCATACCGGATGCTCGCGGAGAGCGGGTTCTCTGGTCACGTATACAACGTGTGCAGCGGACGGGGCGTGTCCGTCGGCGATCTCGCAGCGGAAGTGCTGAGCGCCGCCGGCGCCGCCGCGACGCTCGTGCCGGACGAATCGCTTCGCCGCTCCATCGACGTGCCCTGTCTCGTGGGACGCAACGACCATCTGAAGGACGACACGGGCTGGCTGCCTTCGCGCACCAGAGCCGACATCATAGCAGACCTCATTAATGCCGCGTCGAACTGATCTCCACCGTATTCTCGTCATCGGCTCGGGGCCCATCGTCATTGGGCAGGGCGCCGAGTTCGACTATTCCGGCACGCAGGCAGCGAAGGCGCTCCGCGAGGAGGGATACGAAGTCATTCTCGTGAATTCGAATCCCGCCACGATCATGACCGATCCGGAAATCGCGGACCGGACATACATCGAGCCCGTCACGGCGGAGTTCGTCGAGCTGATCATCGCGCGGGAGAAACCCGACGCGCTGCTCCCCACGATGGGCGGTCAGACCGCTCTGAATGTCGCGATGAAGCTGCATGAGAACGGCGTGCTCAAAAAGCACGGCGTCGAGCTGATCGGTGCGAACGCGCGCGCGATCGCGGTGGCCGAAGATCGCAAGCTGTTCGGCGAAGCGATGGTGAAGATCGGGCTCAAGTGTCCCGAGGGTCACATCGCAACGACCTGGGACGAGGCGCTCGCCGTGAGCGAATGGACGGGATTTCCCGCGATCATCCGTCCGGCGTTCACGCTCGGCGGATCGGGCGGCGGCGTCGCGTACAATCGCGAGGAATACGAGCGCATCGTGAAGGGCGGGCTCGAGGAGAGCCCGATTTCGCAGGTGCTGATCGAGCGGTCGCTGCTCGGGTGGAAGGAGTACGAACTCGAAGTGATGCGCGATTGCGAAGACAACGTCGTCATCGTGTGCTCGATCGAGAACGTCGATCCCATGGGCGTGCACACGGGGGACTCGATCACCGTCGCGCCGGCGATGACGCTGACGGATCGCGAGTACCAGGTAATGCGCGACGCGGCGATCGCGGTGATTCGCGAGATCGGTGTGGATGCGGGCGGCTGCAACATCCAGTTCGCGGTGAATCCGGCGAACGGCGAGATGGTCGTGATCGAGATGAACCCGCGCGTGTCGCGGTCATCGGCGCTCGCTTCAAAAGCCACCGGGTTTGCCATTGCGCGCATCGGCACCAAGCTCGCCGTGGGATATCGGCTCGACGAACTCCCGAACGACATCACGAAAACAACCCCGGCTTCGTTCGAGCCGGTGCTCGACTACGTCGTGGTGAAGTGCCCGCGGTTTGCGTTCGAGAAATTCCCCGGCGCGAATCCGGTGCTCACGACGCAGATGAAATCCGTGGGTGAGTCGATGGCGATCGGCCGCACGTTCAAGGAGGCGCTGCAGAAGGGATTGCGCGCGCTGGAAAGCGGGCGTTCCGGCTGGGTCGTCGGCGATCGTCTGATCGACGACCGGCTCGCCGACGATTCGTACGACACGATCTGCTCCGCGATGGCCACGCCCACGCCGGAACGGATTTTCCAGATCAAGCGCGCAATGCTCGCGAACATCCCGCTCGAGGAAATCCACCGCATCACGATGGTCGATATGTGGTTCCTCGATCAGATGCACGAGCTGATCGAAGCTGAGCACGAATACGCGGGGCTCGCCGAGACTGACGAAGAGACCATTCGTTCCATGAAGCGGCTTGGGTTCGCGGATTCACAGATGGCAGCGCTGCGCGGCGAGACCGAGGCGGCTGTGCGTGACAAGCGGTGGGCTCTCGGTATTCGGCCGGTCTTTAAGATGGTCGATACCTGCGCCGGCGAGTTTCCGTCGAACACCCCCTATTTGTACTCCACGTACGACGACGAGTCCGAGGCCCCGCGTTCGGGACGAAAGTCCGTCGTGATTCTCGGCAGCGGGCCGAATCGGATCGGGCAGGGTGTGGAATTCGACTATTGCTGCGTGCGCGCGGCCATCGCGCTGCGCGAGCAGGGATACGAGACGATCATGGTCAACTCGAATCCCGAGACGGTCTCGACCGACTGGGACACGAGCGACAAACTGTTCTTCGAACCGCTGACGCTGGAGCACGTGCTGGAGATCGTGCACCGCGAGCAGCCGGTCGGGGTGATCGTACAGCTGGGCGGCCAGACGCCGCTGAAGCTCACGCGGCCGCTGGAAGCCGCGGGCGTGAAGATTCTCGGAACCTCTCCGGATTCGATCGACGCGGCGGAGGATCGCAGGCGCTTTGAGAAGATCGCGCGCGATCTCGGCGTGGAGCAGCCGCCCAATGGCACCGCCACGAGCGTGGAAGGCGCGGTGGAGGCCGCGACTCGCATCGGGTACCCGGTACTCGTGCGGCCGAGTTACGTGCTCGGCGGCCGCGCCATGGAGATCGTGTACGACGAGGACACCCTGCGCGACTATTTCGTGCGCGCCGTTCGCGTCTCGGAAGACCGGCCGGTGCTCATTGATTCGTTCCTCGAGGACGCGTTCGAGTTCGACGTCGACGCGATCAGCGACGGCAAGCAGGTGGTGATCGGCGCTGTGATGCACCACATCGAAGACGCGGGCATTCACTCCGGCGACTCGGCCTGCGTGCTGCCGCCGCAGACGCTGAGCGAGGCGAACGGCAGACAGATGCGCGAGCACACGGTGGCGTTCGCGCGGGCGCTCGGCGTCGTCGGGCTGATCAACGTTCAGTACGCGATCCAAAACGGCGTCGTGTACGTGCTGGAGGTGAATCCACGCGCGAGCCGCACGATACCGTTCGTGTCGAAGACCATCGGCGTGCCGCTCGCGTCGCACGCGGCGCGTGTGATGCTCGGCGAGACGCTCGAGCAGATCGGCTTCACCGAGGAGATCATCGCGCCCTATGTGGCGGTGAAAGAGGCGGTGTTTCCGTTCACGAAGTTCCGCGAGTTCGATCCGATCCTCGGCCCAGAGATGCGCTCGACGGGTGAGGTGATGGGAGTGTCGAACGCGTTTGGCACCGCGTTCGCCAAGGCCGAGCTCGCGGCGGGGAACGGACTGCCGCGCGAGGGAACCGTGTTCGTCACCTTGAACGACCACGACAAGCCGAATGCGGCGCCGATCATGCGCCGCTTTCACGCGATGGGGTTCAAGATCGTCGCGACCAGCGGCACGGCGAAGTTTCTCGAGGAGTGCGGCGTGCCGTGCGGCGTCGTGCAGAAGGTCAGCGTGGGGCGGCCGAACGGCGTCGACCTGATCAAGAATGACGAAGTCCAGCTCCTGATCAACACGCCGCTAGGCAAGCGGGCGCAGAAGGACGATTATTCCCTGAGACAGGCTGCGATCGCACACCGGATCGCGTACACCACAACGCTCAGCGCCGCGCATGCGGCGTGCGACGCGATTCAGAGCATCAGAAGCGAAGCCGCAACCGTGCGTTCCATTCAGGAGTGGCAAGCAACGATCCCATGACACAAGAACCCGCGTTCATCCACGAGAGCGCCTTTGTCGACAAAGGCGCGAAGGTCGGCGCCGGCACGAAGGTCTGGCATTTCTGCCACATCATGCCCCAGTCGGTGATTGGCGAGCGCTGCGTGCTTGGTCAAAACGTTGTGGTGATGAACGGCACGAAAATCGGCAACAACGTGAAGATCCAGAACAACGTGTCGATCTACGAGGGCGTGGAACTCGAGGACGACGTGTTCTGCGGACCGTCGATGGTGTTCACGAACGTGATCAATCCGCGCAGCCACGTGCCGCGCAAGAACGAGTTCAAGCACACATTCGTGCGTCACGGCGCGACGATCGGCGCGAACGCGACGATCGTCTGCGGGGTTACGCTCGGCGCGTACTGCTTCATCGGCGCCGGCGCGGTGGTCACCAAGAACGTGCCGCCGCACGCGCTCATGACGGGCGTACCCGCGAAGCTCACCGGATGGGTGTGCGAGTGCGGCGTGAAGCTCGAGGACGGCCTCATGGAGCTCTCGTGCCCGGCCGACGGCAAGCGGTACTCGCGCCGCGGCGAGAAGCTGACGCGCGTGACCGAGGAGAACGAGTGAGTTCTTCGCAAACGTTTCGCGTCGCGCTCGCGGGTTGCGGGCGCATCAGCAAGAATCATTTCGAAGCGATCGCAAGAGTCGACGGCCTTTCGGTGTCGGGTGTGTGCGACATTGTGGAGTCGCGCGCGAAGGAAGCGGGCGAGCAGCTCGGCGTTCCGTGGTTCTCGTCACTCGAGACCATGCTGCGCGAAGCGCCCGCAGACATCGTCACGATCGCGACGCCGAGCGGATTGCATCCCGCGCACGGCATTCTCGCGGCCAGAGCGGGGAAGCACGTAGTGTGCGAGAAGCCGATGGCGATCACGCTCGCCAGCGCGGATGCGCTCGTGAACGCGTGCGACGAGGCGGGTGTGAAGCTCTTCGTCGTGAAGCAAAATCGGCTCAACCCGCCGGTGCAGCTGCTCAAGCGCGCGCTGGACAAGGGACGCTTCGGCAAGATCTATCTTGCGAACACCACGGTGCGCTGGACGCGGCCGCAGGAATACTACGACCAGGCGCCGTGGCGCGGCACGTGGGAGTTCGACGGCGGCGCGATAATGAACCAGGCCTCGCACTATGTCGATCTCATGCAGTGGCTCGTCGGTCCGGTCGAGAGCGTGATCGCGAAGACGGCGACGCTGGCGCGGAAGATCGAAGCTGAGGACACGGGGATCGCGGTGCTGCGGTTCAGGAACGGCGCGCTTGGCACGATCGAGGTGACGATGCTCACCTACCCGAAGAATCTCGAGGGTTCGATCACGATCCTGGGCGAGAAGGGCACTGTGAAGATCGGCGGAACGGCCGTGAACAAAGTCGAGAAGTGGGAATTCGCGGAGCCCGATCCGGATGACGCGCTGGTGGAAGCGTCGAATACGAATCCGACGTCAGTCTACGGGTTCGGACATGAGGCGTACTACCGGAATGTGCTCGGCGTTCTCCGCGGAGAAGCGATTCCCGATACCGACGACCGCGGCGGGCGCAAATCGCTCGAGCTGATTCTCGGGATCTATCAGTCGGCGCGCACCGGCCGCGAAGTTCCGCTCCCGCTCAAAGCGTAAAAAAAGAAAACAATTTTGCCACGGGTCTACGCGGAAACGACGCGGGTCTCTCCGCCCAACGCGAAAAAGAAGAAAAAAGCCTGCCGCAGGTCTACGCGGAAACGACGCGGGTCTTTCCTGTTCTCGGAAAGACCCGCGCGTTTCTGCGAAAACCCGTGGCAAATTGTTTTTTTTCTTACTGCGTGACCACGCGAAGTGCGGCTGGGACGCACGCGACTTCGAGCTGCGCTGACTTCGCCTGCCGATACTCGCCGTCTGTTTCGTACGCCGGCGGCGCGTTGAACGTGAGCGAGAACTTGGACGCCTGTTCTACGCTCACTCCCGCTTTCGTGACATGCGTGCCCTTCACGGCGGCGGCGAAGAGGCCGAGGCGTTTCATCGCGGGCGCATCGTAGATCGCGATCGCGTCGAGTTTCCCATCTGTGAGCGACGCGTTCGGCGCAATCTTGAACGCGCCGCCGAAGTTCTTGGCGTTCGCGATGATCAGCATCAGGTGCTTCAGTGTTCCGCGCGTCCGGGCGCTCGTGACGATGTCGATCTCCACGCCGCTGTAGCCGACGATCTGGCGGAGCGCCGAGACCAGGTAGACAGCATCACCGCGCAGCAGCGGGATCTTGGAGATGTCTTCCAGCACAGCGATGTCAAACCCAAATCCGGTGATGTTCAGGAAGAATTGATCCTCGATCTTCCCGACATCCACGCGAACGTCCGTGCCGTCCTGCACGGCGAGTTTCGCGGTCTGTGCGAAATCGTTCATCGGCGCGCCGACGGTCTTTGCAAAATCGTTTCCCGTCCCTGCCGCGATGAGTGCGAGTCGAACGTCCGCGCCCGAGTTCAGAATCGCGTTCGCGACATTTCCCCATGTGCCGTCGCCCCCGACTGCGACGAGCGTGGTGAACCCGTCGTCGATCGCGCGGCGCGCCACGGCACGCTCGCCCTCGCGCACGTCGGTGAGCCGCACCTCGCTCGCTCCGGCCGCGGCAAACGCGGCGCGCACCGCGGGCAGCGCGCGCGCGCCGCGTCCCCGGCCGGCCGCGGGGTTCACGATCACGCACACTTTTTGGGACACTAGACCGCCGCGGAAGCCAGCGTCTCGAGCGGGTGAAACGTCTGCAGTCCTTCCTTCATCCACAGTTCGCGGAACGGCGTCGTGTTCACGTTGCCGCGGTCGATGTCCGCAGTGAACGCGTGATCGTGCACCGTGATCTCACCGCGCTCTTCCTCGTTCTCGCTGAACGCGGATTCCATGATGATCGTCGACATGTACGAGCCGGCCGGATCGTGCATGAACGACTGGTACCGGTGCGACACGGTCTCCCAATCGTACTGCGTGATCGACATGTCGATGATCGGCTTTCCACCGTGCGCGGCTGCGATTTCGATTTTGTCCTTTTGCGCGTCGAACGAGAGGTCGATGTTCTCCATGAAGTGCGGCAAGTGCCAGCGTTCGATCGCGTGATCACGCGACGCCTTGGTGGTGGTGCCGAGGAGAAACGGATAAAACGCGGAGCGGGGAAGCGGCGCTCCCGGCGCGACGCGCGGCATGACGAGCACCGAGAGAATCAGCTCACCGTACTCGCCCACCATCGACTTGTGAAAATCGAACGCCATCACGGAAAGCACGCTCTGTCCGTGATGCGGCTCCACCGGGTGCAGGTGCGGCGGCAGAATCTTTCGCGCGTTCACCGTGGGGAACTCGAAGAACCCGCCGATCGCATGCTTGAAGTGATACTGGACGAACTCTTTCTTCTCCGAGTTCGCGCCGTTGGATCCACTCATCGCAAACCCTCCGCCTGCAGCACGTCACTCAGGATCGCCGCGGCTTCGTCGAGCTGCTGCGTGGTGTGCGTCGCGGAAATCGAAATGCGGAAACGTGAGCGGTGCTTGGCCACAGCGGGATAGATGATGGGTTGGAGATAGAGGCCGGCGCGCTGGAGCGACTGGGCGACACCAAAAATTTTGCGGTCGTTCCGGATCATGATCGGGATGATCTGCGACGTCGACTCGCCGACGTCGATCCCCGCTTCGCCGAGCAACCCGCGCATGTACGCCACGTTGGACCAGAGCGCGTCGCGCAGCTGCGGCTCGCGCTGCACGATTTTCAGAGCCTGCAGCACGCCCGCCGCGACCGCTGGCGACAGCGCGCACGAAAACACGCGCGACCGCGCGAACCCCATGAGGTAGTTATAGAGCGCCTGCGAGCCCGCGACGAATCCGCCCATTCCGCCGAGCGCCTTGGAGAATGTGCCGACGTGAATATCGATCTCGTCCTCGAGCCCGTATTTCTCGGCGACGCCGCGTCCGTCTTTGCCGTAGAGAAAAGTCGAGTGCGCTTCATCGATCATCGTGCGCGCACCGTGACGCTTGGCCACCTCGATGATCTCGGGGAGCCGCGCCTCGTCTCCGTCCATTGAGTACACGCCCTCGACGATCACGAGCCGCTTGCCCGTGGTGCCGCCCAGTTTCTTCTCGAGGTCGTCAGGCCGGTTGTGCCGGAAAAAGCGCACGTTTGCCTTCGAGAGAATCGCGCCGTCGACGATGCTGGCGTGCACGTTCTGGTCCATGATGACCCAGTCGCCTGGACGCATGAGCGCCTGGATCAATCCGACGTTCGTGCTGTATCCAGTCGCGAAGACCATCGCGGCGTCTTTTTTCTTGAACTTCGCGAGCTCCTTCTCCAGCTGCACGTGGATTTCCATCGTGCCGCTGAGGATCGGCGATCCTGCGGCGCCGAGGCCGTAGTGATCGAGCGCGTTCTTTGCGGCGTCGATCACCTCGGGGTGATAGGAGAGCCCGAGGTAGTTGTATGACGCGAGGTTCAGGAGCTTCAGCCGCTCGTGGCCCAGCTGCTCTTCGAGCTCGATGCGAGGCCGTGGCGGCGTCGACATCGGTTGCGAGAAGAGGTAGTAGCCGTTGTCCCGCGCATGCCCGTACCACCACTCGTTGTACGGATCGAAAATCGCGAAGATGTCGTCGGCAGATGAGTAGTAAAAATTGCTATAGTCGAAGTCGGCGATGCCGCCGTTCGCCGCCGCAGCGTCGTTCAGATGGGATTCCTCAGGGGTGGTGTTCGAGATTCGTGTCGCCATGGGTGGGTGCTCCGTTGGCCGGCCGGATCTTCGGTTCACGTCGGTCAGTGTAACGGCCCTATAATAAGGGGTGTTTGGCGCTGAATCTATGATTTTCTGCGATCTATAGAGTTCGTTGACTTCCTCCCTGCGTCCCGCGAGCTTTAATAGTTTCAGATTTCCCGAAAGTTTACGCAGAATATCACAAAACTGACAACGTAGCCATGCCAGTCCCCCTGCTTGATCTGCGCGCCCAGCACGCGACCATCCGCGAGGCCGTCCTTGCGGCCATGCTGCCCGTGGTTGACGATCAGGCGTTCATCCTCGGAAAGCCGGTCGCGGAGCTCGAGGCCGACGTGGCAGCGCTCTCGCGGACGAAGTACGCCGTCGGCTGCGCCAACGGCACCGACGCGCTGCTCCTCGCGATGCGCGCGCTCGACATCGGCCGCGATGACGAAGTGATTACAACGCCGTTCACGTTTTTCGCGACGGCTGGCACGATTCACAACGTCGGCGCCAAAGCCGTTTTCGTTGACATCGATCCCAAGACCTACAACATCCGCCCCGATCTCGCCGCCGCGGCAATCACCTCGAAGACCAAAGCGGTGATTCCGGTCGACCTGTTCGGCCAGATCGCGCAGATCGAGGAGTTCCAGCGCCTCATGCCCCGCGTGCCGGTGATCGAGGACGCCGCGCAGTCGATCGGCGCCCGCCGCTCGATCGACGGCGAGTGGCGCATGGCCGGTGAGGTCGCCACGATCGGCACCTTCTCGTTCTTCCCGTCGAAGAATCTCGGCGGCTACGGCGACGGCGGCATGATCCTCACGCAGGACGAAACGATCTACCACAGGCTCATGCGCCTGCGCACGCACGGCAGCGTGAAGACCTACTTCCACGAAGAAGTCGGCTACAACTCGCGCCTCGACGCGCTGCAGGCCGCCGTGCTCAAGGCGAAGCTGCCGTTCCTCGCCAAGTGGAGCGCGAAGCGCAGGGAGAACGCCGCGTACTACAACGCCGCGTTCGCCGACGTCGCCGATATCGGCACGCCGTACGTGGAGCCGGCGAATGAATCGATCTTCAACCAGTACACGATCCGTGTGCCAAAGCGGGAAAAACTTCGCGAGCACTTGAGCGCGAAGGGGATCGGACACTCGGTGTACTATCCGTTGCCGCTGCATCTTCAGCCGTGTTTCGCGTACCTCGGCTACAAGGCCGGCGCGTGTCCCGAGTCGGAGAAGGCCGCGAACGAAGTGCTGTCGCTGCCGGTGTTCCCAGAACTGACGCGCGCGCAGCTCGACGAAGTCATTGCCGCCGTGCGCGGCTTCTTTGGCCGCTGAGGCGATCACCGTGACCGGCACCGGCGACAGCAAGACGCGACTGCTCGCGAAGATCGCCGATCGATCCGCCGTCACGGCCGTGATCGGTCTCGGATACGTCGGGCTCCCGCTCGCCATGGAGTTCTGCGACGCGGGCTTCACTGTGATCGGGTACGACATCACGCAGTCGCTCTGCGATCTGCTCATGAGCGGTGTGTCGCACATCCTGGATGTGCCGTCGGCGCAGCTCGCCGCGCATGTGAAGAGCGGCAAGTTCGTCGCGACGACCGACGAGGCCGCGATCGCGCGCGCCGATACCGTCTCGATCGCCGTGCCCACGCCGCTCGCAAAGACGCGCGATCCCGACATGTCGTACGTGATCGCCGCGGCCGAAGCCGTCGCGCGCCGCGCGCACGCCGGCATGCTGATCGTGCTCGAGAGCACGACGTATCCGGGCACGACCCGCGACGTGATGCAGCCGCGCCTCGAAGCGCTCGGCATGGTGATCGGACGCGACGTGTTCCTCGCGTTCTCTCCCGAACGCGTCGATCCCGGCAACCCCACCTGGCATACGAAGAACACGCCGAAGGTTCTCGGCGGAATTACACCGGCGTGCACTGAAGCCGCCGCCGCGCTGTACGCCACGTGCATCGACACGATCGTGCAGGTGTCGTCGCCGGAAGCGGCGGAGCTCACCAAGCTGCTCGAGAACACCTTTCGCTCGGTGAACATCGGGCTCGTGAACGAGATGGCGATCATCTGCGACCGGCTCGGCGTGGACGTGTGGGAAGTGATCGAGGCCGCGGCAACAAAACCGTTCGGATTCATGAAGTTCACGCCGGGCCCCGGAATCGGCGGCCACTGCATTCCGCTCGATCCGCACTATCTCGCGTGGAAAATGCGGACGCTCAACTACAAGACGCGCTTCATCGATCTCGCGAGCGAAATCAACTCTGCGATGCCCGACGTGGTCGCGAACAAAGTTTCGCTCGCGCTCAACGATGAACGAAAGGCCGTGCGCGGAAGCAAAGTGCTCGTGCTCGGCGTCGCATACAAGCGCGACATCGACGATATGCGCGAGAGTCCGGCGCTCGACGTGATCCGCCTCCTCGAGGAGCACGGCGCGGAGGTGAGCTATCACGATCCGCACGTCGCGCGCTACAGCGAGGACGGGCACACGCGCGTGGGAGTCGCGCTCACGGATGATGTGCTCGCGAACGCCGACGCGGTCGTGATCGTCACCGATCATTCGTCCATCGACTATCAGCGTCTCGTCGACACGGCGTCGCTGGTGGTCGACACGCGCAATGCGCTCTCCCACACGAAGAAGTCGCGCGCGCGAATCGTCTCGCTCACGCCGAGGGCTCCTCGCGAATGATGAAACCATGAACATCACTGTGGTCGGGACCGGATACGTCGGCCTCGTCGCGGGCGCGTGCCTCGCCGAGACGGGGAGCCAGGTGGTGTGCGCGGACGTCGATCAGGCGAAGATCGACGGCCTCAAGAACAACGTGCTTCCGATTTATGAGCCGGGGCTCGACTCGCTCGTCGAGCGCAACCAGATGCAGGGGCGGCTCACGTTCACAACGGACGTCGCCGCGGCGGTGGCGTCGGCCGAAGTCGTGTTCATCGCCGTGGGCACGCCGCCTGATGAAGACGGCTCGGCCGACCTGCGCCACGTGCTCGCAGTGGCAGAGACGATCGGCAAGAATCAAAAGCGCGAGCTGGTGGTCGTGACCAAGTCCACCGTGCCAGTCGGCACCGCGGAGAAAGTCCAGGCCGCAGTCGCGCTGCATGCGAAGCTGCCGTTTCATGTCGTGTCGAATCCGGAGTTCCTCAAAGAGGGCGCGGCGGTCGACGACTTCATGAAGCCGGATCGCGTCGTGTTGGGTGTTGAGAGTGATTTCGCGCGCAGTGTGATGGCTGAGTTGTACGCGCCGTTCGTGCGCACGGGGAAGCCGATCATCTTCATGGACGTTCCGTCGGCGGAGATGACCAAGTACGCCGCGAACGCGATGCTCGCGACGCGCATCTCGTTCATGAACGAGATCGCGAATCTCTGCGAGAAAGTCGGCGCGAACGTGGATCTCGTGCGCAAGGGACTCGGCAGCGATGCGCGCATCGGCCCGTCGTTTTTGTTCCCGGGTCCGGGCTACGGCGGCTCGTGCTTTCCGAAGGACGTGAAGGCGCTCATGCGCACGTCCGACGACGTCGGCGCGCCCATGCTCGTGCTGCAGGCCGTGGAAGAAGCGAACAACAAGCAGAAGCACCGGCTGTTCGCAAAACTCGCGGCGGCCATGGGTGCTTCGTTGCGCGGTTGTCGTGTGGCGGTCTGGGGCCTCGCGTTCAAGGCGCAGACCGACGACATGCGCGAGTCGCCGGCGCTGACGCTGATCGAAGAATTGCTCACTGCGGGCGCCACGGTCGTCGCGCACGATCCGGCGGCGATGCGCGAAGCGGAGCGCAGGCTCGGCAAGCGCGTCACGTTCGCACCAACCAACTACGAAGCACTAAATGGCGCTGACGCGCTCGTCGTGGTGACAGACTGGAATGAGTATCGCTTCCCGGATTTCGCGCGCATCAAGGCCGCGCTCAAGAAGCCCGTACTGATCGACGGCCGCAATCTCTACGATCCTGCGAAGATGCAGGCCCTCGGATTCACGTATCGCTCGCTGGGGCGGGGGCGAGAGTGAGAGTGCTGATCACCGGCGCTGCCGGGTTTCTCGGGTCGCACCTCACCGATCGTTTTCTCGCCGACGGCCACTCTGTGGTCGGGCTCGACAACTTCATCACGGGGCACCGCGAGAACATCGCGCACCTCGGGAACGAGCGGCGCTTCAGTTTCATGGAGCACAACATCTCGACGTTCACCGACGTGCCGGGCGAACTCGACGGCGTGCTGCATTTCGCGTCGCCGGCGAGCCCCATCGACTATCTGGAGCTTCCCATCCAGACGCTCAAGGTCGGATCGCTCGGCACGCACAACGCGCTCGGAATTGCGCTCGCCAAGAAGGCGCGCTTTTTCATCGCCAGCACCAGCGAAGTGTACGGCGATCCCCTCGTGCATCCGCAGCCGGAGACGTACTGGGGAAACGTGAACCCGATCGGCCCGCGCGGCGTGTACGACGAGGCCAAGCGGTTCGCCGAGGCGATCACGATGGCGTACCACCGGTACCACGGAGTGGACACGCGCATCGTCAGGATTTTCAACACCTACGGCCCCCGCATGCGGCCGCGTGACGGGCGCGTGGTGTCGAACTTCATCGTGCAGGCGCTCAACGGCGAGCCGCTCACGATTTACGGAGACGGTTCCCAAACGCGTTCTTTCTGCTACGTTGAAGACGAAGTCGAGGGCATCTACCGCCTCTTCAATCGCGGCGATGCCTTCCCGACGAACATCGGCAATCCCGTGGAGTATACGGTGAAGCAACTCGCCGAAATTGTCGTCGAGCTCACGAACACGAAATCTCACATTTCCTTCAAGCCGCTCCCCGAGGACGATCCCAAGGTGCGACAGCCCGACATTACCCGCGCGCGTACGATGCTCCAGTGGGAGCCCACGGTGGACGTGCGCGAAGGGATCAGCCGCACGATCGAATACTTTCGCGGACTGCTCGGCACGCCGCGCATGGCAGAGCGCAGGGCGGCCAAACGATGAGGCGCTTCTCCACGATCGTCCGCGTCGCCGCGCTCGCGGCCGTGCTCGTCACCGCTGCCGCGTGCCGCGCCGGATTTCAGCCGCGCAACTTTCCGTCGACGGCGGCGCTCTACAAGGCGTCGCTCGCGGAGTACAACAAGAAATCCTACGACAACGCCGTCACGGGATTCGAGCGGCTGACGCTCGATCTCTCCGCGCGCGACACGCTGCTGCCGCTGGCGCACTGGTATCTGGCGCAGTCGCACGAGGCGCGGAAGGAACATCTGCTCGCCGCGTCGAGCTTCGCGCGCCTCGCAGAATCATTCCCAGACGATTCGCTCGCGCCGACCGCGCTCTTCCTTGCAGGCCGCTCATACGGCGAACTCTGGCGACGGTCGGATCTCGACCCGACGTACGGCGATCTCGCGCAGATCCAGTTCCGGCAGCTCGCCGCGATTTTTCCCGATTCGCCCGTGCGAAAGCAGGCGGACAGCGCGTTGAAGTCGCTCGACGAGAAGAAAGCGTCGAAGGATTACGGCACCGGGATGCACTACGTCCGCCGAAAGGGATACGAGTCTTCGCTGATCTACTTCAAAGACGTGGTTAGAAATTATCCGAACACGAAGACCGCCCGCGACGCGCTCATGGAGATGGTCACCGTGTATCGCCGGCCTGAGTTGAAGTACGTGCAGGAAGCGGCCGAGACCTGCATCACGCTGCGCACGGCGTATGCTGACGACGCGGCGGTCGCGGCGCTCTGCCCGGCGGGGGCGACGGCTGATTCAGTCGGGGTGAAGGCGAAGGGGCCGGTAGTGCCGAAACCTGCCGCACAACTTCCGGGCGCGCCCAAGAAACCGCCACAACGTTGACTGTTTTCCGTGTGTCGGTTAACGAAGGTTTTACGTCAACTACCTTTCTTAACCGACCAGCAGAAAACAGTTAACTCGCATTTCGACCCATGCGCATTGGCATCTTCGGCGGCACCTTTGATCCACCCCACGTAGGCCATCTCTTGGCCGCGTCGGACGCGTTCGAAGGCCTGCATCTCGATCGAATCGTGTGGGTCCCCGCGGCGGCCCAGCCCCTCAAATCCGCCATCGTGGCATCACCGGCCGACCGTTTGGCCATGGTGCAGGCCCTCGTCGGCGACGACCCTCGCTTCACTGTGGACCCCATCGAAATCGAGCGGGGAGGGTTATCTTTCACTGTTGAGACCCTTCGCGCGCTGCACGAGCGCTGGAAGTCGGATACGGCGCTGGCCTTGGTCTTGCTCCTTGGGGCGGATGCAGCGGCGACACTGCCGCAGTGGCGGGGGGTGGACGAGGTGATGAGGCTCGCCGAAGTAGTCGTGCTTCGACGCGGTGAGCGAAACACAGCAGCGATGGGCCACGCCATCGATACTAGGACAGTGGACGTTTCGTCGACCGAGATTCGTGCGCGCGTAAGCGCGGGGTTCTCGATCCGCGGATTCGTGACTTCGCCGGTGGCCGCTTACATCGAGGGTCGGCGGCTGTACCGGTAATGGAGCGGAATCAGGAATGCTGAAGAGGATGCTGGGGTCGGTGTTCGGCACGCGGCACGAGCGCGAACGCAAACGTGTCCAGCCGATCGTCGATGAAATCAACGAGATCGGCGAGCGCCTGAAGTCCGTCAGCGAGGCGGAGCTCAAGGCGCAGACCGCGAAATTCCGCGAGACGATCGCGCAGCGCACCGCGGAGCTCAGTACGCAAATCGCCGCGCTGAAAGACGCGAAAAAAACAGCGGCTGATCCGGCGGAGCGCGAGCGCATTGATCTCGAGCTGAGCGGCGCGGACGGCAGCGAAGGGCTCGAAGGAAAATTCCGCGACGCCATCCGCGACGTGCTCGACGACATCCTCCCCGAATCGTTCGCGACCGTGCGCGAAGCCGCGCGCAGGCTCGTGGGCACCACCGTCAGTGTGACCGGCCGCGACGAAACGTGGAACATGGTGCATTACGACGTGCAGCTCATCGGCGGTATCGAGCTGCACCTCGGACGCATTGCAGAAATGGCGACGGGCGAGGGAAAAACTCTCGTCGCTACGCTTCCGCTGTATCTCAACGCGCTTCCCGCGCGCGGCTGTCACCTCGTCACGGTGAACTCATACCTCGCCCGCCGCGACTCGCAGTGGATGGGGCATCTCTACAACTACCTCGGCCTCACCGTCGGCTGTCTCGACGACACCGAGCCCGGCACGGCCGAGCGCCGCGGCGCGTACGAATGCGACATCACGTACGGCACGAACAACGAGTTCGGCTTCGACTACCTGCGCGACAACATGGTCGTGTCGCTCGAGCAGCGCGTGCAGCGCGCGCATATCTACGCGATGGTCGACGAAGTCGACTCCGTGCTCGTCGACGAAGCGCGCACACCGCTCATCATCTCCGGTCCCGTCGGCAACGAGTCAGATGGCGACTACGCCGCGCTGAATGGCGGCGTCACGCGCCTCGTGCGCAAGCAGACGGAACTCGCGAACGATCTCGTCGCGCAGGGAGAGAAAGCGCTCGCCGCCGGTGACGAAGCCGCCGCAGGCATGGCGTTCTATCAGGCGCGTCTCGGCGCGCCGGTGAACAAGCGGCTGTTGAAAGCGCTGCAGGAGCAGGGCGTCAAAATGCTCGTGCAGAAGATGGAGCTCGACCATATCGGCGACCGCAAGATGACGGCGAGCAAGCAGGTCTTCCGCGATCTCGAGGAAGAGCTGCTCTACGTGCTCGACGAAAAAGGACACTCGGTGCACCTCACCGATCGTGGCGTGGAGTTCATGGCGCCGTCCGATCACGAGGCGTTCGTGCTGCCCGATATCGCCGTGGAAATTGGCCGCATCGAGAAGGATTCCGATATGACGCCGGAGGAGAAACTCCTCGCGCGCCAGAAGATCGAGACGGAGTACGCGCTCAAGAGCGAGAAGCTCAACATCGTGCACCAGCTGCTGAAAGCGCATGCGCTGTACGAAAAGGACGTGAATTACGTCGTGCAGGAAGGGCAGGTGCTGATCGTGGATGAATTCACGGGCCGCACGATGCACGGCCGCCGCTGGAGCGAGGGATTGCACCAGGCGGTGGAAGCGAAGGAAGGCGTGCAGGTGAAGGGCGAGACGCAGACGCTCGCGACCATCACCATTCAGAATTATTTCCGCATGTACGAGAAGCTCGCCGGCATGACGGGCACGGCGGAAACGGAAGAGACCGAGTTCTTCCAGATCTACAAACTCGAAGTCGCCGTGATCCCGACGAACCAGCCGATGATCCGCGACGACCGGCACGATCTCGTCTACAAGACGCGCCGCGAGAAGTACAACGCGATCGTCGAGGAGACGCAGCGCCTGCACGCGCTCGGGTTCCCGGTGCTCGTCGGCACGACCAGCGTGGACGCATCCGAAACGCTCGCGCGGCTTTTTCAGCGCGCAGGCCTTACGCACAACGTGCTGAACGCGAAGTACCATCAGCGCGAAGCGGAAATCGTCGCGCTCGCCGGCCAGCCGAACGCCGTCACGATCGCGACCAATATGGCCGGCCGCGGCACGGACATTAAGCTCGGACCGGGCGTCACAATCGAGAAGCCGTCGACGGTGAAAGACGTCGACAACAAGGACGTCAACGTCGTCGAGTGCGGCGGTCTGCACATCATCGGATCGGAGCGGCATGAGTCGCGGCGCATCGACCGCCAGCTGCGCGGCCGGTCGGGCCGTCAGGGCGACCCGGGCGCGTCGCAGTTCTTCCTCTCGCTCGAAGACGACCTCATGCGTCTCTTCGGGTCGGATCGCATCGCGCGCCTGATGGACCGCATGGGCGCGCAGGAGGGCGAGATGCTCACGCATCCGCTCATCACGCGCTCGATCGAGCAGGCGCAGAAGCGCGTCGAGCTGCAGAACTTCCAGAGCAGAAAACGGCTGCTCGAGTACGACGACGTGATGAACCAGCAGCGCGAGGTGATTTACTCGCTGCGCTCGTTCGCGCTCGAAGGCGGCGAAGAGTTGAAGGGCGAGGCCGTGAAGATGGTTCAGGAAGCAGTCGCGCGGCGCGTCGAAACCGCGCTCGCGGGCGCCGAGGATCCCATGGACTGGGATGTCGCGCTCCTGCGGCAGGATCTGCTGATGCATTATCTGCTCACCGTGCCGTGCTTCGAAGAAGACGGAACGCGTCCGCCATCGGTGGCCGAGGCGGGCGAGCAGACGAGCGCCGCCGGGGTCAAGTCGTTCCACGCGAAGTTCGCCGCGCTTGGCGAGTACGCGGCGCAGTTGCTCTCGCTTGTGATGCTCAACGTGCTCGACGAGAAGTGGAAGGACCATCTCTACGATCTCGACCAGTTGCGCAACGCGATCCACTATCGCTCGTGGGGGCAGAAGGATCCGCTGCTCGAGTACAAGAGCGAGGCGTACACGATGTTCGTCGATCTCATGCACGACGTGCATCACACGTTTGCCGAGCGGTTCCTGCGCGTGCAGGTGGTGTTCGACGGTCAGGACGCGGGGTCGCCGAATCGCGGCGCGCCGCCGCCACGCGCCGAGACGAGGCACCGCTACAATGCGCTCGGTGTGGAAGAGACCGGCGCGGTGGAGACGACCGGGACGAACGAAGTGCTGGATATCGGTCCGGGTGAATCGTCCGAAGAGGGTGCGACGGTGCGTCGCGAGCCGACGATCGTTGGAGCAGGGCGGGGCGTTCGCTCCCTGGCCGCGGGAGGCGGGGCGGCGGCTCCTGCCGACTGGTCGAATGTGGGCCGGAACGATCCCTGCCCGTGCGGGAGCGGCAAGAAGTTCAAGAAGTGCCATGGCGCAAATACGTAGTCAGGGCTGAAACTTCCGTCAGAATCGTCTAGTATCGAGAGAACAGGTAACGTCTCGTTTCGGGAGGATTCCCTGTGCGCGCAATCCGAGTCGCTGTTGCTCTTGCATTGATCGCTCCCGTTCTCCTCGCGCAGGTGCCGGTGTGGCACGCGGCGGCCAACGTCGGCGCGCTCGAAGCCGATCTGCACTATTCCGCTGCCGCCGACCCTTGGGTCAGCACGAATAAGCCCGCGTACATCGCGCTATTCGACGTGTCGCGCACGTCGATCTCCATGATCTACCCGACGTTCTCTGCGCAAGCCGAGCATCCGGTGTTCTCGAGTCAGCGCATCGTTGGCGTCGCAAGTGCGGGATATTCGATCGGCGGGATGTTCGGCGGCGGGACGCCGCTCGCGTATGCGATGAGCGGATCCTCCGGCGGCGGCTTCTCCGGCGGCTTCTCCGGCGGCTTCTCCGGCGGCACGCGAGGCCTGGGCGGCTGGCCGCATATGCTGCTCCTTGTCGCGTCCACCTCTCCACTTCGCGTCAAGAATCCGTGGTCGACGAACCTCGAGTTAAATCACGTGCTTATGCAGCGGCAGTTCCTGAACCTGCAGGCTGACGCGGGCATTGCAGCGATCGTCGATCTGGTAAAGCCGCTCGATCCGGACGCTGAGATGGCGTATGACTACGTCGATGCGATTCCGGCGGCATCGGCCAGGTACGCCGACAACGAGTTCGGCCCGACGCGGTACGGTCCGCTCTTGTTCGGCTGCACGAACCCGCTGTACGTGATACAGACCTCGCCGCAGGGGCAGTACATCGTTCCAAACTGTCCGTTCGTCATTCCGACGAAACCGGTTGGGCCGGTCACACCGCCAAAGGACACGGGAACGACGCCGACTCCCGCCGCGAGCGTGAATCGCAGAGTAGGCGATTCGCGTGTGATCACGGACCCGAACGACATCCGGCGTTTCATCGAAGAGAATCGCCGCTCCGATCCGAGCGGCGTTGCGAAGGTCCAGGGCGCGGCGCTTGGCGCACAGTCCGGCGCACAGGCTGGCGCGCAAGCTGCTCGCGCGCCGTCGGGCAGTGCGGTGAATGTGAATCGCCGCGAAGGCGATGCGGCGCAGTTCCATGTCGCGACGAAGCCAGCGGCGGCCGACAAGCCGAACCTGAGCAGCGATCATCCCGCGCAGCAGCCGGCACATTTCACGGCGCCGGCTCCGGTCTCGCAGCCTGCGCAGAGCGCGCCGCACGTCTCGATCGCACCGGCAGCAGCTCCGGCGGCACCTCCGGCGGCACCGATCAAGCCGTAACACACAGTCACTCCGCGGGGTTTGGCTCCGCCGAATCAGTTTAGGATGGCACAGAGGGCATGCACCGGGCGTAGACTCGGCGCATGCCCTCATCAATTCTTCCTTCTCACTCCTCACTGGCGCAGCGCCTCCGCGAACTCCCGCGCACCGAGCGCCCGCGCGAACGACTGAAAGACCTCGGCGCGCACGCGCTGAGTTCTTCCGAACTGCTCGCGATTCTCATTGGGTCCGGCACGGCCGGACACTCCGCGCTCGCGCTCGCGCAGACGGTGCTTGCGCGCGCGGAAGGCTCATTGCGACGGCTGGCGAGCCAGCCCGTCGCGTCGCTCACGGCGGTACACGGACTCGGTGCCGCGCGTGCCGGAGCGATTCACGCCGCGCTCGAACTCGGCCGCCGCCTCGCCGCGGAATCGCGCGATGAGGGCGCGCCGCTGCGCACGCCGCGCGACGTATGGGCCGCGTACGCGCCTCGTCTCGAAGATTTGCCGGTGGAAGAATTCCACGTGGCCGTGCTCGACGCACAGCACCGGCTGGAACGGGATATCACGATCACGCGCGGAATTTTGAATTCGTCGCTGGTGCATCCGCGGGAAGTTTTTCGCGAAGCGATCGCGGAGCGGGCGGCGGCGATTATTCTGGTGCACAATCATCCGAGCGGGGATCCAACGCCGAGCGCGGATGATCGGGCGATTACGGCGCAGCTGGTAGCGGCCGGACGGTTGTTGGATATACCGGTGGCGGATCATGTGGTGATAGGGAGGGGACGGTTTCTGTCGTTCGCGGAGGGAGGGTTGCTATAAGCGAGGCGAATGGCGAGTCGTTATTGGCGAGAGCGTAGCAACTCGCGATTCGCCAGGCGCTCGCCAGTCCCCCACTCGCGATTCGCTCGCCAGTCCCCACTCGCGATTCGCCGTAGTTATCTGTAGGGCGGCGAATGGCGAGTCGTCATTGGCGAGAGCGTAGCAACTCGCGATTCGCCAAGCGCTCGCCAGTCCCCACTCGCCATTCGCTCGCCAGTCCCCACTCGCCATTCGCTCGCCAGTCCCCACTCGCCATTCGCTCGCCAGTCCCCACTCGCCATTCGCCGTAGTTATAATTTCGACTATGGCCATCACCACCCCCG
>JANYIJ010000081.1 GCA_025362095.1 Gemmatimonadota bacterium | reverse complement strand
GGAGCGACGATGCGCAGGATTTCAATTTCCGCGGCCGCTCTGGCGATCGCGTTTTCAACCACGGCGGCACAGCAACCGACCACCATCGCCGCGGCGACGGCGCGGCTCGAGAAACGCGACGGGTTCATCCCGGTTTATCTCAACGACCGCACCGGACAGATCCTGTTGGAGCTGCCGCGCGATTCCACTCGCGTGCTGCTGCTCACAACTCTCGCGACGGGCCTCGGATCCAATCCCATAGGACTCGACCGCGGGTCCGGTGGCGGCGAACAGGTCGCGCGTTTCGAGCGCAGCGGCGAGCGAATGCTCGTGATCTTCGAGAACACGCACTTCCGGTCGAGCGGCGGCGCCGACAATCTCCGCACGGTGCTCGAGGCATTTCCGCCGAGCACGATCGCCGCGCTGCCGGTGGTGGCGGAAGAAGGCGGGCACATTTTAGTGGACGCCACCGACTTCGTGATGCGCGACTGGAACGATGTCGCCGCGACACTGCAGCGGAGCCAGCAGGGCGCGTACGCCGTCGCGCGCGACCGATCGCACATCTACCAGACGTACACGAAGGCGTTTCCGGACAACACGGAGATCGATGTCTCGCTCACGTGGGCCGCGACCAGCAATCCGGGCGGCGCGCTGGGACGATTCGCACCCGATGCAAAAGCAATCACGCTGCGCCAGCACATGACGCTAATGAAGCTCCCGGATTCCGCATTCCGCACGCGCGTCGCCGATCCCCGCGTCGGCTTCTTCGGCGTCACGTTCAAGGACTATGCGCAGCCGATTCAGGGCTCGCTCGAACAGACGTGGGCCGCGCGCCACCGCCTCGAGCGCGTGAATCCGAACGACCCGAACAGCGCGATCAAGAATCCGATCGTGTATTACATCGATCGCGGAATTCCGGAACCAATGAGAACCGCCACGTTCCAGGGCGTGAGTTGGTGGGCTGATGCGTTCGACAAAGCCGGTCTCAAGGGCGGCTTCAAGGTTGAGTGGCTGCCCGAGGGCGCCGATCCCATGGACGTGCGCTACAACGTCGTGCAGTGGGAAAATCGCAACGAACGCGGCTGGAGCGTGGGCGGCGCGCTCACTGATCCGCGCACGGGCGAAATGCTGAAGGGCATGGCGCGCCTCGATTCTCACCGCGCGCGCACCGACTACAACATCTACGCCGCGTTCATGGGAGCCGATCCCTCGCCGGCCGACACGGCGTTCGTCCTCGCGCGTGTCCGCCAGGTGAGCGCGCACGAAGTCGGTCACACGCTCGGACTCGGCCACAACTACATCGCGAGCACCTACGAGCGCGCGTCGGTGATGGACTATCCCGCGCCGCGAGTCCTGCTCACGAACGGGAAGATCGATCTCAGTCAGGCGTACGGCGTTGGCCCCGGCGCGTACGACGTGTGGGCGATTCACTGGGGATACGGAATTTTTCCCTCGGCCAGTGAAGCGGATTCACTCAGGTCGATCGTCGCCGACGGTCTCAAGAAAGGCTACCTCTACCTGAGCGACGCTGACGCCCGGCCCGACAACGCCGCTGATCCGCGCACGAACCTCTGGGACGACGCGGCCACACCCGGCGATTTCCTGAAGCATCAAACGGACGTGCGCCGCTTTGCGATGGCCCATTTTGGCCTGCGCAACGTGCGCGACGGCGACCCGCTCGCGCTCCTGCAGGATCGCTTTCCGCTGCTGTACTTCTTCCATCGCTTCGCGATCAACTCGGTGACCAAGACCATCGGTGGAATGGAATATTCCAATCCGGTGAAGGGCGACGGGCAACAGGCGACACGTCCGATCAGCGGAGCGCGTCAGCGCGAGGCGCTCGCATCACTGATTGCGGAACTCGCTCCGCAGGAGCTGTCGATTCCTGATACCGTGCTCTCGCTCTTCCCGCCGCGGTTTGACGCGGGCAGCAACGTGGAGCTCCTCGGCCAACACACGACGCCGGTGTTCGACGAGCTCGGCGCCGCGCGCACACTCTCGCAGATGATCATCGACGGCATCCTGCAGCGCGAGCGCGCCGCGCGGCTCGTGCAGTTCGCGTCGCGCGGCGCGAATCCGCTGACGCTGGCCGAGACAATCGACAAGCTCGTCGCCGCGACGTGGAACGGCGGCGCGCAAACGAGCGCCAAACTTTCCGCGATTCAGCGCACCACGCAGCGGGCGCTCGCCGATCGCCTGCTCACGCTCGCAGCCGATAAAGACGCCGCGCCCGAAGTTCGCGCGATGGCCGAGTTCAAGATCACGCAGCTGCGCGCGAAGGCGGCCGCCAGTGCGGCCGCGCCGGGAACAGACGA
>JANYIJ010000059.1 GCA_025362095.1 Gemmatimonadota bacterium | reverse complement strand
TTTGCTATTTCTTCGGATCGAGCGCCTCGCTGATACGGTGCTCTGCGTTTTCCAAATGCGCCTTGGTTTCGCGATCACCGCTCTTGCCCGTCGCAGCGCGAATCTCGCCCCTGAGTGTGACCAGCTGACCGCGCACCTGTGACCGCGCGTCTTCCGAGAGCGCCCCGCCGCCCGCATTCCCACGACCACCGCCGCCCGCAGGTGCCGCCGCCGGCGCTGCTGCCGGCGGATTCATCATGCGGTCCATCGTCGTGATGTAGCTCATCTGCAGTTCACGACGATACGGATCGATTTTCACAGCGCCGCTCGCGAGCTCCGAGAACACACCCTTTCGTACATCGTCGAGCATCTCCATGAGTGTGTACGCCTCGCCACTCTTGGCCGTCACCTGCGCTTCGAGCATCCGGTTCAGGCGCGCGTCCTGCAGCAGCGCGCTGAGAATGCGGTTCTGCGCGTTGCCGATTCGCGTAAGCATGCCGCCCACCTCGATGCGCGATCCGATATCCGGTCGAATGAGATACGGCGGCGTGTGAAATACCTTTTCGTTGAGGAACTTCACCGCTTCCGCCTGCCGCGCGCGCGGAAGCGCGACGTACACTGGGCCCGGCTGGCCTCCTGATTTGTGCACTACCGTTCCGCCACCGACGACCGTCACCACGTGTCCCGCTTCCGTGGCCCACTGGCCCACAGTGCGATCGTAGAGCTCTTTCACGAGTTCGTTGTCATCCATCGGTCGCGTGCCGGCTTTGACGACAACACCCATGACACGCTCGATGTTCTTGAAGCCGAGTCCGGTGGACTTCACCGGATCCGCGTCGCCGACAGCTTCGCTCTGTGTGCCGTATGCGCCGTACGCATTGCCAGCTGAGAAGCGATACCACGGCACGCTGTCCTGCATTCGCGTCCACGTTTCGAGCGTCGCCTTTTCATCGTTCATCGTGCGCGTGCCGGGAATTTCCTTGTAGCCCCACATGATCGTGTACTTGTCCCACGGACCGATGCGAGGAATGATGTCGGCGAGCGCGAGATGATCTTCGGGCTGCGCGACGTAGTTCATGCGCGAGTAGTCCATGATGCTCGGCGAGTGCCCCATCTTCTTCTCCCACGACGCGCTGCGGGCGCTGTCTGCAGGATATGTCGAGCTGCCAATCTGGTCGTGCTGAAGGCCGATGGTATGGCCGATTTCGTGCGCGACGCCGAACTCAAGCAGACGTCCCATCAGTGTATCGGGGAAGGGAAGCGCGTGTGCACGCGGATCGACCTGCGCGGCCTGCGTGAAATACCAGTCCTGCATCAGCTCGAGCAGGTTGTGAAAAATTCTCGACGAACCGTTGAGAATCTCACCGGTGCGCGGGTCGCTGATGTGCGGGCCAACCGAATTCTCGACGGTCGATGCGAGCCAGCGCACCATCGTGTGATGAATGTCTTCGGGCGACCAGTCCGGATCGTTCTTCGGCACTTCGCCGGGAATGATGCCGTCTTTGAAGCCCGCCGCCTCGAACGCAGGCTGCCAGTCGAGAATCGCCTTGCGGATATACGGCTTCCACTGCTCCGGCGTCGCGGGATCGACGTAGTACACGATTGGCTGCTTGGGATAGCAGAGGTTTCCTTCCTTGCGATCGGAGCACTCGAGCCGCCACCGTGTGACGAACTCGTGCGTCTCAGCGCGCTGCTGATCGCCGCCGAAATCGACGGTGCGGTTGGAGAAGAAACCGATTCGTTCGTCTGCTTTGCGCGTGCGCATCGGAACTTCGGGAAGGCGCACGAGACTCCAGTGCGCGACGACGCTCTCCGCGCTCGGCCCGCCGGCGGCCGCGCCACCGCGCCCACCGCCTGCCGCGGCGCCCGCACCAGCGGGCACGCCCGTCTGTGTGGCCTCGACCTCGACGTTGTCGGAAAAAGCGGCGACATGCTCGATGTAGGAACGCGTTGCGTCGATCGTGCCGCGGATCGCGGCGAGTTCTGGAATCGCCGTGGTGAAGAGGCGCGTGACGTCGATGACGGCGGCGCTGTCGCGGCCGTACGCATCGACGGGAAACACGGCGATCACGGGTCCGTTGTTCTCGCCCTGTACGGCCTTGTAGACGGACAACGTGCTGTCTGCGGTGATTGCGAACGAAATCTCGCGCAGAATAATGCGGTTGCCGATTCGCTCCCAATGCAGCGCGCGGGTTACGAATTGGTCACCGGGGTATGTGCCGAAGTCCTGCCCGACACGAGTCGGGTTCTGCGACGCTGCGCGCGCATACCGCCCGACGATCAGCATGTCTTTGCCGAGCTCGCGCGCTGGAATCTCGAAGTAGGTGCGGTCGTTCAGCTGGTGGACCGCGAACAGGCCGCGTTTGGTTTTCGCTTCAGCGGTGATGACCCGGTTGTATGGACGCGGCTGCGCCGGCGCCGCGGCGCCGCGACCGCCGCCGGTCGAGTCGCCCTGTGCCGCACCACCGCCTCCGCCCCCGCGGCCCCCGCCCTGAGGCACAGCCGGATTTGCCTGAGCGGGAGTCACCGCCGGCGTTGGTGCCGGAGCGGGTGGGGCAACGACTGGCGCCGGTGCCTGCGTGCAGCTGGCGACAAGCGCCGCGGCAATGAGAAAGCCGATTCGACGTGACATGTTCTTGAGTGAGGGTTCGATGTGCGGTGAGTTCCTGCGCCTGCGGCTTCGCGGGAGCGAAGGTGAACGATAAGATGGATGAAACCGTTGGGTCGTGATAGTAGAGTTCAAGACGGAACGGCGGTGACATCCGCGAGTACGATGAAGGTATTCCCGATTGTGGACGCGAACGGATCCGCACGACTAAACTCATGCAGATGAACGGACTAGCCATTTCCTATCGACGACTGCGCGCTGGTTTTTCGGCGGCCGTGGTTTCAAGCACGCTTCTCGGCACGAGCGCGCTCCCGGCGCGCGCGGCCACCGGGCCGGTGCTCACGAATCCGCCAGCGCTCGACACCATCCGCGGCATCGTGTTCGACAGTCTACTGCACCAGCCGATTCCCGACGCCACCGTACAGGCCGACGCCGGCAACGTCTCGACGATGACCGATCGCGAGGGACGGTTCACGATCATTGCGCCGCAGACGATTCATCACCTGACGGTCTTTCACGATTTTCTCGATCGCAGCGGTCTCGGCAGTCTTCAGGCGGACGTGACGGAAAAATCTTCGCACTCGATGCTGATCATGTCGACGCCATCTATCGCGACGATCTGGTCGCGGCTGTGCCCGAACAAACCGCTCGAGAAGTCACGCGGCGGGATCGTGTTCGGCTCGGTGCGCGCCGCCGACGCGAAAACGCGCCTCGCTGGCGCCCAGGTGCGCGTGAGCTGGGATGCATTCGGATCGGGCGTGGCCGGCGCAGCAGCCCGCACGTCAGACACAAAGACGGACGCGACGGGCAGCTATTACGCGTGCGGCGCGCCGCCGAATCTGAACGTGTACGTACTCGGTTATTCCTCCACTCTCAAGTCCGGCGCAATCACCGTTCCCGGTGACACATTGCCGCTGCGGCGTGTTGATCTCGTGCTCGGGGAGTATGGGAAGAGCGCGACGATCCACGGCGTGGTGCGCGATGCGGGCAAAGCGCCGCTCGTTGGCGCGAACATCGATGTAGACGGAATCGCGGCGCAGTCGAAGACGGACGCAAACGGACGGTTCACCGTGATGAGCGTGCCGACCGGTTCGCGTACCATCGCCATTCGTTCGCTCGGATACGCGCCGCTCTTTCAGCCGATCGCGGTGCTCGAGAACAACAACGAAGAAATTCAGGTGGACATGCTCGCGACGTCGCTGCGGAGCGTGAACATCAACGCGAAAAACGTGTCGCCGCTTCAGCTCGACTTCGAGCAGCGCAGGCGGGAAGGATTCGGCGTGTTCAAGGATTCAATCGAGATCGTGAAGCACACGAATATCCGCGCGGTCTTTCAGGCAATCCCGTCGCTCGTAACGACAGGAAAGGACACGCAGAGTTTTTATCTCTACACGCCCGGACAGTCGCTCAGCACGAACAATCCCGCCGGCGGCTGCCCCGCAAACGTCTACATCGACGGAAAACCGTCCGATACCATCGTACTCGGCACGCTTTCCAAGGAGCAGATCGCAGCAATCGAGATCTACATCCGGCAGGAAATGGCGCCGGCGAAGTACCTGATGCTCACGAACAACTGCGGCGTCGTGCTCGTCTGGACAAAACTGGAGTTCAGGAAGAAGTAGACTGGGGACCGAAGTCCGAAACAGCACTACTCCACGCGCTGCTGGCGCAGGCCGAGATTGATGATGCGCTGGAGCAGCTCCGGATAGGCGATCCCGCCCGCCTTGGCCGCCGACGCAAATTCTTCCCGCTCGGCGATCTCGGGATTTGGGTTGGCTTCCAGAAAATAGAAGTGCCCGTCGCCGCCGAGCCGGAAATCGATGCGCGCGTAGCCGCTCAGCTCGAGAATTTTGTAGATGCGTTTGCTGACGTGCTCCAAGAATATCTTCTGCTCCGGCGTGAGCTCGGCGGCGCGGATGTCGATCCCGTGCCGCGCCTGATATTCGATGTCGTGCTTCACTTTCGCGGTCGCGATGAGCGGCGCGTTGTCTGCGAGTTTTTCGGCGACGAGCTCCCAAGCGGGAAACGCGACAAGCCGCTCGTTGCCCATCACGCTGCAATACAGTTCGCGTCCTTCAATGAACTGTTCGGCGATCGCGTCGGTGCCCACGCGCTCGTGAATGAAACGCACGCGCTCGGCGAGTTTCTCATCTGAATCGACGACCGACGCTTGGGCGATGCCCACCGACGCGTGCTCGATGAGCGATTTCACGATCAGCGGAAACCCGAGGCGCGGAGGACGCTTTACTTTCCGGCCCATCGGAAACACCGCGAAATCCGGCACGCGAATGCGGTGATAGAGCAGCAGCTTCTTCGAGAGCGCCTTGCCGCGCGAGATGATCATGCCGCGCGGATTGCATCCGGTGTACGGCACCTTGAGCAGCTCGAGAAAGCTCACGACGTTCTGGTCGAACAGCACTTCGCCGTGGAATTCTTCGAGCAGGTTGAACACGGTGTGCGGCTTCCACTCCTCGACGGCGTCGCGAATCGGGAGCAACTCATACTGCACACCGAGCGCGCGCACTTCGTGGCCGATCGCCCGGAGATGGCTGACGACGTCGTATTCCGTCTTCCAGACATTGATCTCTTCCTCGGTGTGCCCTTCGAGTGTGTCGGGCGGCACCAGCTGCGGATGCATGAGCGCGAGGATTCGCAGTTTCTTCATACGGCGATCCAGTCGCGGCGTCCGTGCTGTGCGATGAACTCCATCGTCCGCGCGGTGAGGAGGACCATGAAATCGGTGAGCAGCTGCCGCTCGTGCGTGCCGACGTGAAGCTTCAGTTCGCGGCTGCGGCCGATCATGTCGCCGAGCACGGTGTCGAGCGTGAACTGGTATTCACCGGTCCACTTCGACACGACGCGACGAATGTCGGTTCGGTGGCGTCGCAGGAAGCTGGCCGCCGACTCTTTCCTGCGATTGCTCTTCAACAGTGAGAAAAGGCGCAACAAGTCCTCGTCGTAGGTATCAGGGTATTCCACCGAATACAGCGCGCGGCGGTATGTGTAGTGCTCGAACAGCGTGCGCGAAACGAGCCGCAACGGATCGAGCCGGCGTTTGCTGCGCACGGCAGGCGCAGTGCCCGCGAGTTCCTTCATCAGACGATCGACGTACTGCAGCTTTTTCAGCGCCGGCCATCCCACGTAGCGGCGGCGCCAGTCGGAGCGCGGCCGCAGCCACACAGCGAAGGTCTCTGCGAAATCTTCATCCGGGTGGCTCTGCGCGTACCAGCGGCGCAGGTGCTGCACGTACTTCTTGCTCGCCGGATTCGGGCGGTACGATTCTGGATATTTCGTCGACGATTTTCCGAACAGCTTCTGCCACTCGCGCCGGCGGTTGAGCTGGTAGCCGTGCTGAACGGCGTGCCCGCACTCGTGGCGCATGATCTGCATGCACTCGGCGTGCGTTCCGCCCTCCACCTCGAGGAGCTCGCGGCGCTCCAGCCTCATGAGTCGCGGGTGCGCCAGATAAAACGGGACGGCAAAGCCCGGCACGTTTCCCGGCGAGAACCATTCGTCGGAGATCCAGATATGCGGCCGCAAACGGAGATCCTTCGCGTCGAGCTCGGAGTACAGCTCGGTCACGCAGTCTTCGAGCCACGTGCCTTCGATGGTCACACCGAGATCGCGCAGCCGGAGCTGCATCAATCGTTCGGTTGACCAGCTGGACCAGGGTAGGCGACGAAAGCGCGTGGGCGGCATCCTGACGGGGAACGACGGAGGCCGGAGCATGGCTCCCGCACCGCGCGGTGGCAAGGGTGCGGCGCCGGAGGCCACAAGCCACTACGATTGGGAGTGCCGGAGACACCCGCAGACCCGTACGCGTCACTCCGCCTCCCCAATTTCCGGCTGTACGTCATCGGTCTGTTCGCCTTCACGATGGCGCTCCAGATCCAAGGGACGGTCGTGGGGTGGCAGATCTATGAGCTGACCCACGACAAGCTGGCGCTCGGCCTCATTGGCCTGGCGGAGGCGGTGCCGTTCATCACCGCGTCGCTCTACGCCGGGCACGTCGCGGACCGTCACGACAGGCGGCGCGTCGCGCTGGCTTCGTTGGCCGTGATGCTCGTCTGCTCGGTCGCGCTGCTCGTGCTTCCGCTGTGGATTCCGTCCGCGCCTGGGCTAATCGTACGCCTGATCTACGTCGTGGTCGCGATCAGCGGCCTCGCGCGGAGCTTTCTCGGACCGGCGCGACAGGCACTCGCCGCGGAGCTCATTCCACGCGCGCTGTACAGCAACGCGATCACCTGGCGCAGCGGGTCATGGCAGCTTGCGTCCGTCGTGGGTCCCGCCGTGGGCGGTGTGCTGTATGCCGCAGGCGGAACGACGCTCACATACGCGGTCGATGCCGTGCTGATGATCGCCGGAGTGGGCGCGATTGTGGCGATCAAGCACGCCTCAACCATTAAGCGCGAGCACACCGAGGCCATCATGAAGAGCCTCGCCACCGGAATTCAATTCGTGTTCAATGAGCCGATCGTACTTGGCGCGCTCTCGCTTGATCTCTTCTCCGTGCTGTTCGGCGGCGCGACGGCGCTGCTTCCCGTGTACGCAGCCGAAATTCTTCATGTCGGCGCGTCGGGGCTCGGGCTGCTGCGCGCCGCGCCGGCGATCGGCGCCGTCGTGATGAGCGCCGTGATCGCGTGGATGCCGCCGTTCCGGCGCACCGGACGCACTCTCTTCTTCGCGGTTGCCGCGTTCGGACTCTGCATCATCGTGTTCGGTCTCTCGACGAGTATGGCGCTCTCGGTGGCGGCACTCGTGCTCAGCGGCGTGGCCGACATGGTGAGCGTGTTCATCCGCTCGTCGTTGCTCCAGCACCGCACGCCGCCGCACATGCTCGGACGCGTATCGAGCGTGAACTCCATTTTCGTCGGCTCGTCGAACGAGATCGGCGCGTTCGAATCAGGCGTTACGGCCCGTATGCTCGGCACCGTGCCTAGCGTGGTTCTCGGCGGAATCGCCACGCTGGTCGTCGTCGCCGTGACCGCGTGGCGGCTGCCGGCGCTGCGAAAACTCGAACGGATGGATTCGCCCCCGGCGGCATGACGCGAGTAGAGGCGCGTGCAAGCGCATGCGCTCCGGGCCTACGCTCTGGCGATCAGCGTCCTCACGCTTTCGACCAGACGCGCGGCGGTGAGTCCGAACTCTTCGTACAGCTTCTGATACGGCGCTGATGCGCCGAAGTGATCGATGCCGACGATCACGCCATCCGTGCCCACCCACTGATACCACGACATGGGATGTGCGGCCTCGATCGCGGCGCGGCGCAGATTCTTCGGGAGCACGCTCTCGCGGTACTCGGCGCTCTGCTGTGCAAAGAGCTCCAGGCATGGCATGCTCACGACGCGAACACCCACACGCTCTTCCGCGAGCAGGTCGCGCGCCTTGAGCGCGATCTCCACCTCGGAGCCCGACGCCATGATCACGGCGCGCGGCGGTCCGCTCGCCGCATCGACGAGCACGTATCCGCCGCGCGCGACGCCGTTTGCCGCGCCCGATTTCGCGCGATCGATGAGCGGCAGCTTCTGTCGCGTGAGCACGAGCGCCGTGGGGCCCGTGCGATGCTTCAGCGCGACCTTCCACGCTTCGGCCGTTTCGTTCGCGTCCGAGGGACGAACTACGAGCAGGTTCGGAATGCAGCGCAGCGCGGTGAGCTGTTCGACAGGCTGGTGCGTAGGTCCATCTTCGCCGAGTCCGATCGAGTCGTGCGTGAAGACATAGATAGCCTGCTGCTTCATGAGCGCGGCGAGGCGGATCGCGGGACGCATGTAGTCCGCGAACACGAGGAATGTGCCTCCGTACGGAATCACGCCGCCGTGAAGCGCCATTCCGTTCATGATGCCGCCCATCGCGTGCTCGCGAATTCCAAAATGCACATTGCGTCCGCCCGGCGTGGCGGCTGAAACAAACGGAGCGTCCTTCACGGTGGTGAGCGTGGATCCCGCGAGATCCGCCGATCCACCGACGAACTCCGGAATCTTCGGCGCGAACGCGTTGATCACAGCTCCCGAGGCCGCGCGACTCGCAACGTTCCCGTTGGTCGCGTCAAACACCGGAATCGTGCTCTCCCATCCCGCAGGCAAATCACCGTGAAGACGGCGACCGAGTTCTTTCGCGTCATCTGGAAACGCCTGCGCGTACGCAATCAGCTGCCGGCGCCACGCGTCCTGCGCGGCCGCTCCGGTCGGGCCCACCTCACGCCAGTGCGCGAGCGCTGTATCCGGAACAAAGAACGGTTCCACACTCGGCCAGCCGAGTTCTTTCTTGGTGAGGAGAATCTCGTCTTTGCCCAGTGCTTCGCCGTGCGCCTTGGACGTGTCTACTTTGTTCGGGCTGCCGTAGCCGATGTGTGTACGCGTCACGATCATCGACGGACGATCCTTCTCCGACTTGGCGAGATCGATCGCGCGATCGATCGCATTGAGATCGTTCACATCAGCGATGTGCTGCACGTGCCAGCCGTACGCTTCAAAGCGCTCGGCGGCATCGTCACTGCACGAGATGTCGGTGCCGCCGTCGATCGTGATGTGATTGCTGTCGAAGAAGCCGATCAGTTTGCCGAGCTTCTGGTGGCCGGCGAACGAAGCGGCTTCGTGCGAGATCCCCTCCATCAAATCGCCGTCGCCACAGACGAACCAAGTGTAGTGATCGATGATCGCGTTGCCATCGCGATTGAATGTCGTGGCGAGATGACGCTCGGCGAGCGCCATGCCGACGGCGTTGGAAACACCCTGGCCGAGCGGGCCCGTGGTGGTCTCGACTCCGGCTGTGTGCCCGACTTCCGGATGACCGGGAGTTTTGCTCCCCCACTGGCGGAACTGCTTGATGTCGTCGAGCGAAAGATCGTAGCCGCAGAGATACAGCGTCGAATAGAGGAGCATCGACGCGTGTCCGGCGGAAAGCACGAAACGATCGCGGTTGGGCCAGTGCGGGTCGGCGGGGTTGTGGCGCAGATGTTTGTGGTAGAGCGCGTACGCGAGCGGCGCGAGCGCCATAGGCGTGCCCGGATGTCCTGACTCCGCCTGCTGCACGGCGTCCATCGAAAGGGTGCGTACGGTGTTGATGGCGAGCAGCTGCAGTGCGGCGTCGGCGGTTTCGGCCACGTCGGTCTTCCTCAAGGGCGATTAATCGTCAGGTGTTGCTGCGCTGAGAAAGCTAGCCGGGGTGCCGCCGCGCCGCGATGCGTTCGGCGACCAGCGTGGAAAGCGCCATGATCGTCTCCTGCGGATTCACGCCGAGCGCTGTGGGGAGAAGCGATCCGTCGGCGACGAAAACTCCGGGCGCGCCGAAGCGCTCTCCGTGTGGATCCGTGCCCGAGACGCTCTCGTCGATGCCGAGGCGGCATGTGCCGTTCACGTGCGCGGAGAAGAGCGCTATTTCGTTCGGGCCAACAGGGCGGCCGTCGATCAGCGAGAGATCCGCCTCCGACCGGATGATCACCGGTTTCGCGTGCAGCGTCTGCACCTCGCGCGCGCCGGATGCGAGCTGAATTCGTGCTGCGGCGGTGATTGCAGCCTTGAGGTGGCGTGCATCAGCAGCGCCGAGCCGGTAGCGGATGCGCGTGCGTCCGTTCCGGAGCGCCGTGACATCGCCGTTCGAGACCCCGAGGTCGGCGCCATCGCGCACGAGCGTGATGAGGCTGGCGCATGAGCGATAGCGAAGCATCGTCTCTCGATGCCCTGCTCCAAACCCTTGCACTGCCGCCGCCGCGATCGAGGGATACGCCGGCGGGCACTCGATCCAAAAGCCGTAACCGTTTGTGTCGTGGCGGAGATGTTCGTCGCACACCGCAGAGAGCGGAATTCCGGTCGCGCCCCAGATTTCATGGTCGTGAGTTGCGAGCACCATCGACGTGGGGTGCAGCCGGAGAAAACGTCCGACACCGCCGCCTCCGAACCCCGATGCCTGCAGCAGCGCTGGCGTGCCCACCGCTCCGGCTGCCACGACCACCACCGGCGCTTCGATCGTCACCGTCCGCGGCGCTTCTCCGCGCGGCGAAATAACCACGGTGACGCGCTTCACCGGGAACGCGCCGCCGCGTTCAGCGATCTCGATGCGAGTCGCGCGCGCGGACGTCACGATGCGCGCGCCCGCCGCCACTGCGCGCGGCAGAAATGTCACGAGCGCGCTCTGCTTTGCGCCGTAGCGGCAGCCAGAGCCACAGAATCCCGAGCGAATGCAATCGCTCGCGTTGATGCGCGCCGGCTGCACCGACCATCCAAGTTTTCGCGCGCCGTCAATCAGCGTGCGGTTGTTCGGCGAGTGCGCGTCATCGGGCACGGTGCGCGCGTGCACTTCCCGCTCGATGCGATCGAACACCGGCGCGAGGTCGCGCGGTGTCATCCCCTCGGTGCCGTGCCGCGCGGACCATTCTTCCAGCACCCAGTCCGGGGTGCGCAGCATGATCATCCAGTTGACGGTCGTGCCGCCGCCGAGCGTCGCGCCCTGAAGCATCGAGACCGAGGCATCGTCGGTGGCGCGCAATCCGCTCTCGGCATAAAGCCGGCCGCGCAGCAACGGTTCGTTCTCGGTGAAGTTCTCGGCGTCGAGCGCGCCGCCCTCCTCGAGCACTATGACTTGGTGGCCCGACTCGGCAAGCCGCGCCGCCGCGACCGCGCCTCCCGCTCCCGAACCGATCACGAGCACGCCGGTCTTGAGCACGGAGTCGCCCGAAGGGAGATCCGTCTTCCACGGATTTGGCCGGGGCGAAGGTACTGCGGTCGAGCGTGCGCCGCGGAATACCGGCTCGTTATCGGTCGGAGTTCCTGCGAGCGGTCCTTCCCATTCGAACTGCGGCCCGCGGCTGAAGTACGCGCCGTGATAGCCGAGCTCTTCCATCGCCTGAGGTGTCGCGTATTCAGCCAGCAACACGAGGCGTCGAATGGCCTGAACGACCGATCGCATCACTGCAACGCGAGAACGGATCCAGCGATCGAGAAGTCTGTCTTGTTCGGCTGCGCCGAGTATCGCGAACGGTACCGGGTGAATGCCGGTGGCGAGAATGGCCCAGCGGCTGCCGAGGAGGTCGAGCGCGGTCTCGAGGTCGCCCCGCTTGAGCGGCGGCAGTCGCGAAATGACGCCCGCGATCGCGGTCACGAGCGCCGCGCCGCGCTCCGGCGTCGCGAACGCATGCGGCACGATTCGGCCGGCGGCGGCCGCGAGCGTTGCGCGCCGAATATCCGAGAGAGGTTCGGCTTTGCTGGGTGAGGTTCCTGGAACCATATTGCAAATATGAGCCGCCTCACGACGATTGGAGAGTCTTCCGCGGCGCTGTCCAAGGAACTTTCCGACTTCCTGATCGAACTGTCGATCGGGCTTCACAAGAACGCGATTTATCCGCCGGGACACCCGCTGCTCGAGGGCGCCACGGCCGGAATCGCGCGTCGTGTGGAGGCGCTGCTTCAGGACCGCGCATCGCTCTCGCTCGGCGTCGCGCGCCAGCAGCTGATCATCGAAGGCGTCGCCACGGACGAAAATAACCCCGTGCTGCGCGACCTCGCGCAGCGACTGCACCGGCATCACCTCGGCGCGGTGAAGTTCACCACCGGCGTGACGGCGTCGGAAATCGCAGATGCGCTCGCGACCGTGGCTGTCGACGCGGGCCGGCGCGCAAAACCGCTCGGACTCGAAAGTCCGGAAGTGCTGCAGCAGTGGCCGCACGTCCGGCTCTTTCCGCTGACGTTCGAACAGCTTCAGCTTCTCGACGAGGAACCGGAAGAGGAAGCGGACGCAGAAAAGGCGGAGATGCGCGGCGGAGGCAGCCGCGCGGCGCAGCTCTGGATCGGACTCGCGCGCGCCGCGCTCGCCGCCGAAGCGACGGACGAGAAACTCGACGACGCGCAGTCGACGGATCCCGTGGTCGTCGCGAAGGCGATCGATGAGCACAAAAAAGACGCGGCATACGATCAGGTCGTCGTCGGATACCTCCTGCAGATCGCCGAAGAATTAAAAACGAAGGGCGGCAAGGAAGCGGCTGCGCTGCAGAAGCGAATCTCGCGCCTCGTCGGAACGCTGCAGCCGCAGACGCTCGCGCGCCTCCTTGAGATGGGCGGCGACTCGCGGCAGCGAAAAAAATTCGTCATCGACGCCGCGCAGGGAATGGCGGTGGATGCAGTCGTGGAGCTCGTTCAGGCCGCAGCCGACACATCGGGGCAGAACATTTCGCACTCGCTCGTGCGCATGCTGTCGAAACTCGCCGTGCATGCGGACGAAGGAAGCGCGATGACGCGGACGAACGCAGACGGCGCGCTGCGCGAGCAGGTGCAGCAGCTGATCTCCGGATGGCAGCTCGACGATCCGAACCCCGACGGTTACCGGCTGGCGCTCGAGAAGATGTCGCGCTCGGCGCCGGTGTTCCGGCAGTCGGACGACGCGCTGCCGTGCGAACCAGAGCGTCTCCTGCAGATGGGACTTGAGATTCAGGTTCTCGGCGAGCCGGTGTGGCGGTCGGTCGACGCGCTCGCCACGCGCAACGAACTCGCGCCGCTGCTCGACGTGCTCGATGCGGCGCCCGAGGGGTGGATGCGCGACGCGCTCTGGCGGCACGTCGCAACGGCGGATCGTCTTCACCAGCAGCTCGCGCGCGAGCCGATCAACCTCACGGTGGTGCAGCGGCTGGTGTCGCGCATGGAGCTCGCGGCGGCGGATCCGCTGCTCGACGCGCTAGAGATGGCAGACGATCGCATGGCGTCCGCATACGTCGACATGCTCTCGGCGCTCGGACCCGACGTCGGCCCGCTCGTCACCACGCGCATCGCCGGCGCGCGCTGGGGCGTGCAGCGGCTGCTGCTCGTCATTCTCAGCAAGCTCTCGGAACTTCCCGCGGGATTTGCGCCGCGCGAGTTCATCCGCCATCCCGATGGCACAGTGCGCCGCGAAGCGCTGCGCATGCTCATCAAGCTTCCCGCGACGCGCAACGAGGCGATCGCCGCCGCGCTCGCCGATGTCGACGAGCGCATTGTGCGACTCGCACTCGGCGCCGCGATGATGAACTGCCCGGCCGATGCCGCGAAAATCCTGATGGCGCGCGCGAACGATCCGCTGCTTTCGCCCGACCTGCGCGCGCTCGGCATTCGCGCGCTCTCGTCGAATCGGTCGCCGGAAACCGTCGGCTTCCTGGTGCGGCAGACGATCGGGAAAAAGAAATTCCTGCGTGCGCGGTCGCTTGCCGCGCAGACGCCCGAGATGCTCGCCTCACTCGCCGGCCTCGTCACGCACTGGCGCGATGACGCGACGGCGAAGATCGTGCTCGCGCTCGCAGCGGAGAGCTCGGATCCGGAGATCGTCGACATTATGGCGCGCCGCGTGGGGACGCCGTGAGGCAAGAGTGAACACTCGATGAGCGCCGACGCCGCGAGATTTCTGAACGGGTTCGCGCAGGCCATCTCGACGATGGGCCTGTATGCCGAAGGACATCCGGCGCGCGATCGCGTGGTCGATTCGTCGTACGGACTTCTGCGCCGGCTCCAGGAGAAAGATCCGACGCCCCAGTTTTCGTTCCTCGGTCTGGACGTGATTTACGGGCAGGTCGCGCTGCGCGAGCTGAAGGAATGGGACTGGGGGCTGCGCCTCGCAGAGGCTGGCGTGCAGCGGCTCGAGTTCGCGGCCGACACCGGGCGCGACGAATACGAATCGTTTCTCTCGGAAGTTCTTGCGCGGCTCATTCCGCAGGCGATCGACTCCACCACGCGCAGCCCCGAACGCCGCTCGACGATCAAATTCGGCGCGATCGGCGTGAAGGGATCGGAGGGCGTGGTGCGCGCAGACGAGCTGCTCCCCACCGCGACGATCCAGTATTCGCTCGGCGAGGAAGCCGACACGATTCGCTGGCTGCACGAAGAAGTGCAGATCAGCGGCGAGCTCCCGCTCATCGAGGCGGAGAGCGTGGTGCGCTCGCTTTCGGTCGCGATGCACGGCGACCGCGACATCGTGATCCCGTTGCTGCAGCTGAAAGAGTTCGACCAGTACACCACGACGCACTCGCTCAACGTGAGTGTGCTCTCGATGGCGCTCGCGGAGTTCATCGGACTTGGTCCGAAGGACGTGCGCGGATTCGGCGTCGCGGGGCTGCTGCACGATCTCGGAAAAGTTCGCATTCCGCTCGAGGTGCTCACGAAGCCCGGCAAGCTCACCGACGACGAGTGGGCGATCATGCGCCGCCACCCGAGCGACGGCGCGCGGATCATTTACGAAAGCGACCGGCAGCTCGATCTCGCGTCGGCCGTTGCGTACGAGCACCACATTATGATCAACGGCGGCGGATATCCCACACGACATTTCCGGCGCGACTGTCACAAGGCGAGCCGGCTCGTGCACATCTGCGACGTGTACGACGCGCTGCGCACGCGGCGTCCGTACCGCGAAGCGTGGGATTCGGAGCGCGTGCTCGCGAACATTCAGTCGGGCGCGGGCCCAGACTTCGATCATGAGCTCGCGACCGCGTTCATTCAGATGATGCGTCAGTGGGAGCGGCGCGTGGCGGTGGTCGACGACAAAGAGCCGCTTCCGCACATGTCGCCGCCGGCGCCGGAAGTCACGGCACCCGCGGCCGCACCAGCGGAGGGCGCGCCTCCCGAGGCGCCGCCGGCCGCCGCGCCGGAGTCCGCGCCATGAGCCGTCGGCGCGAATCAGTGCCGGTGCCGCGGCCGGCCCCGCAGGGATTCTCGTCGCTCAACGACGCCAAAAGCCTGCGCGCGCTCGTGCGAAACCTGCGCGAAGGGATCTACATCACGAACGACCGCGGCGAGATCCTCGATGCGAATCCCGCATTCCTCGAGATGCTCGGCGTTTCGAACCTCGACGACCTCTCGTCGTACGGATTGAGCGACATGGTCGTGGATCCGGCGCGACGCATGGAGGAGCTGGATTTGCTCGACCGCGACGGCGCCGTGCGCGAGTTCGAACTGCAGATCCTGCGTCCCGACGGCGCGATCCGGACGGTGCTCGACACGACATACACCTGCCGCGATCCGGAAAGCGACGAGCTGTTCTACCATGGAATTCTCGTCGATATCTCCTCGCGCAAGCAGCACGAAGAAGTGCTCCGCGAGCAGAGCATTCGCGACCCGCTCACCGGCTGCTACAATCGCCGGTACCTCGCCGACATCGACGAGCGGCTCGGGACCCCCGAGTCGCTCTGGGCGTGCATCTTCATCGACATCGACCACTTCAAGCAGTACAACGACACGCACGGCCATCAGATGGGCGATCACACGCTTATCCGCATGAGCCGCTTTCTCATGCGGCAGGTGCGCGCCGAAGAAGCGGTCGTGCGGATCGGCGGCGATGAATTTTTGATCGTGCTCGAAGGCGCAACCGAAACACACGCGGAAATGGTCGCGCGCCGCCTCCAGCTGGCCGCACTGCGCACCGCCCCTGTGCCGTTCTCGCTTGGATGGGCGTCGCGAAAGCCGGGTGAATCGTTCCAGCAGACGATGCACCGGGCGGACCAGAACCTGCTGGCCGTGCGCGTGATAGAGCGCACAGGGGATCGGATCCGCCCGGACGACGTGTAGGGCCCGAATCGGGGCGTTTAGTCCACCGTGTGCAAGTTTTTGAAGGACCGGCGTCTCCATGGCACAACTGCCACCAGGAGACCCCGATGTTTCGCCGATATTTCAGTGCCCTGAGCCTCGTCATCCTCCCGCTGATCGCGGGAGGCGCATCGCGCGCTCAGGCTCAGGAAGTGAGCGTCGTTCGCCCGTGCGCTCCGCCCTGCCCACCCGACAGCCGCTGCCTCGCGATACCGGAGTGCCGTCGCCCCATGACCGCGCAGGTCGTGCGCACGTCGAGCCGCGTGCGCGCCGACCTCGACGGCCGCGTCATACGCTACGAAATCTCCGAGACGTACACGAACCGCGGAGGGGTGGTCGGCGAGGCCGACTACCTGTTGCCGCTCCCGAAAGGCGCCGTATTCGAAGATCTCGCGCTCTCGATCAATGGCGAGATGGTCACCGGCGAAACGATGAACTCCGATCGCGCGCGCGGCGTCTACGAAGAGATCGTGCGAAAGCTGCGCGACCCCGCTCTGGTCGAATGGATGGGCCACGGGTTGCTGCGCACGCGAATCTTTCCGATCCAGCCAGGAGAAGAAAAGCGTGTCGTCGTGCGATTCCGCGCTGTTGTCGAGCGCGAGGGCGATGCGCTCCGTCTCGACTGGCTCGGCGATCGCCGCGCCGGCGACGCGGGCGGCAACAGCTCCTTCACATTCAGCTATCCCGATGACGCGACACTTGGCGCGGCGTACTCACCGACGCACTCGCTCAACGCGACGACCGAGCACGGCCGTCGCGTCGCGCGCATCGACGACGCGAGCGGTCCCGTGACGCTGCTCGTGCCGGTGCGCTCGCGTGCGACGGCGGCGGTCTCGCTCCTCGCCAACGCGCCGAACGGCGAAGATGGATTTGCACTCATCACACTTTCGCCTCCCGTGCTTACCGCGCGCGCCACGCCGCGCGACATCGTGCTCGTGATCGACGTGTCCGGCTCGATGTCGGGCAGAAAGATCGAGCAGGCGCGGGCGGCAGGCCGGCAGCTCCTGCAAACGCTGACGTCGTCGGACCGGTTTCGCCTGATCGACTTCTCGAGCGACGTTCGCTCGTTCCGCGATGGATGGTCCGTTGCCACGGCGCCGAACGTGCGCGCGGCGGTCGAGTATCTCGACGCGCTTCGCGCCAACGGCGGCACCAACATTCAAGGCGCGCTCGATGAAGCGCTCTCATCCGATTCACCGGATGGCCGTCTGCCGCTCGTGCTGTTTCTCACCGACGGCGCGCCGACGGTGGGTGAACAGCGGCCCGACGCGATCGTGCAACACGCCGGCGATTTGCGCCGCCAGCGCCGGATCTTCACCTTCGGAATCGGCGCGGATGTGAACGCGGCGCTGCTGGAGCAGCTCGCGCTTCAGGGACGGGGCACGGCGACGTTCGTGCGGCCGGAGGAATCGGTCGAGCGCGCGGTGGGAATCGTGACCGACCGCCTTACGCGCCCGGTCGCGACGGACGTTCGCATTCATGCCGACGGTGTGCGACTCTACGGAATGGAACCGCAAGGCGCGATCGATCTGTTCGCGGGTCAGGATCTCGTCGTGCTCGCCCGATACTCCGGCACGCGGGAGGACGCCATGCTGGTAATCGAAGGCAGGACGAGCGACGGCCCCGTGCGCTGGACCGGTCGGGTGTCGTTCCCCGCGCACTCCACGCAAAACACGTTCGTCGCGCGCCTCTGGGCGGCGCAGCGCGTGGGATACCTCAGTGCCGAGCGCCATCGCACCGGTGGCAACGCGGAGCTCGACGCCGAGTTGCGTCAGCTTGGTGAGCGCTACGGCATTCCGACGGAACTCACATCCTATCTCGTCACTGAGCACGGCATGCTCAACTCAGGAACCGGACAGGGCGGGCTGGGCATTCGAAAGCAGGGGATGGGCGGGCGGCCCGATGTGAATTTCGCCAGCGCGCCCGCAGCCGCACAGTTCGACGCGGCCAAGGCCGCGAGTGAACAGCGCGCGACGCGCACGCTCGGCGAGCTCGACAAAGACGCGCTGCGCGACAAGAAGGAACCGGTCCGCATGGGCGGAAACCGGACGTTTACGCTCCAGGACAGCGTGTGGACCGAGTCGCGTTCGCTCGACGGACTGCCCGTGCTCAGGGTAAAGGCGTTCTCGCCGGCGTATTTTGCACTCGTGCAAAACGTGCCGGAGCTGGCGCCGCTGTTCGCCGTGGGAGCGCGTGTGCGCGTGTTCGGAAAGCGCGTCGTGATCGAAGTCGCGCCGGACGGGATCACGCAGCTCGACGCAGCCGCGCTCGCCAACGCGGCGAAGAACTGGTAGCGAACGAACCCGAGCATGCACGACGTCGAACGTCTCTTCCGTGAATATCACGCGACGCTGGTGCGGTATCTCACGCGCCGGCTCGGCGACCGCGACTGGGCGGAAGAGGTCGCGCAAGAGACGTTCGTCCGTGCGCTGCGGCAGGACATAATCATGAACGAGCGTTCGTGGATTTTTGCCGTCGCGAACAATCTGGTGCGCGACGACGCGCGCCGGGTCTCGCGGCAGCGGAAGCATCTCGAGCTGATGGCGGCCGAGGTGCGAGATCAGGAGCAGGAAGCGCCGGAGGAGCAGCAGGAAGTCACACCGGAGATGGCACAGGAAACGGCGGACGCGCGCCGCGCGCTGGAGTCGCTCGCGGAGCGCGACCGCCAGGCGCTGCTCATGAAGGAGGAGGGACTGGACTACGGAGAGATCGCCGAAGTGCTGGGCATCGAGAAGGGTTCGGTGGGAACGACGCTGTCGCGCGCGCGGCGGCGGCTGGCGGAGACTTACGAGGCGCTGCTGGACGAACGGCGCCAGAGAGGGCAGCATGCCGCATCCTGACGAAGGACTGATTCACGCATGGCTCGACGGCGAGCTCGACGCCGCTGAGGCCGCGCGGGTAGAAGCGCTGGTCGCGTCCGATCCGGAATGGACGGCCGCAGCGGCGGAAGCGCGCGGACTGACCGCGGCGAGCGCGCGAATCGTGGGATCGCTAGACCGCGTGCCGGCGAACGTGATTCCAAGGGCGGCGGCCGCGCCGCCGCGCGCCGCGCGTCGATGGATGCTGCGCGCGGCTGCGATACTGGTGCTCATCGGCGGCTCGGCGGTGGTCGTGAACCGCTCGAGCGTGAACGGCGTGACCATTACGATTCCGCTGGTGGAGCCGCCCTCGGCCGCGCCGGTCCTCAGGCCGCGCAACGAGCAGCAGAAGCAGGCAGCCCCGGCAGATCTCGCGGCGAAGAAGGTGAAGGCGCCGTCGCCCGTGAAGGAACAGTTGGCCGATTCAAAAAGCACTACGCCAAAACAAGAACTTGACGAAGTAAAAAAAAATGAAGCTGCGCGCGACAAGAACGCCGGCACGTCCGGCGAACTCCGCGCGAAGGCCACCATTGCGGCAGCCGGGGCTCAAGGCGCGGCTGCGTCGAATCTCACGAGCCCCGCCCGCCGCGCAGACGCGCCGCCCGCCGCACCCGTTCCCGCAGCGGCGGGCGGATCGGCGAGGGCCCAGGGTATCGCGATGGAAAAGTCCGCGGCGCCGGCGCTCCGCTGTTTCGTGCAGCGCGCGCCTGCTGATTCCGCGTCACGGATCATCCGGCTCGACGCCGCAGCGCTCGCCGACAGCATCCGGCTCGAAAGGCTCACGCTCCGCGGCGACACGCTGGCCGCGGTGAACGGAAAACTTATCGCGGTTCTGGTTCGATGCCCGGTGCCCTGAGCGCGCGGAGCACGGTGTTCCCTGCGGCGAGCGCGCCGAGCACGACATACAAATAAAAGGTGTAGAACCTCCAC
>JANYIJ010000054.1 GCA_025362095.1 Gemmatimonadota bacterium | reverse complement strand
CTCGCCGAAAAGATTCAAAACGAGGGCCGCGCGCCGAGCGATTTCGAGATGGCGGAGATGCTGCGGCTCAAGGCGAAAGCGGCGATCGGCATAAAAATCGCCGCGAGCATGCTGATCATTACCGTCGCGGCAATGGCAATCGGCAGGTACGTCTAGCGGATCTCCTGCGGATCACGCCTGCGGCGGCATAAGCGTCGCGATGCAGACGTCCATCACATTGGTGCCGGTCGCTCCCGTCCGCAGCACGTCGCCCGTGGCGTCGAGCACACGCAGCGTGTCGTTGTTGCGCAGGCCCACGTCGAGATCCATGTGCGCATCGCGCGCGCGAGCCATCGTGCCGCCATCAACGATGGCGCCGGCGGCGTCCGTCGGTCCGTCGCGACCGTCGGTGCCGATCGATCCCACCGTGACGCCGCGCTTTCCATCGATCGCCATCGCTGCAGCCGCGGCAAATTCGAGATTGCGACCGCCGATTCCGGTGCCGGTGACGGTGACCGTGGTCTCACCGCCACCCACGAGACACAGATTGCGCGAACGGCCCTTGAGCTCGGCGAGCTCCAAGGCGCGGCGCACGAACGCAGCGCCCGCGTCGCGCGCCTCACCAGCGATCGGAGTGGCGATCACCTCGACAAGAAATCCGCGCCGCCGCGCCTCTCCGGCCGCTCCCTGCACCGCGAGCGCGTTGTTGCCCACTACGCCGATATCGACGCGCGCGAAGCACGGATCTCCGGGCTTCGGCGTGTCCTGATGGTCGCCCCGCGCGCCCGCAAGCAAATACTCGCTTACTGACATTGGGACGGCGCCCCACACGCCGCGACGCTTCAACATTTCGATCGCGTCGTCGAACGTCGTCGGATCCGCCACGAGCGGGCCCGACCCGATCACGTCGAGCGGATCGCCAATCACGTCGGAGAGCACGAGCGACCGCAGCGGCGCGCCGCCGGCGAGCCTCGCCATCCGTCCACCTTTCATTTGATCGAGATGTTTGCGAACGCAGTTGAGCTCGCGAATGTCCGCGCCTGCGCGCATCAATGCGCGCGACGTTTCAACGACATCTTCGAGCGAGATTCCCGGCGGCGGGAGCGTCATCAGCGAAGAAGCGCCGCCGGAAATCAGCACGAGGGTTCGGCGTCCGCGATTCGGCTCGCACAACAAAGTTGCCACCGCGCGCGCGCCACGTTCGCCCCCGTCGTTCGGCATCGGATGTCCACCCGTGTACGCGACAACGCCCTCAGGCAATCCAACAGCGTGCTCGGGCGAGATCACGATCCCGCCTCTCACGCCGCGGCCAAGCGCATCGCTCGCGCCGAGCATCATGTCGTTGGCCGCTTTGCCGATCGCGATCACATCGACGGTACGAATCTCGATGCCAGCCGTCCATCCGGCGAGCGCGGTCGCTGTGAGATGCCGCGGATTCACCGCGCGAATTCCCGCGAGAAGAATCAGGCGCACAACTTCGGCCGGCGACTCGCTCACGTTGCGCCGAGCGCGCGCGCTGCGCGCTCGCGGTACGCGACGCTCGAATACACTTCGGCGTTCACTGCGTTCGGCGCCCGCTCGCCGCGCAGATGCGCCAGCGCGTTCTCGGCGGCCATCGTCGCCATTTTATCCCGCGTTCCAACGCTCGCCGACGCGATGTGCGGCACGATCACCGCATTCTCGCAGTTGGCCAGCCCTTCTGCCATCGCAGGCTCATGCTCGAACACGTCGAGCGCGGCGCCGGCGATCCACCTTTCATTGAGCGCCCTCACGAGCGCCGCTTCGTCGATCACCGGACCGCGCGAGACGTTCACGAGAATGGCCGTGGGCTTCATGAGCTTCAGCGCGCGCTCGTTGATCAGGTGATGCGTTTCTTTCGTCAGCAGCGGATGGAGCGAAACGAAATCGCTCTGCGCGAGAAGATCTTCGAGCTCGGCCCACCGCGCGATCCCGCTGGAATCGATCGCAGCGCGCGCGTGCAGATCGTACGCGATGATATCCATATCGAAGCCAACCGCGCGCTTTGCGACCGCCGCGCCGATCCGGCCGTAGCCAATGATGCCGAGGATTTTTCGGCGACCATTTCCGCCGGGACTCACGTCGGCGCCGAGGAGAAGATTCGGCCCCCAGAGTTTGTAGCGGCCGGCCTTCATGTATTCCTGCGCCTCTGGAATTCTTCGCGCCGCGGCGAGCAGGAGCGCCCAGGTGAGATCAGCGGTCGAATCGGTGAGCACGTCGGGCGTGTTGCTCACCGGAAGGCCGAGCGCCGTGGCGCCTGCGACATCGATGTTGTTGAAGCCCACGGCGTACTGCGCGACACCGCGCAGTTTTGGATTCGCAGCGAGGAGCGCGCGATCGATAGGTTCGGTCAGCAGCGAAACGAGCACGTCGCACCACTGAATTCCTTCGAGCATCACGCTGGGCGCGACTCCCTCGTCTTCGCGCTCCGTGCCAACGCGCACGTCCACACCGGCGCGTTCGAGCAATTCGATCCCTGCGGCAGGAATGCGGCGGGAGACGAAAACCTTGTTCAGATTCCCGTCCCCCGTTCGCGATTCCCTTTGGCGCTACTTGGAGAGCGTCAGTCCCGTCAGCGTGACTTCGGTGTTATGTGCGAATCGCAGGCCGTAGAGCCCGTCGGTCGACTTGAGCCTTCCCGCCGCGACGAGCTCGGCCTTGGTGTAGCTCGCGACTTCAGTGCCGTTCATCCAGCAGGAAACTTTATCGCCCTTGACCGACACGCCGACTTCATTCGTGACGGTCTCGCCGACTGCCGCCGCCTTGTGCACCGCGGCGTTCTGCGCGCCGCTTCTGCCGTTCACCTGGAACGCTGCGGGACCGAAGCCGCGGACGATGAACGACCCGTTGCCGTTCACCGCGCAGTAGAGATACGAGGCAGTCGCGGTGCCCATGTCGTTTCCGCCGATCACGATGCCGTACGGATGCGGATGCGAGTTCAGGTTCTGGAACTTCGGCTCCGTGAACGTGGCCTTCACGGTGTAGTCACCGCTCGCCTTGTTGCCAGCGTTCCAGTACGTAATCGCCGGCCCCGTGGTCGCGTGGAAGCCATTCCCTTCCATGGCGAACTTCGCGTCGTTCACCGACGCGCCGCCGTCAGCCGTTCCCATCCAGCCCGGAACCGAAATTCCGCCGCCCGCGACGGACTTGGACGGATCAGCCTGACCCTGCGCGGAACCGGCGACCAGCGCGACAAGGGCTGCCGCAAATGTAAAAGTTGTGACGCGACGCATGTTGATCCTCGGAGAGAAGGAGTTGAGATGGCTAACGATAACGACTTCTCACTCCCCGCGAAACACATTGGCAGGTGCCACGCTCACCGCCCGCAAGACCGGCAGCAAGCTCCCCGCCACCGTCATCAGCACGCAGAGCGCCGCCGCGGCCGCGAACGTCGCCCCGTCGCCGGGCTCGACGCCGAACAGCAGCGACTGCATCGCCCTCCCCGCCGCGTACGCGAGAGCGATCCCCGGAATCACCCCGCAGAGCGCGAGCACGATCCCCTGCCGCAGCACCATCGCGACGATGCGACCCTGCTGCGCGCCGAGCGCCATCCGCACGCCGATTTCATGCCGGCGCTGCGAGACCGAGAACGACAGCAGGCCGTGAATCCCAACGGCCGCGAGGAAGAACGCGATCAGCGCGAACGCTCCGATCACCCGCACTTGCACGGCGCGCGTCGTGGTCTGATCTGCGACGAGATCGGTCATCGACTGAATACTCGAAATCGGAAGCGTTGGATCCGCCTCGTGAATGATTCTTCGTACGGCAGGCACGAGCTGCGCCACCGGCGCCGTCGCGCGGATCACGAGATCCTTGGGCATGTAGAACGGGAACGACCTGCCATTCTGCTGCTTGTACGAGAGGTACATCTGTGGCTCGCTCTGACGTTCGAGGCCGCGCACCTTGATGTCGCCCACCACTCCGACAATTTCGTGGTCGCCTGCGACAATCTGGAATCGTTTTCCAATTGGGTTTTCACCTGGAAAATATTTCTTCGCGAACGACTCGCTCACCACCGCGACCTGTGACCGGCCGCGCTCGTCGGTCTCCTCGAGATCCCGTCCCATGCGCAGCGGAATTCCCATCGCCGCGAAATACCCAGGCGTCGCATATCGCATGCTTGCATTGCGGCCGTCGGCGCCATTGCTCGGCACACCGTTCGCCTCCACGCCGAAGATCCCTCCCGGCATGGTCATCGGAAGGAACGAGACGTACGCGGCGCTCTGCACACCTGGCAGCGCGCGCACGCCATCGAGGACGCGACGGTAGAACGGCTCGCGAACGCTGTTGCTGTCGTACTGCGGCCTCGGGAGCGTCGTGCGCATCGTGACGACGCCGTCCGCGCGAAACCCAGGATCGGTCGAGGCAACGCGTGAGAGCGCGCGCAGCAGCAGGCCCGTTGAGACGAGCAACACGACCGAGGCCATCACCTCGACGATCACCCGCGCGGACCGGCCGCGCGCCCGGCGACCGGCTCCGGACCTCGAGCCGTCTCTCAGTGAAGAGAGATCACCTCTTCCGGAAGCGCGCAACGCGGGAAAGACGCCGAAGCCGACGCCGGTCAGAGCGCTGACAAGACCGGCTACCGCGAGCACTCGCAGGTCGACAGTCGGTGTGCTCGCGAGCGGAAGCGCGTTCGGCACCAATCGCGAAAGCAGCGGCACCGACATCACCGCAATCAAGATTCCAAGAGCGCCGCCGACCGCCGCGATCGCCAGACTTTCCGTGAGCAGCTGCCGCACCAGCCGTTCGCGCCCTGCGCCGAGCGCGAGGCGCACATCGAGTTCGCGCCGCCGCACGAGCGATCGCGCGATTAGAAGATTCGCGAGATTTGCACAGGCTATCAGCAGCACGCAGATCGCCGCGCCACAGAGCGCCAGCAGCATGAGTTCAGACTGGCTCGAGAGTTCGTCGCGCAACGAGATCACCGACGCGCCGATCCCCTTGTTCTCCTTTGGAAACCGCGACGCGAGCGAGGCCGCGATCACGTTCATCTCCGCATTCGCCTGCGCGATCTGCATGCCGGGCTTGAGCCGCGCAATCACCGAAAACCAGTTGTTGTCGCGCTCATCGTTCTCGCGCTCGGCGCGCGGCATGAGCGTCCACAGCGCCGTTTCTGCGGTCGGGAAATTGAATTCGCGCGGCATCACGCCGATCACGACGCGGGGGTCACCATCGAGCAGCACACGCTGGCCGAGCACCCCCTGATCGCCGCCGAAGCTGCGCTGCCAGAGTCCGAAGCTGAGAATCACGTTGCCGACGGCCTCGGAGTGTTCGTCATCGAGCGTGAACGCGCGTCCGATGAGCGGCTTCACGCCGAGCATCGGCAGCACATCACCGGAGACCGTCGATCCCGACAGCCGCTGCGGATCGCCTCGTCCAACGAGATTCACCGAGGTGCCGTGGAACGCTCCCATCGAACCGAACGCCCGGTTCTGCTCCACGTAGTCTCGATAGTTGGGCGGCGAGAGTTCGAATCGCCCGCCGAGCGGCGGCTTTTCCCAAAGCTTCACCAGTCGCTCGGGCTCCGCGAACGGCAACGGCCGCAGCAGCACAAAATCGGCGACGGAGAATGCCGCGGTGTTCGCGCCGATTCCCAGCGCCGTCACGAGAACTGCGGTGAGCGTGAAGCCCGGTGAACGCCGCAGGGTTCGCGCCGTAAACCGCAGATCGTGGACGAGCACATCCCAGTGCGCCCCAGCGGCGTTCAGCGTCACGTCAAACACGGTCGCGATCCAGAACCACGCCAGCGGAAGGCCCGCGCCGGTCTGCCGCAGGCGCGCGCCGTGCACGGCACAGAGTTCGGCGCCGTACTCGCGACGGAACGAAACGGGATACAGGTGCAGCAGCGCTCGGTAAAAGTGCATCAGGCGCGCTCCGGCACGAGCCCCTGCGCGCGTGCCATGCGCAGGAGCTGCGTCATGCGGCGCGTCTCGGCGCGCGCGACGGTGGTTCCGAACGCACTGATGCGGTAATAGCGGCGGCGCTCATCGTCGAACTCCGGCGCGGGCCGGTCATCCGTTTCATCGATGAGGCCGAGTTCGAGCATGCGCTGGATCGAGCGGTAGAGCGTGCCCGCGCTCAGCCGGAGTTCGCCGTGTGTCCGGCGCTCTACGTCTTGGATGATGCCGTAGCCATGGCGGTCTTCCTGTGCGACGGCCATCAGGATGTGGAACGTGGCGGGCGGAAGCGGAATGAGCGCGTCGACATCGGATTGAGAGTATGGCATGCGTCTACTATATCCGCTCCGGATATATTGTCAACGGGTATAGTTTCCCGATGGGCCGCTGAACGGCTGCGAGGCATTACTATTTAGAGCAGCGGCCACGTCGGCTCGCGATTTCCCAGAAGACGCGTGATCATGGCAACAGTCGACGAAGAGAAACCCGCAGCCGCACCGTCGACCGACAGCAATGCGGTGCGTTCTGCCGCGATCGTGATCATCGTTGTCATGAGCATCACGGCGCTGAAGGTCGGGCGACCGGTGGTGCTGCCCGTGGTCATCGCGGTTCTCCTGAGCCTTCTGCTCAGCACACCGGTGCGCTGGCTCCGGCACAGGAAGATCCCGGAGCGATTCGGCGCGGCGATCGTGGTGTTCGGCGCGCTCGGTCTCGCGGTGGGCGCCGGAGCCTTACTCGTAAGACCGGCCGTCGACTGGGTGTCGTCGGCTCCTGCGACGATCGAAAAAGTGGGAACGCGGATACGTCTCATCGCGAAGCCGATGGTCGCGCTGCAGCAGTCGGCCGATCGCATCGCGACGGTGACGACACCCGCTGCGACACCGGGCGCGAAGCCGCCGGCTCAGGTGCAGCTGCAGGGTCCGGGACTGTTCGAGCGCTGGGGGCTGGAGGCGCTCTCGGACGTACCCTCGGCGCTGAGCGTAATTTTTCTCACGTATTTCCTGCTCGCCAGCGGGCCACTCTTCAGGAAAAAACTTGCGGAGATCCTGCCCGGCCGCCGCGACGTCGTCCACTTCGAGACCGTTCTGAGCGAGATCGAAATCGTCACCTCGAAGTTTCTCGCGACCGCGACGATGATCAACACGGGCGTTGGAGTCGTAACGGCGCTCGCGCTCTGGGGCGTCGGTGTGCCGAACGCCATTCTCTGGGGTGGCCTCGCGGCCGTGCTCAACTTTGTGCCGTACCTCGGCCCTATCACGACCGCGCTGATCGTTACGTTCGCGGCGCTCGCGACCTTCGAAGATCCGGCGCGCGCGCTGATCGCGCCGGCATGTTTCGTCGCGATTCACCTCGTAGAAAACAACCTCGTCACGCCAATGCTGCTCGGACGTCGCCTGCCGGTGAATACCGTCGCGATCTTCCTCGGACTATTGTTCTTCGGCTGGATTTGGGGAATTCCCGGTGCCGTGCTTGCGGTGCCGCTCACCACAGTCGTGAAGGTGGCGTGCGATCACATTCCGTCGCTGAACCAATTCGGCGAACTTCTCGGCAACTGAGCGTCACCGCTCGCTGGAGCGCTGCGGCGTTCGCGTCGCTTTTCGCCGCTACAGCGCCAGCACAGGCACCCGCGTTGGCGCCGGCTGCGCCGCCGGCTGCGCCGCCGGCAGCGGAGCCGGGGCCCGCCTCGTACGTCTCCACGCGACTCAACGCGAAACCGCTCCCGGTGACCGACCGCGCGAGCGATGACAAGGGTGTGCAGTATGTGATCGAGTTCGACGAACTCATTCTCGCCCTCCGCGCGAACCACGAGTTCCGCGCGTCGCTCAAATATCGTCAGACGCTCGCGGCAAAAGGCGCAGCGATCAGCCGCGACCCGCTCCAGAAAATGGTGGTGTCCGGCACCTGGGCCGCGGTGGGCAAAGAGCTCCGTTTCGTTCCTGATCCAAAACGCGGCGGCAACGGCCTTCGCATTCTCACCGGCACGTTCAGCGGCCGGGAAATCGACGTCCCATTCGACTATCGCAACGGCAGCGTATCACGCCGAGCGAATGTGATGCTGATTCGCGACGATCACATTTTCTAAACAACAACAGAAAACACATCGCTTATGACCACAAACCATTCAACTCGCTTCTTGGCTGTTGTAGTTTCGGCACTTGCCGCGACGGGATCCCCGCTCCACTCCCAGCCCAGCCCGGCCGCCCCCCACTTCTCCCTGGTCCGCCCCCGCTTCGACGCCGCGCACTCCGTCGAAACCGTCGCCTACCTCGACCGCTTCGTGCGCTGGCCGGGCAACGCGGGCTTCGACTCTAGCATCATGCACGTCGCCGGAAAACTGGCAGCCGCAGGATTCGTCGAGAAGGCCGCTGCGAAGCCAACGGACCGCATGACGTATCGCATCGAGCACTATCCGATGATCACGACCGCGAGAGATCCCGCGGCGCCGGCCGGTCCGCGGGCGGCGTGGGAACCGCTCGACGCCTCGCTCTCGATCGTCGGCGCAGGCGGCAAATCCACTCCCGTGCTCTCGTTCGCGACCAACCGCAACATGCTCGCGACCAACTCGTTCTCGACGCCGGATGGCGGCGTGAGCGCGGAACTCGTGCGCGTGTCGGCCGTGACCGCCGCCGCACTCGACTCCGCGCACGTGAGGGGAAAGATCGTGCTCGCCGACGGCCGCCTCGGCCAGCTCTTCACGCTTGCCGTGCAGCGCGGCGCGGTTGGCGTGCTCGCGTACTCGATGCCCAAGTACACGCAACCCGAGCGCTACACGAACTCCATCCAGTTCACGAGCGTCACCTACGACAGCGCAGCGCGCGCGTGGGCGATGCCAATCTCATTTGCCGCGCGCGAAAAACTGAACGCCGCGCTCGCCGCGGGCCCGGTCACGCTGCGCGCGATGACCAAGTCGCGCTTCACGCAGCCGGCGGTGGAGCTGGCTATCGTCGCAGAGATTCGCGGCAGCGTGAAGCCGGACGAACGCTGGGTTTGGAGCGCGCACGTTCAGGAGCCCGGCGCGAACGACAACGCAAGCGGCGTCGGCACACTGCAGGAGATGGCGCGGGTCGCCGCCGATCTCGTGAAGACCGGGAAAGAGGATCCCAAGCGCACGCTGACGTTTCTCTGGGGCCAGGAAATCACGGAGACCGCGCGGTTCATTTCGGAGGACAGCGAGCGGGCGAAGGGAATTCGCTGGGGCATGAGCCTCGACATGGTCGGCGAAGATACGCAGAAAACCGGCGGCACCTTTCTCATCGAGAAAATGCCGGATCCGTCTGCGATCTGGACGCGCGGAGAAGATCACCACACCGAGTGGGGCGGATCTGTCTTGAAGGAAGACCGGATGACGCCGCATTATTTCAACGACTACGTCCTGCGCCGCTGCCTCGATCAAGCGAAAGGCACGGATTGGGTCGTCAAAACGAATCCGTTCGAAGGGGGAAGCGACCACACCCCATTCCTGAACGCGAAGAAACCCGGCCTGTTGCTCTGGCATTTCACGGATGTTTTTTACCACACCGACGGCGATCGCAAAGAGATGGTCTCGGCCTCTGAGATGAAAAACTCGGGGATCGCGGCTCTCGTGAGCGGCCTCACCATGGCGAGCGCTGACGGCGCCACGGCGCGGTCCATCGTGTCGGAGATCGAAAAAGCGGCTCTCGCGCGACTGGAGACCGAGCGCAAACTTTCCGCCGACACACTCTCCCGTGGTGGCGCGACGGCCTACGAGTCGCACATTCTTGAGACGTGGGGCGCGTGGTATCGTGACGCGCTGAAGACGACGGACGATATTGAAGTGGGCGGCTCGAGCGCCGCGACAAAATCTGCGATCGCAGCGTCGGTCAGGCGGGTGGAAGAGGCGACACAGAAAGCGATCGCGACTCTCAAATCCTCAACCAACAAGTGAACATGAAACGTCCCATTGCCATTGCTCTCGTGGTGCTTCTCGCCGCATGCGAGAAGGCGCCTCCGCCGCCAAAGGCTCCCGAGACCGCCGCAGAGAAGACCGCGGCCGCCGCAGCGGCTGCGGTCCCTGCGCCACCGACTGAGGCGATCCTGCATCCCGACGCAGGAAAGCTCGCCGCCGCAGGACCCGACAGCTTCTCCGTGCACATGGTGACTTCGCGCGGCGAGTTCGATCTCATGGTGCACCGGAAATGGGCGCCGAAGGGATCGGATCGCCTTTATTATCTTGTGTCGAACGGGTTCTTCGAAGGTGTGCGGTTCTTCCGCGTGCTCGACGGCTTCATGGCGCAGTTCGGGGTGTCGGGCGACACCACCGTCTCGCGCGTGTGGCGCGACCTGCACCTGGCCGACGATCCCGTCACGCAAAGCAACACGCGCGGCAGGCTCACATTTGCGACCGCGGGCCCGAACACCCGCACGACCCAGCTGTTCATCAACTTCGGCAACAACACGCAGCTCGATAAAGCCGGGTTCGCGCCAGTCGGCGAGGTCACGAACGGCATGGCCGTCGTGGATTCTCTCTACAACGGCTACGGCGAAGGCAACGAGGGCGGCGGCAAGGGACCGGCGCAGGGACGCCTTGGGATGGAAGGCAACCCCTACCTCAAGAAGGATTTTCCGAAGCTCGACTACATCGTGACCGCAAAGATTTCGCAGGAGTGGAAGAAGACCAAATAGCCTTCACCGCACTCGAACCGGAGCGGCCCCCTACATGGCATCGAGCCACCACTCGCTCGCGGCGTCCCGATGGCGCATCGCGATCGCGCTTACGGCGATCGTCATCGTCATCTATTTCGGCTTCATTGCGCTGATCGCGTATCAGAAGGAATGGATGGGCTCGCTGATCGCTCCGGGGCTCAGCGTGGGAATTCTGTTCGGCGCGATCGTGATCGTCGCGAGCTGGCTGACCACCTGGTTCTACGTGTGGTGGGCGAACCATCACTACGACGCGAAGCTCGACGAATTAAAGCGGGAGGGCAGATGATGCCGCCGTTTCTGCTGCAAGCCGCGGCTTCGTCCATCGGCAAGCCGAACGCCGTCGCGATGTCGTTCTTTTTCTTTTTCATCGCCGTCACGCTCGGCATTACCTACTGGGCCGCGCGCAAGACGCGCACCACCGAACAGTTCTACGCGGCAGGCCGCTCGGTGACCGCGGGTCAGAACGGATTCGCCCTCGCCGGCGACTACATGAGCGCAGCGAGTTTTCTCGGCATCGCGGGACTGGTCTCCACCACCGGGTTCGACGGGCTCATCTATTCTACCGGCTGGCTCGTCGGCTGGCCGGTGGTGCTTTTTCTCGTGGCGGAGCCGCTGCGAAATCTCGGCAAGTACACATTCGCCGACGTGCTAGCGACGAGACTCCAGCAGGCTCCCGTCCGAATTGCCGCGGCCGTTGGAACACTTTCGACGGTCATCTTCTATCTGATCGCGCAGATGGTAGGGGGCGGAAGTCTGATCAAGCTGATGTTCGGACTCAGCTATGAAACCGCGGTAGTCATCGTTGGCGCTGCGATGATCGCGTACGTGATCTTCGGAGGAATGCTCGCGACCACTTGGGTGCAGATCGTGAAGGCCGCGCTCCTGCTCGGCGGCGCGGCGGCGCTCGCGTTCATGGTGCTTCTGAAGTTCGGAATGAATCCCCTCGCGCTCTTCGCGGCCGCAAGCGCGAAATACGGCACGGGAATGCTCGCGCCGGGAAAGCTGGTTGCAATCCCGCTCGACACGATCTCGCTCGGCATGGCGCTGATGTTCGGGACGGCGGGACTCCCGCACATTCTCATGCGTTTCTACACAGTGCCGGACGCAAAAGCCGCGCGAAAATCCGTTTTCTATGCGACAGGACTGATCGGATTCTTCTACCTGCTCACCTTCATCCTTGGCTTCGGCGCGATGGTCCTCGTGGGACCGGACGCGATCAAGGCCGTCGACAAGGGCGGCAACATGGCCGCGCCGCTGCTCGCCGAGTATCTCGGCGGTACGCCCTTCCTCGGGTTTATAGCGGCGGTCGCCTTCGCGACGATCCTCGCGGTGGTCGCCGGCCTCACGCTCTCCGGCGCTGCCGCCCTCTCGCACGATCTCTGGACGAGCGTCGTGCGCAAAGGACAGGCGCGCGCCGGCGAAGAACTGAAAGTGGCGCGTGGCGCCGCGCTCGTGCTCGGCGTGATCGCGGTCGTGCTTGGAATTGTTTTCAAGGGACAGAATGTCGCGTTCATGGTGAGTCTCGCATTCGCGATAGCGGCGAGCGCGAACTTCCCTGCCCTCGTGCTCTCGATCTTCTGGCGGCGCTGCACCACGCAGGGAGCGGTGGCGAGCATGGTCGCCGGCACGCTGGGAACGCTGCTGCTCATCTGGCTCTCGCCGGTCATTCAAATCGACATTCTCAAGCACACGGCGGCGTGGTTCCCGCTAAAAAATCCGGCGGTGGTCACAATTCCGGGATCGTTCCTGATCGGCATTGTTGTTTCTCTACTGACCTCCGACTCGAAAGCCGTCGATGGCTACGACGGCAGCGTGCGTGACATGATCGACGGAGCGCGCGCCGCGTGACGTCCCCGGCTCCACGCATCACCGTCGCCCGCGTCGAAGACAAAAATGACATGGGCTTCGGCGCCGTCGTCGGCGCCGACAGCAAACAGCGGCTGCTCAATAAGGACGGATCGTTCAACGTCCGGCGCCGCGGCCTGCGCTGGTTTGAATCGCACAGCCCGTACCACCTCGCGCTGAACGCGACGTGGCCCAAGTTCTTGCTCGGCGTCGTCACGATCTATACCGCGATCAACATTGCATTCGCGACGGCCTTCTGGCTCTGCGGTGATGGCGCACTGATCGGCGCGACCCCACGCGAGCTCGGCGGCGCGATGTGGCGCGCATTCTTCTTCAGTGTCGAGACCTTCGCGACGATCGGTTATGGCGACATCACCCCGGTCGGATTCCCCGCGCACGTCGCAATGTATGTGGAATCGCTCACGGCGCTGATGAGCCAGGCGCTGATCACCGGCCTGCTGTTCGCACGTTTTTCCCGCCCTACCGCGGCAATTAAATTCAGCTCGCACATGGTCGTCGCACCGTTCAAGGGCGGGCGCGGACTCATGATGCGCATGGCCAACATGCGCGACAACCAGATCATCGATCTCAACGCGCGCATCAATTGCAGCTGGCTCGAGCAGGGCGTGGCGGGACTCGGCCGCCGGTTCCAGCTGCTGCAGCTCGAGCGATCCGAGGTGATGCTCTTTCCGCTCTCCTGGACGCTGGTGCATCCGATCACGGAGGAGAGTCCGCTGTGGGGGCTCTCTGATGAAGATCTTCGAAAAGCCGAGTTCGAGTTTCTCGTGCTGGTGACGGGAATCGACGAGACGTTTTCTCAGCGGGTAAACTCGCGCTCGTCGTATAAGCCGGCCGAGATCGTCTGGGGCGCGAAGTTCCGCAACATCTTCAACCCGCCCGACGTACAGGGACGACTTTCCGTCGATATCCATCGCATCGACGAAAGCGATCCCGTTTCGCTTCCCGCGTAGAGAGCCGTACACAGCTTCGTTCGGAGGTTCGTGATGCACAGCCGACTGATTCGCGCACTCGTGTTCACCAGCGCCATCTCATCGATCGCGGGTTCGGCCGCGGCTCAGCCGGTGCGCTACGCTTCGCAGCGCGACGCCACCCAGCGCGCGGCGCAGCTCAAGGAGATCGACGCGTTCGTCGCGAAAGGCGTGAAGGACTGGGAGATTCCCGGTCTCTCGGTGGCGATCGTGAAGAACGACACCGTGATCTTCTCGAAAGGCTACGGCGTGCGCACGCTGGGCATGCCCGGCGCAGTCGACGACCAAACGCTGTTCGGCATCATGTCCACCACCAAAGCGTTCACCGCGCTGGCGATCGCCATGCTCGTCGACGAGCACAAGCTTGCGTGGAACGATCCAGTCACCAAGTGGCTTCCCCAGCTCGAGTTCCCCGGATTTCTCGAGACCCGCGAGCTCACCGTGAAAGATCTTCTCACGCACAACACCGGGCTCGGCAACGCCGATCTCCTCTGGGTGCGCGGCGATCTCACCCGCGACGAGATTCTCCAGCGCGTGCGGTTTCTCACTCCGGCCTACTCGATCCGCAACGGCTTCGTCTACCAGAACATCATGTTCAGCGCGGCCGGCGAGGTTGTTGCGCGGGCGTCGGGAATGTCGTGGGAGGATTTCGTGAAGATGCGGATCTTCCAGCCGCTCGGGATGTCGCGCTCGTACACCACGCTCGGCAACATGCGCGCGGTGAACGATGCAAACGTTTCATCGCCCCATTTCAAGATTCGGGACACTATTCGCGTGATCACCGATGAGCCGGCCGATCCGATCGAGGCCGCCGGCGCGATCTGGTCCACCGCGAGCGACATGGCAAAGTGGATGCGCTTTCTCCTCGACAGCGGTCGTGTGGGCGGCAAGCGCCTCGTCAGCGAGCGCAGCTTCCACGAGTTGTTCAAGCCGCAGGTGGTCGGGCCGGCCAACGGTTTCTATCCCACATCGCGTCTCGTCAAGCCGCACTGGGAGACGTACGGCCTCGGCTGGTTCGAAGAGGACTTCCGCGGCCGGTTCGTCGCGTACCACACCGGCAGTCTCGCCGGACGCACGGCGATCATCGGGCTCATGCCCGAAGAAAACGTCGGCGTGTACGTGCTCGGAAATCTCGATCACGCCGAGTTTCGCCATGCGCTGATGTACAAGGCGTTTGATTTATTCGCGGGTACTCGCGGCGAACCGGCGCGAGACTGGAGCGCCGAGTTTCTCACACTCTATGGCGATGCTGAGAAGCGCGGAAAAGCCGCACGTGCGGCGGACGACGCGAAACGCGTTATTGGCACACATCCGTCGCTCCCGCTCGAGCGATACGCGGGCACCTACTCGCACCCCGCGTGGGGCGATCTCGTGCTGAAAATGGAGAACGGCGCGCTGCGCATGTCGCTCGGCGCCGGCGCCGACAACACCGGCATGCTCGATCACTGGAACTACGACACCTTCCGCGCGGTCCTTGGCGACGGCCGCGGCGGCCACACCACGCTCACGTTCGAACTCGATCCGGCTGGAAATCCGTCGATGGTAATGCTCGACGGCAGCGATCAGTTTGTGTTCAAGCGCCGATAGTCGTTGCTGACCAAAAACTTCCGTTAACCCACCAGCGAGAAACGCGTTAACTCGTTTTTTGCGGTTCGCGTGCGTGCACATGCGCCCGATGGTGCCGCCGCTTCGCCGCCGCGGCGCGTCTCCGCAATTCGGCTTTCGAGAGCGGCGCCAGAATCGTCCCGCGGCATTTCTTCGTGCCGCACCGGCAGCCATACAGCCCGGTTTCTTCCTCTTCCGTCTCGCTGCCGTCGCGCGTGTATGCGTAGTCGTAGTTGAGTTCCGTGCCCGTCTTGATCGGCTTGATGGCGTCGATGAACACGCGGCCGCCTTCGATCGTCGACTCGCAGTTCGGGTCGCACGAGTGATTGATGAATCGCGCGTCGTTGCCGTCCACGGTCGCGTCGATCACGATCTTGCGGCTCACGGCGAACAGAAACGTGTGGTGCGATCCACCCGCCTGATCGTCGTACCGCGAATCGGCCACGGCGTGCGAGACGCGCTCGCCGAGGTACTCCACCACGCGCTCGCCTTTGCTGATGGGCCGCACCGCGAACGCGCCTTTCCCGGCAATCTTCGACCCGCGCACAGCAAACGGGTGAACGTCAAGGTTGGCCGTGCGCGCGTCCGGCTTCCGCGCCTCCGGCTTCCGGCTTTTCACTTTACCGCGCGCCATCCGATCTCCATCCCGAAGTAATAGTTGCGCAGCGGCGCCGGCTCGATCGTGCGGCCCGCCGCTCCGTTGATAGTCACTGATCCGACGTACGCCTCATTCAGCAGGTTGTTCACCGCGGCGTACGGCCGCAGGCGCAGCGCGCCGAGCTCGGCGCTCCAGCTCGCCCGCAAATTCAGATCGCCGTTCCCCCAGCTCTGAATGAGCTGCGTGTTCAGGTCGTCCGCGTACATCGACGAGCTCCACGTCTCGTCTGCGTCGAGCGTCCACCGATCCCAGTGCGTGCGAATCCCAAAACGCACGAAGTGATCGGGAACTCCCGAAAGCTTCCTGCCGTTCAGCGTGTCGATCACCGCGCCGACGGGGAAGATGTAATTCACGAAGCGATAATTCGCCTCGGTCCATGCGAGGTTCATGTCCACCCAATTCGCGAGCCGCGCTTTCAGTCCGATCTCGATGCCGTCATTGCGAATCCGTCCGGCGTTCGTGTAGTACGCCGACGACCCCGACTGCAGGAACTGGATGATCGCGTTGTCTTGCGTGAGGCTGAAGAAACTCGCGGAGTACGAAACCGCGGCGCCGAGATTTCCGCGTGCACCAACCTCGATCGTGTGGATCTGCGCGGGGCCGAGATTTGCATTGAATCCGCCGGTCCCGTCCTGCTTGGAGCCGAGCTCGGTCGTCGTGGGCGTCTCGAACGCGGTCGACCAGCTCGCGTATGGCGTGAACGCGTCGGCGATCACGTACGAGGCGCCGAGATGCCCGGTGGTCGCGGTGAGCGTGCGCGTACCGCTGTTGTCGATGTGATCGCCAAGGAAATGATCCTGCACGGTGAACGTCGTCTGGTCCCAGCGGGCGCCGGCGCTCAGCGAAAGATCGGCGACCGGCGACCATTCGATATCCGCGAACGGACCAACCGACGCCACACTCTCGCTCTGATTCACATAAATCGTGTCGGTCTTCACGCTCGGATGGCCGCCCGTCGCGCGCGAGTTCCGCCGAATGTCCAGCGACCGTTCGATATCGATTCCCGTCGCGAGCCTCGGCGCATTTTCGCACGCGCACAGCGGATGCGATGCGTCGATTCGCGCTCCCGTCACCCAGCGGTTGAGTGTGGAGTACGAGCCGACCGTCGCGCCCGCGGTTCCCGGCGGCGACGTCGCCAGTGGATTATCGACAAAACGCCGCACGAGATACGCCGTCGCGGAATAATTTCCACCGTCCGCCGCGGCGTGCTGAAGCCGCAGCGAAAACTGATTTTGCGAAATCGCCTTGCTCGCGTCGCGCCGAATATTCGTCGCCGACGCAGAGTCGCGATTCGCGGCATACTCCGCCGCCGTTAGGGCGCCGGGATTCAGCGCGGTCGGCATTTCCGTCGCGAAGGCGCGCAGTGACAGAGATGTCGCGGGCGAAAACGCATAGTCCGCTGCCCCGTTCAACTGCTTGAGATCCGCGTTGCTAAACTGGCGGAATCCATTGACGATCGTGCGCGATGCAGAGAGTGAACCCACCAGCGATCCCGTTCGCCCAGAGGTGCGTGACTGCCATTTGGTGGTGCCGAACGACCCGCTCTCAATTCGCAGCGTTTGATCGAGCGGATCCGGCGAGGACATATCTGTGATGAACGAGATCACGCCGCCCGCACCGTTACCGTACAGCGACGACGCCGATCCGCGCAGCACTTCCACTCGCGAGATGTCGCCGAGCTCGAGGTTGTTCAGCTGATTCTGACCGTCGGGAAGCGACTGGGGCACTCCGTCGATCAGCACCTTCACGCCGCGAATGCCGAAGTTCGCCCGCGAGCCTGCGCCGCGAATCGAGAGCCGCTGGTCGAGCGAATAGTTGTAGCGATTGTCGACGTACACGCCGGGAATGTTGTTCAGCGCCTCGTCGATGCCGAGCGTCGCCTGCCCCACCTGCAATTCAGATTTGTCCTGCATCCCCACCGCCCACGGCGCCCGCTGCTCCGTCTGCTCCGTGCGCGCGACCGACACGCGGACCCGCGCGAGCCGCTGCGCGGAATCCTTTGCGGCGAGCGCGGAATCTGCGCTCGACTTGGTTCCCTGCGCCTGCGCGGCGGCCGCGAGAGAAGCGACAAGCAGAATCACGCCGGCGGCGCCGAACCCATTTCGAATCGCCTTCGCCACGCGCGCGCTCCACGGCAGCCGCGACTCGCGCGCGAGCACTTCGCGCGTCACGCGCCGCCACGCGGATTGCATCTCCGATGCATCCGCGAATCGCTGGTCGGGATCAGCAGCGAGTCCTTTGCGGAGCCAGTCGGCGAGCTCCGGCTGAAAGCGCGAAAGGTCCGCGCTCCCGGCGAGCTGCTGCGCGAGAATCGCGCGGCCGTCGGCGCCGACAAATGGCGCGACTCCCGTCAAGGCGAAGTACACGATCGCCGCCACTGCAAACAAATCCGCCGCGACGCCCTGCGGTTCGCCCAGCAGCTGCTCCGGCGGCGCGAACGCCGGCGTGCCGCTCGACCCCGCCCACTCTTCGCCCATCGCGTTCGCGATTCCGAAGTCCGCGATCCGCCAGCGGCGGTAGCGGTCGATCAGCAAGTTCTCCGGTTTTAGGTCGCGATGGATGATTCCGTTTTCATGTGCGGCGTGCAGGCCGTCGAGAATCAGATCGATCTGCGGCGCGACCTCGGCGAACGGTCGCGGCCCCATGCGGCGAACGAGATCCGCAACCGAGCCTTCTTCTTCGAGCTCCATCACGTACCAGTGCACGTCGCCCTTCGAATCCCAGTCGTAGATCGGCACGATTGCGGGATGCTGAAGGCGCGCAGCCATCTGGGCTTCACGACGGAACCGCGCGACTGCGGCGTCGCTTTTTGCCACCGATGGGTGCAGCACCTTCATCGCCACCTCCCGCTGCAATGTGAGATCGCGAACACGCCACACCGTTCCGAACGTGCCCGAGCCGAGCGATGACAACACTTCGAAGTCGTCGCCCGTGGCCCAGCGCAGCCGGTCTTCTTCGCTCACCGCCTTGTACTCGCCCGACGCGATGTCCACGCCCGAGAGCGCGGGCGTGCCGGAGCCGGAAATTTTCTCCACGCCGCGCAGCAGCGACGCCACCGAATGAAAGCGCTCGTCCGGATTTCCTAAGAGCGCGCGATCGAGCAGCTCCGCGACGTTCAACGGACAATCGGGCCGCACCCAGCGCAGCGGCGGAATCTCATCGCGCGGCGGCAACTCGCCGGTGAGGATCGCGAAGCAGCTCGCAGCGAGCTGCCATTGGTCGCTGGCCGGAGTTGGTTTCCACTCGCCGGCCGCCCACTCGCGCGGGGGCGGAGTGAACAGCGGATCTGGCCGCATTCCCTGAGGAATCTCTGCCGCTGGCAGCGCCCACTGCCATCCGAGAATCCACACGCGTCCAGTTGGCGTCACGTAAATCGTGTCCGGCGAGAGGGCGCCGTGCGTCTGTCCGGCGTCGTGCAGATACGCGACCGCCGAGCCCGTCGCGCGCAGCACGCGCAGCATGTACGGAATCGTCTCGATGCCGAGCCGCCGGATTCTGGCGCCGACGGTTTCGCCGACTACCCAGCGCCGCAGATACCCCGGTCCGCGCCGCGATCCCGGACTCTGCGTCCAGAAGTGATACGTCGTCGGGATCGCCGGATGATTCCGGTGCGCGAGCGATTTCGCCTCGTCGAACAGCCAGGTTGCATGGGCCGGATCCGGCGCCGTGATCAGCGCAAGCGATCGCCCGAGCGCGTCGATGATTTCCTGTGCGTGCCGCTGATTGGCGTAATAGCCCTGATCACCCCAAATCCAGCCGGGTGGCAGTTGCCACCCGTCGAGATGCGGGGGAATCCCGGTAGTGCGTTTGACTGGAATGTTTTCGGCGCTCATCATCACGCACGAAAACTGTCAGATGGCAGGCGCAGGAACCAGTGCGATGCTCACGGTCGTGCCCGCCCCTGGGGCGCTGTCGATTTTGATGGTGCCGCCCCACCCCTCGATCATCCGGCGGCTGATCGCGAGGCCAAGCCCGCTTCCGCTCGTGCGTGTGGAGAAATGCGGCTCGAAGATCCTCGGCATCACATCGTCTGCAATCCCGTGACCGTCGTCGCTCACGGTCAGCTGAACCATCCGCTCCGTCGTCGATATCGTCACTTGCACGTGACGGGCGCTCGCGAGGCGGGCGTTCTCGAGCAGGTTCAGTATCACCTCGCCGATCTCCGTGCGTCCGGCGAGGGCGAGCGCCGGCCGGTCGGCGCCTACCGCGCTCCAAGCCACCTCGTCGCCACCAAGCCGCTCCAGTCGCATCACATCGTTGACGGCCTGCGCGACATCAACAGGAACAGCGGCAGCACGATCATCCGGCGCGGTGCCGTAGCGGCTGAACGCCCGTGCGATCTCGTCGAGCCGGTCGATCTCGGAAAGCACGCGCGGGACGATTTCCTCGAGCACAGAATCGAAGTCCACGTTGGTGTCCTGACGCGCCCGGCGCAGGTGCTGCATGCCGAGCCGGATCGGCGTGAGCGGGTTCTTGATCTCGTGCGCGACCTGTCTGGCCATCTCGCCCCACGCGAGCACACGCTGCGCGTGCGCCTCCTGCTCGCGCCCGGCCTCAATGTCGTGCGCCATCTGCCGAAACGCCGTGAACACCGGCTGGAACTCCACCGGCGGGTCGCTCGACAATCGCGGCTCCCGCTCACCTGCGGCGAGCGCGAGCGCGCCCGCCTGCAGCGTGCGGATCGGCCGGGAGAACTGGCGCGCGGCGAGACCAGAGAGCCAGAGCGCCGCGAGCGCTCCGACCGCCGCCGCGAACAGCACGAGAATTCCGAGATCGCGCCGCCGCTGATCGAGCACGAGATCATCCGTTCGCGCGGGCGCCGCGAGCACGAACCGCACGGGTGATGAATCCGCGCTCGCCGTCCGGAATCCGAAAAGCATCGGCTCCGCGCCCACGAGTTCGCTGCTGCTCGCCGTGATATCGTCCGTTTCCACTAGCGCGAGCGCGGCACTCTTTGGCATGAGGCGGCCGAGCGGCGCGAGCGCGTCGAGCACGGGATCGCTCGACGCCCGCAGAATGCCGTCGGCATACAGGAAGAGCGGCGTCTGGAACTTCGCGGCGATATCAGAGAGCTTCGCGCTGTCGGTGTAGACGGCCACGCCGCGCAGCGTCTCGCGCACGAGCAAATCGCGCGCGTGATCGTCGTCGCTGCGCAGACGCTGATAGCTCCATGCGGCAAATGCGCCCGCGGGAATTACGAAGAACGCGAACAGCGCGAGCGTGAGCTGCGCGCGATAGCTCCCCATCCACCGGCGCCTCTGCATGCGCAGCCAGCGGCCAAACGCGCCATCCGCGATCACGAGCAGCAGCCAGAGCGAGAGCAGCGCGAACAGATCGAGTATCACGACGAGCGATCCGCGCATCACCAGCTGATTGTAACCGCGCAACTGCACGATCGCGTGCACGTTGCTGAAGTCGCCTTTCGTATTCGGCAGGAAGCGGTCGCCATGCAGATCGTCGCCATGCCGCTCCCACTGCGCCTCGTTCGTAATGAGCGCGTTGTGACGGATGCCGCCGAGCGTCAGCGTGTACGGAGGATCGGCTGTCGATACCGCGCCGAGACCCATCATTTCACCGTACGAATCGCGCGAGAGCAAACGCGTTCGCGGCGCGACGACGACCGTCGTCACCGAGCGGTCTTCGTGTGGATACGAGAGCACGAGAAACAGAAATCCGGGAAGCCCCGGCACCTTGGTGAAAATCGCATGTGTAGAATCCGCCGCCTGTCGCGCGAAGTACTCGATGCCGTTCGTCTTCTCTGTGCGGCCCACAAGGAGGTCGGCGATCGGAACACCCTGCGGACTCCAGCTCGTCAGCTCCACAGGATAGTCGCCACTCGCGAGATCCGACTCCGCGTAGCGTGCGAGGAGTTCCGACCGGGTCGCCGGTGCGTGTGTGTAATCAAGCTGCGATGTGAAGCGATTCAGCAGCGTCGCCGCTGAGGAGTCGAGCATGTTCAGACTCGAGACGTCGCGCTCCGCCAGCAGCACGCGCGAGTGCACAGACTGGCCCCACACGAGTGTCACCGCGCCACAGGCGGCGACGATGGCAACCGGAAGCACCGATCCTCGAGCGCGCCGCGCGAACGCCAGCGCGCCAATTGCGACCACCCATAACGCCGGATACCAAGGCGGATACGCGCCGGGCGCGTCCATGAGCGCGGGCGCGAGCAGCGACGCGATGCCGGCGATGCCGGGCGCGATCCAGAGCGGAATTCCCTTTCGGGGTCCCAGCGCTGCCTGCCCCGCCGTCGCGCCCGCGATGAGCACCGAAACCGATGCAAGAAAAAGCGCGGACTCCCACGCGAGCCACATCGCGGTCGAGACGCCCGTTTCCGGAAACTGAATTCCGCGCGCCAGATCACGAAGCAGGAACGGCCCGATCCCCGCGACCACCATGACCGCGCCGATCGCCTGCGCACGCGATCGCATGCCCACGCGCGCGCGCAGCGCCGCGAGCATGCCGAGCAGCACCAGCGAGCAGGTCAGCGCAAGAGCGCCGACGCTGCCCGTGAACGGCCCTCCGCTCGGCACGTAGAAATAGGTCGGGTCGAAGAGCGATGACGCATTCGAGAATCGCGCGAGCGGAACCAGCGCGACCGCGCCGAGCGCCACCGAAAGCGCGCCAAGCCGCCGCACGACGCCGCCGCGATCACGCCAGGTAGCCGCAAGAAAAAAGAGCGTCGCGATCGCGAGTGCTATTCCGCCGCGGGACCGCCCGCGTTCGCGCGCAGCATTTGCGAGCAGCGCGCCGTCGGGGGCGATCGCGCGAACGCCCATCACCGGCACACCCGCGGCACGCACCATCGTGAGCGAGTCGCGGTCCGCGTTCGCCGGCGCGCCATACATGAATCCGGCGACGCCAAACTTTGGCTTGAGGATTTCATCGATCGCCGACGCCAGCACATCCGCAGGACGGTCCGCGTGCACGAGCACCTCGGCAACCGCGCGGTCGCTGCCGCGACCCGCGATCGCGTACAGCGCAAGATAGAACTGGGTGGGCCAGGCGCCGACAGGCCCGACGAGCGAGTCGAGAGGCGTCATGAGCCGCCCCGACCACGCGAACGGCGCGCCGCCGCGGATCAGCACCACGGAGCGCGACTCCGACGGTCCTCGCAGCTTGTCGAGATCTGCGAACGCCCGCCGCGGATCGGCATGCGCATCGAGCGCCTGCACGGCAAGTTTCTGCAGCGCTGCCGACTCGGTTTCGAGCGCGGCAGCCATCGACGCAGTACCGCGCGCCGCCACCGCCGTGCGCGCCGCCGCTGGATTGGCGGCGAAGATCGTTCGGGACCGCTCTGCCATCGCGACGAATGCCACGAACGCCAGCGCGGAAAAGGCGAAGCCAATGCGATTCCACGCCCTATCGCCGGCGAAGGTCATGGCGACGCTTAGGACAGTGGTCAGCGCACACACGACTAGGGTCGCCGTCGCCGGAGCCCGCAGCCAGAGGGCCGCGCTCAGCACGGTCGCCGTCGCGGCAACCGTCCACCACAGGCCGGGGCGAGGATTCACGGTCGGATTATACCCCTGCGAACGGATGCGGGCGAAGGGGACGGGTGCGGAGGGACGATCGGTGAGGGGTGACGAGGACGATCCCCCTCACGCCTCACCGATCTCCCCCCAAAACCACCCCATGATCATGTATCTTGTAAGGATGCGCCTGCTGAGTGCCCTCGCCCTCTCGCTTCTCGCCACTCCTGCCCACGCCCAAGTGACCTCCCTCGATGAAGGGAGCTTCACCATCATGCGTGGCCCCGATCGTGTGGGGCGCGAGGACTTCACGATTCGCAGTACCCCCGGCCCGGGTGGGTTGGTGCTCGTGGGTCACGCCGTGGTCGCGATGGGCTCGCGGCGCATCGAGCCGAGCCTCAATGCGGACTCGAGCGGCGCCGTCGTGAAGTACCAAAGCGAAGTTCGTGAGAGCGGTCGCATTACGCTCACGTATAGCGGCATAGTCAGCCGCGACCACTATCGGTCGCGAACAGGCCGCCCCGACGGCGAATCGCTGCGCGAGTTCCGACTCGCGGCCGGCACGGTCGCCGTCGAGGACGACGTGCTGCACCAGCTCTGGTTCATTGCGCGGCGGGGTCCGGGCGCCTCGGTTGCCGTCCTCGCGCCGCTGCGCAACCTCGTGGAAACCGTGCATGTCGAACTGATCGGCAACGAAACACTGAGGATCGACACACGCGATTTGGAGGCCCGGCACCTTCGGCTCAAAACCGAAGGCTCGAACGCCACAAAGGACGTGTGGGTCGACGCCGCCGGCCATCTGCTCAAAGTGGTCATTCCGGCGACCAAAATCGTCGCCGTCCGGGACGAACCGCCGCGATAAAACATCGCTGAAACGGTCGCTGAAACCGGTTTGATCCCTTTCGCGTACTGCCCTCAGGTAGAAACACGTACCCAACCCAGGAAATCCCATCCAGATGCGAAAGTTGTGGTGTGCCATTCTCCTCGTGACATCAGCACTGCCCGCCGCCGGGCAGAGCGCCGTGGGGGCGACGTTGTCGCTCGATCAAGCGCTCGCGCTCGCAAAAGCGAACAACCCGACGTATCTGCAGGCCGGCAACGGACGCCGCCGCGCCGACGCGAGCCTTCGCTCTGCGCGGGGAGCCTTCCTGCCGGGCGCGAGCACGAACCTCGGAACGAACTATCGTCAGGGTAAGCCGCAGTTCTTCAACGGCGTCGCGTTCGGTGCGAACTCTGATATCATGTCGTCGAACTGGGGCCTGAACGTAAACGCAGGCCTCAGCGCGAGCTCATTCAGCTCGCTCAAAGCGGCGCGCTCGAACGTCACGGCCTCGGAATCAGACATGCAAAGCGCCGAGCAAAACCTGCGCTATGCAATCACCGGCCAGTACTTCCTCGTGCTGCAGGACCAGGCACAGGCCCGGCTGCAAGACACGCTCGTCGCGGTCAATCGTCTCCAGGTCGACCTGGCGCGCGCGAAAGCAGGCGTCGGTTCCGCGACCTCGCTCGACGTGAAACGCGCCGAAGTGGCGCTCGGCACACAGCAGGTGGCGGCGCTCCGCTCGAGAAACAACGCGGCCGTCGACCTGCTCCGCCTCTTCCAGAACATCGGCATCCCGCCGCAGCTGAACGTGGCGCTGACAACCATGCCTGCCGTAAACGAGCCGAAGTTCGACCTGAACCAGCTGCTCGCGATGGCCACGCAGTCGAATCCCGCGCTCCGCTCGCTCAACGCGAGAATCGAATCGGCGCGACAGAATTACAATAGCGCGCGCGGACAGTACATCCCGACGCTTGGATTCTCGGCGGCGATCGGCGGCTCGTCGCAGCAGTACACGGACAACAACTATCTCGTCACACAGGCACAGGCGCAGGCCACGTCGTCGCGCGCATCGTGCTTCACCACGGACTCGCTGCGCAGGGGCGCCGGACTCTCCGGCATTTCCACCTGCAGCGCAATCTCGGTGTCGAGCGCGCAGGCCGATCAGATTCGCGCGTCGAACCAGAACTTCCCCTTCAAGTTCATCTCCAATCCGTACACGCTCGGACTTTCGCTCTCGCTCCCCCTGTTCAACGGGTTCCAGCGCGAGGACCAGATCGAACTGTCGTCCGCCGACCAGAGCGACGCCGAGTACAGCCTGAAAGCCGAGCAGCTCAAGCTGAACGCCGATGTCCAGGCGGCCCATGTGACGCTGCTGGCCGACTATCAAGCTTTGAAGTTGCAGGAGTCCAACTCGGTGGCCG
>JANYIJ010000014.1 GCA_025362095.1 Gemmatimonadota bacterium | reverse complement strand
GGAATCGAGCCGGTCCACCGCTTCGTACAGTGGCAGCCAGAGCGCCGACGCAACGGGATCATCTTCGCGAGAAACGCCGCCGGCGAGATCGCTCGACGCCACAAAAACATTCTTCGCGCTCCCGTCGCTCGTGAAGTGCCGGCGCATCGCGGCGCGCACCGCCTCGGGATCGGGCAGTTCCTTCGCTTCTTCTTCGTCGATCGTCCGCTTGAGACAATCCAGCGCGTACGCGACCACCGCGTTCCCGTGAAGCGTGAATGGATACGCCACCGGCGCGCCGGAGAGCGTCACCTCGGTGTGATAGAGCGGATGCGTTTTGTCTCGGCGCGCGGCGAGATCGTCCGACGACAAATACAGTGTGTCGGCGAGAATCGGCTCTTCGACAATCTGGTCGTCGCCCGTGTCGCGTATGTACCGGTCGGTCGCGATCGCGTACGCCGATGCACCCTCGAGCGTGAAGCCGGGCTCGAACAGTGTGCCGTCGAAATAGTGCACGCCCCGCCCCGGCGCGTAGCCGTGAATTTCGCACGCGCGCAGAATGAGTTCTCGCGCGAGCGGCGGATCCGCGAGCTGCACCGCCGGCACAGTCCAGGCCAATGCCTCCCAATCGCGAATTGTCACCCCGCGCGCGCACCACGGCGCCCGGCTGCGCACGAGGTAATAGTGCGCGTCGTCCAGCGCGCGCGCCACGGCATAGAAGTACGCGAACAGCAGATGCCGGTTGATCAGGCCGTCGAGCGATTCCATGCCTGTCGTCTGCTCGAGCCCGCGAATCGCATCGTGCGTCGCATTCAGCAGCGCCTTCCATCCTCTGCGCCGCAGCACCTCAACCGTCGCGCATGCACCGTCGCGCTCGGGGCCGGCGCCAATGTAGAATGCGGTCTCCACCCGTCCCTTCGCCGGCACCGTCAGCCTGCAGCGCACGGCGTACGATGGCGCGCGATGGCTCCCAACATCGCCATCCCGCACGGACACTTCGCTCTCGCCATCTGCTGCGATCGCGAGCGCCACGAACCCCGGCGGCTCAGCGCCGTCGAGCACGACCACATCGCCCACCTTTGAAACGCGATGCGCATCGGACGCGGCGCGCGGCGTGCGCACGCGCAGCTGACGGTGGCCGAGAGTTCCCTCGACCGCGAGCACGATCTCTTTCGCCTCTGCGCCGCGATTCTCCACAGTGATCGCATACACGGCGCCGGCGATATCTGCGTCGCGGCCGAACGGCGCGAACACGGTTCCGCGCACGATCAGCGAGCCGGGTGTCGCCGTGAACGTCGGCAGCCAGTGCAGCGCGCGCTCCCACACCATTCCTTCAACCGCGAGCGCGACCGGGCGTCCGTCGATTTCAATCGTCGGCCGTACCAGCGCCGCGTGTGTGCCGGAGAGAAAATCCTCGTGGCCAGCAAATTCCACGGCCGACCGCGCGCCGCGGTGCAGCACGCCGAGTGCGTGGATCGCGGCGTCCGCGGGGTGCACGCAGGGGATGGAAAGCCAATGGTTCCCCGTGATCTGCCAGGGAACGGCTGGAAGCGTGTCGTGAGTTGGTGAGTGTGTTTCCATCTTCTTGCGTTATCTTTTCGCGTGAATGATGCAAACTAGCCGACTGCGTCCCGCCCTGCTCGCCCTGTCATGGGCGCTGATTTCCGTCTCGTCCGCGCTGCGCGCGCAGGCCGTGACCGGCGTGGGCGACGACGCCACGCTGCCGAAACGCGGCCAGCTGCGTTTCAGCATTCTCTCTGTATGGAGCGCGTGGAGCGAGCGCTACGGTCAGGGCAGCACGGGCCGGCCGAATGGTTCGCTCGAGCCGCTCGGCGTGAACTTCAACTTCGACAGCATCGGCGTCGCGCAGTTCGAGAACCTCGCGCCGGTCCAGTCGAGCATCCGCTCGCTGGCTGGGCTGCCGCTGTTCACGGCATCACTCGGCGCCGCGCGCGTTGTGGTGCGTGACAATTCGCTCTCGACGCCGCTCGCGCTGGAAGTGGGACTCACGAATCGCATCGCGCTGAGCCTGATGGTGCCGTTCGTCACCGCGACGTCGGACGTGAACTTCGTGCTGAACCCCACCGGTCACGAGCCGACCCTCGGCTACAACCCGACGCTCTTCGCGCCGGCCGTGATCACCTCCGACGCGGCATTTCTCGCGCAGTTCGACAGCGCATCCGCTCAGCTCGCGCGCTCCGCCAACGCGAACGCACCCGGCGCGGCCGCACTCAGAAGCAGCGCGAACGCGTTCGCGAGCGGGCTCGCACAGGTCTACGGCGGACGAAACGGAGCGAAGGGATTTCTGTTCGTGCCGATCGCCGGCACCACAGCACAGAGCGCAATCGAGGCGAAGGTCGCCGCGTTCCGCGCGCAGTACGCCGCGTTTGGCGTCTCGGCGATCACAGGCACTGGACCGGTTGGCGCGCAGGCGCCGCTGACCGCCTCCGACATGCAAACCGTTCTCTCCGACGCGACGTTCGGCATCAATGCGAAGCCGCTCGCGACAGCTGTGACGCACGGCATCGGCGATATCGAAATCGGAGTGAAGGCCAGTCTTTTCGACTCATTTCACGGCAGCGACAGCGCGCGATTTGCGCCGAAGGGATTCAACTGGCGGCAGTCGGTCGGCGGAGTCTTCCGGCTCGGCACCGGAACGCTGCCCTCGAACGCCGATTTCACCGCAGTCGGAACGGGCGACCACCAGAGCGACATTCAGGTGCGGTCGTACACCGACCTACTCTACGGCCCGCATTTCTGGGTTTCGATCGTTGCAGAATTCACATCGCAGGCCGCGGACCAGCTCACGCTGCGCATTCCGGATTCACCGAGTCAGGTGATTCTCGCGTCGTATCGCGCGGAACCAGTGCAGCGGCACCTCGGCAGCATCGTCGACTTGCAGATCAACCCGCGCTGGAACCTCAACGATTTTCTCTCGCTTTCGGGACAGTACTACTACCGCCACAAAGCCGCGGATACGTACAGCGGTGTTTTCAATGTCATCGACAACGCGGGAAACAGCGTGACCTTGAATGCGAACGTGCTCGGGATGTACACGGAGGCGAGCGAATCGCGAATGGGTATCGGCGCGACGTACTCGACGGTCGCGACGGTGGCGAAAAAGAAATCGGGGCTGGCGTTTGATATCTCGTATTTTCACTACGAGACGACGCTGGGGTCGCTGGGACGGGTGCCGAAACTTTCGGTGGATCAGGTCACATTGCGCATCTACCGAACATTGTTTGGAAGGTAAGAGCGAGTTAATACGTTTTTTGTTGGTTGGTTAACTGAAGTTGACTTTGTTAACAAACCAACGAGAAACGGATTAACGCCGTCTGGATTTCACCTGAGGAAGAGCGCTCGATTGCAGCAGCTCCGCCGCGTGCTCGCGCGACACTCTGCTCTCCGAGTCTCCTCCCAGCATGCGCGCGATTTCGACCACACGTTTCTCCTCACTCATCACTGA
>JANYIJ010000002.1 GCA_025362095.1 Gemmatimonadota bacterium | reverse complement strand
ACACCGGCTGGGCCGAGAGCGCCACGCCAAGTCCATCCACCGCGCTAGCCGTGTAGGCCGGCGACGCAGCGCCGAGGTAAACGCTGCGCGCTGAAGGCGTGACGTTGATCGTCGCGAGTCTTTGTTGCACCACAACGAGCGCCGAGTCCTTCGTGCCGCCGGTTTCAGTCGCCACGATCCACGTCGAGCCGGTCGCCACCGATGTGACGACGCCGGTTCCGGCAACCACCGTCGCGAAGGCCGGGCTCCTGCTCACCCAAGTGTATGTGCCCGCGACGATGTTATTGCCTGCGTCGCGCGCAGTTGCCGTCATGGCTAGGGTCTGCCCGAGCGACGTGAGCGTGTCTGCGCTCGTGAGTTTCGGCGCGACGGTCGTTGTCGCGACACCGCCGGTGACCGTTGCGGTAAACGTGAGCGGCGAACCCGCGAGCCCGGCCGCCGTCGCCGTAGCCGACTGCGCGCCGCCGGCTCCGGTCGTCCAGCCGATCGTCGCGACGCCCGCGGCATTCGTCACCGACGTCGGCGATCCAACGCTGCCGCCGCCAGTCGCAACTGCCCAGTTAATTGTGCGGCCGGAAACAGGATTTCCGCTCGCATCCGTCACGAGCACCGCGAGCGGCACAGGCAGCAACGTTGACGGCGCCGCCGTCTGCGCGTCGCCTGCGCTCTTCGCGATGTTCGCCGCCGCGCCCGCGACAATATTGAACGCCGTCGACGTGCCGCTCGTGTAGCCCGCCGAGCTGGCGACGAGCGTATACCCCACGCCCGCCTTGTCGATCGAGAGCGGCGAAACGAATGTCGCGATGCCGCCCACCGCGTTCACGCTCGCGGTTCCGGTGAGCGTGCCGCCGCCGGGGTTCGTGCCAATCGTGATCGCCACTAGTCCCGTGAACGCGGGAATCAGCGCGTTCGCCGCATCGCGCGCCTGCACCACGACATTCGGCGCGATCGTCGTCGCCGCCGTCTGTCCGACCGCGGGAGAGACGGTGAACGTGAAGTGCGGCAGGATGCTCGTGCCCGTCGCGTTGATCGTGAGCGGCGAATTCGTGAGGCCCGCCGCTGTCGCCGCGATCGATTGCGTGCCGACGGTCGCGCCCAGCGTCCAGAGCGTGGACACGAAGCCGCCTCCGTCGCTCACGCCGCTCGCACTGGAGACCGACCCGCCGCCGAGTGTCACAGCAAACGTGACTGTCTTGCCCGACACACCGTTGCCCGCGAGATCGATGATCTGCACCGTGATCGGCAGCGGTAGGGCGGTGCTGGTGGCGGCGGTCTGTCCAGTGCCTGCGGTCGCGATGATCGACGCGGCGCCGCCTGGCAGCACGTCGAACGATCCGCTCAGCGCGGACGTCACTCCAGTCGCGCTCGCGGAAAGCGAGTAGCCGGTGCCGACGTGATTGAGCGTCAGCGATCCGAACGACGCGACGCCCGCGATGGCGTTCGCGGTCGCCGTGCCGCTGAGCGTCGAGGAGCCGGGGTTGGAGACGAGCGCAACGGTGACAGCGCCGGTGAACGACGTCGCTGTGTTGTCGAACTGATCCGACGCGGTCACCGCGAGATTGCCGATCGAAAGCCCGGCGGTATTCGTGCTGGGCTGCGCGGTGAACGAGAGTTTACTCGTCGCGGCTGGCGCGATATCGAATGTACTGGACGTCGCGCTCGCCAAGCTCACGCCGCCGGCGACCAGCGCGTACCCCGTTCCGCTCTTGGTGATCTTGAGATTACTGAACGTCGCGACGCCGCCAACTGCGTTTGCCGTGGCGGTGCCGCCGAGCACGGCGCCCGAGGGGCCGCCGGAAATTGTGAGCGTGACGGCGCCGGTGAACGCCGACGCGGTGTCACCCGTGGATGTTTGCGCGACGATCGTCACCGGGGAGATGATCGCGCCCGCCGCCGCATTGCCCGGCTGCGTGGTGATCGCGAGTTTCGTTGCGGTGAGCGAACGTGCCGTGGCGGTGAACGTCACTGGCGAGCCCGTCAGTCCGCTCGCCGCCGCGGTTACTGTCTGCGTTCCGACTGCGCTGCCAAGTCTCCACGATGTTTGCGCGAGTCCGGCATCGTTCGTCACGGCGCTCGCGGATCCGACCGAACCGCCGCCGCTGGCGACGGTGAAGTTCACGGTCACGCCGCTCACGCCGAGCCCGTCGCCCGCGGTGACGACCGCCGCGAGCGGGTTGGTCAGCGTTGCACCAACCAGACCACTCTGTCCGGAGCCCGACTGCTGCGCGATCGTCGTGGGGCGCGGCAGAACTGCGAGGGTGACCTGATCCGTGGGCCCAGTGAGCAGCTGCGCGACGATGCGCGCGGTGCCGCGCGAGTTTCCCGCTTGCGCGGTTCCCGACGCGGCCGAGGGAATGCTCGCGATAGAGGGATCCAGCGTGTTCCACACGATGGGCGTGTTCGGCACCGCGATGCCGTTCCTATCTACGGCGACCGCGGTGAAGTCGAACGATCCGCCCGCAGTTACCGAACCCGATCGCGGTGAGATCTGCACGCCCGCGGCACTCGCGCCGGGCCCTGAATACGTCACCGGAATCGTCACTGGCGGCGGAGGCGGCTGGCCGGCGACCGCCGGCGTTGCCGTTACGCCAACCGGACCGCCTTTGAACACGGTGTCACCAGCGGCGTTGATGTATCCAAGATTCAAACTCAGCGGCTCGCCGCTCGTCGGCGCGTCGGCCAGCAGCTTCACGTCGAGCGAAACCGTGATCTCGTCGACGCCAGCTGGAAAATTAATTACGGTATCAAGCGCGATCGATCCGTCGGCATGGTGCAGCACGACGTGCACGCGGTTGAAATCGACCACATGCGACGAACCGCCGCCGGCAGCCTGAAACGCCGGCGGAAATTCGGCGCGCCACGAAAGCCCGCGCGCAAACTTCGCCACCGCGTTCGGAGACGTGACGTCGCGACCGCAGCTCAGCAAGGCGAGACCAAACGCGGTGCCGAGCAGCGCCAAGCGAACGAGAGGAGTGCCGCGGTGGGGCAGTAGGGGCAAAATCGCTTTCAATAGTGATGAATTATGCTGGACCGTACGGTGCTCGTAGTCCCGCCGACAAGGGAGCGGGTCTCGTTGTGTTTGTGACGTGGGTCACGTTGGGTAAATTGCCGGAAGCCGGAAGCCGGAAGCCGAAGATCAACCCTGACCACGCTGCACTCTGCGACTGCGATCCTTCCTCACGCTCGCCATCCCCTTCGCTTGCGCGGCGCTTTTTGTGCGACTCGGAGTGTGGCAGCTTGCCCGGCTCGACCAGAAGCGCGCGTTCAACGCCACGCTTTCGGCGCGCCTGGCCGCGCCGCCGGTCGACATTATCGCATTACCCGGTGACACGTCGCAGGGTCACTATCGTCGCGTGTCCGCGAGCGGTACGCTGCTGTATGATCGCGAAGTGGTTTACGGCGGAAGATCGCACGCGGGATCGCCCGGCGTGGACCTGCTCACGCCGATCAAAATGGCCGGCCGCGACACTGTGGTGATGGTCAATCGCGGCTGGGCGTATTCGGCGGACGCCGCTCAGGTGGACAACTCGCGCTGGAAAGAGAAGGACTCGGTCAACGTCTCAGGATACGCGGAGACGTTCGCGGGCACGGAACGGGGAAGCGCGCCGGAAAAAGATCGGCGCGTACACGCGCTCGATCGCGCTGCAGTGCAGACGCTTGTGGGCATGCCGGTCGCTCCGTACGTCCTGACGCAAACGTCGGACAGTGCGCGCCGCGATGGCGCTCCGTCCCGGCTCGAGACGCCGGCGCTGACAGAAGGCTCGCACCAGAGCTATGCCATCCAGTGGTTCAGCTTCGCACTTGTGGCGATCATCGGAGGCGTGGCGCTCTCACGCCGCTCACGCTAGGTATACAGACATGGCCGACGACGATACGAATCCGACGCGCCCTGGCGCGTCTCCGCAGAATGCCCACGCCTCCGAGGCCGAAGCGCGCGACGTCGCAGAACAGGCGCGCGAGACCGAATGGACGCACCCGAGCTTCGTACGCGAACTCTTTCTCGGACGCTTTCGCGCGGAGCTGATCCATCCGCATCCGCTCGAGGATCCGGCGGAGGCGGAACGGGCCAAGCCGTTTCTCGATCAGCTCAACGCGTTCCTCGATACCTACGACGCCGACGAGACCGATCGCACGGGCAACATCAAGGAATCCGATGTCCAAACGCTGCGCGAAATGGGCGCGATGGGCATCAAGATTCCCAAAGAGTACGGCGGGCTCGGCCTCTCGCAGATGACGTATGTGAAAGCGATGGAGCTGATCACATCAAAATGCGGCTCGCTCGTTGCCCTGCTCTCGGCGTCGCAGTCGATCGGCGTGCCACAGCCGCTCAAGCTGTTCGGCACCGAGGAGCAGAAGAAAAAATATTTCCCGCGCATCGCGAAGGGCGCGATCACGGCGTTCGCGCTGACAGAAGTGAATGCCGGTTCCGATCCGGCGAACATGACGACGTCGGCAGTGCTGTCAGAGGACGGCAAGCATTGGATCATCAACGGCGAGAAGCTGTGGTGCACCAACGGCACGCGCGCGGAACTGTTCGTAGTGATGGCGCGCACACCGGACAAGATCGTGAACGGCAAGCCGCGCAAGCAAATCACGGCATTCATAGTGGATCGCAGCGCGCCGGGCTTCGACGTAAAAATGCGCTGCCACTTCATGGGGCTGAAGGCGATCGAGAACGGCTGGCTCTCGTTCAAGAACGTGAAGGTGCCGGTTGAGGACATGCTCTGGGGCGAAGGGAAGGGGCTCAAGCTCGCACTCGTCACGCTAAACACCGGACGGCTCACGATTCCTGCGAGCGTCACCGGCGGCGCGAAGGCGCTGCTCAAGGCGATTCGCGCGTGGGCGATGGAGCGCGTGCAGTGGGGCCAGCCAATTGGAAAACACGAGGCGGTCGCGCAGAAGATCGCGCGGATGGCGTCGAGCACTTTTGCCATGGAGTCGATCGCGCTGTTGTCGGCCGCGCTGTACGAGCGCGGCGGCTACGACATTCGACTCGAGGCGGCGATCGCAAAGCTCTGGAACACCGAGGCCGCGTGGAAGGGAGTCGACGACGCCATGCAAATCCGCGGCGGCCGCGGCTACGAGACCGCGGACTCGCTGCGCGCGCGCGGTGAAAAAGCGATTCCCGTGGAACGCATGATGCGCGACTCGCGCATCAACCTGATCTTCGAGGGCTCGAGCGAGATCATGCGGCTGTTCATCGCGCGCGAAGCAGTCGACGCGCACTTCTCGATCGCGTTTCCGATCGTCGCACCGGAATCATCTTTCTCGACGCGCATCAACGCGGCGGTGAAAGCTGCGCCCTTCTACCTCACGTGGTATCCGGCGCGCTGGATTCCCAGCTTCAAGTCGTACGCGGATTTCGGAAAGCTCGCAGGCCACATGCGTTTTGCCGATCGCACCACGCGCAGACTCGGCCGCTCGCTGTTCCATGCGATGGTTCGTTTCGGGCCGAAGCTCGAGCGAAAGCAGATGGTGCTCTTCCGCGCAGTGGATATCGGAGCCGAACTGTTCGCAATGGCGGCGGCGTGCTCGCGAGCGGTGATGCTGGCATCGAAGTTGAATCAGCCCGGAGCGATTCAACTGGCAGATGCGTTTTGCGTTGAGGCGCGAGGGCGGATCGAGGCGCTGTTCAGCTCACTCTACGGGCCGCACGATGAGCAGTTGTACAAGCTCGCGATGAGTGTGTTGAAGGGCGAGCATGCGTGGCTGGAGCAGGGGATTGCGTGGGAGGAGTACTACGAAGAGTCTGCGTCTGGAGTCAAAGTACTGGAGTCTTTGAACACGCAGTCGGCAGTTGAAAGCTCTCAACTACAAACCGCGGGTTAAAAGACTACAGACCGACGACCCCAGACACAGACCACCTGCAACGACAGAACACCGGCAACTGACAGAACACCGGCAACTACGCAACTCGTTCCCTTTTGAACTGCAGCAGCACCACCGCCGCGACGATCATCGCTCCACCGATCAAAATGTTGCTCGTGATCGACTGACCGAACACCACCGCAGCGAGCATCGC
>JANYIJ010000209.1 GCA_025362095.1 Gemmatimonadota bacterium | reverse complement strand
AAGACGCGCATGGCGCGCAATCCGCGGACGGGCGCGCCCGTGGAAGTGTCCGCGCGGCCGGTGCCGGTGTTCAAACCATCGAAGGAGTTGAGGGCGATGGTGGCGGATATAGACATCTCTGAGTTGGCGGACGCGTAAGCGAATAGCTCATTAGCAGTTGCAAGCCGAAAGACCGAACGGCTAGCTGAAAGACGACAACTGTTGGCTGTACGCTATTAGACCGTATGCTGTATGCTGTGTTCTGTATATTTTTCAGGATGCAAGTTCGGGTTCTTCTTTTTGCGTCGTATGCAGACGCTTTCGGCGCGCCTAGTGTCGCCATCGACCTTCGCGAGGGGGCTACCGTGAAGGATTTACTCGCCCGGGTGAAAGAGATGGCGGTTGGTCACTCGCTGCCGCCGGCGCCGTTGATCGCGGTGAATCAGGAGTACGCGGCGCCCGGTGATGTCATTCGGGCTGGCGACGAGGTCGCGCTCATTCCACCTGTGGCCGGCGGATGATTCGAACCGCGATCGTCACGCGCGCGATCGATCCTGCCGCGCTCATTGCCGAGGTGGCCTCCGATTCGCACGGCGCGACTTCTCTTTTCCTCGGCACCGTGCGCGATGTGAACGAAGGACGCGACGTGACCGGAATGGAGTACACGGCATACGACGCGATGGCGTCGCGCGAGCTTGCGAAGATCGCCGGCGAGGCGGCCGAGCAGTTCGGCGGCGTCTCGCTCGTGATCGAGCACCGCACCGGCACGCTGGCGCTCGGCGACGTGAGCGTCGCGATCGCCGCGGCGCATCGCCATCGCGCGCCGGCATTGGATGCGACTCGTTATGTGATTGAGCAACTCAAGCAGCGCGTGCCAGTCTGGAAGCGCGAACACTACGCGGACGGCTCGCGTGAGTGGGTGGACCCGCGTGCATCGGCGGCAATGGTCTCAAAGCCATGAGCTCGCAGCTCGCAACCGGGAGCGTTGAGTTCGCGGCGCCCCTAAAAGACCAGTTCGGCCGTTCAATCGAGTACCTCCGTATCTCGATCACCGACCGCTGCAACTTTCGTTGCGTGTACTGCATGCCGCTCGAAGGACTCGCGTGGCTGCCGAAGGCGGAAATCCTCTCCTATGAGGAGATCACCGAAGTGGTGCGGCAGCTCGCGCCGCTCGGTCTGCGGCGACTGCGAATCACTGGCGGCGAACCTACGATCCGCCCCGATCTCTCAGCGCTTGTGCGGATGCTGAAAGCGATTCCCGGCATCGAGGACATCGCGCTCTCCACGAACGGCGTAAAGCTGCCGGAGCTCTCCGCGGAACTGCGCGAAGCCGGTCTCGATCGCGTGAACATCAGCGCGGATTCACTCCGAGCCGATCGCATTGCTGCGATCGCGCGGCGCAAGTTTCCGTTCGATCCGGTCGCGTCGGCGGCAGCCGCGGAAAAAGCCGGGCTCGATCCGATCAAGATCAATGTCGTGGTGATGCGCGGCATCAACGACGACGAGATCGCCGATTTCGCGCGGCTAGCACTCGACCATCCGTGGCATGTGCGGTTCATCGAACTCATGCCAGTCGGCGAGATGGCAAACCTCACGTTCGAGCACGTGGTGCCGAGCGACGAAGTGCTCAAGCGCGCGGGCGTGCACGGCGCGCTGGAACCCGCGAGCGGCCCTGCGCGCGGCAACGGACCCGCCGCGTATTACCGGTTTGCCGGCGCGCCCGGCACGATCGGCGTGATCACGCCGATGACGCACACTTACTGCGGTTCATGCAATCGCGTCCGCCTGACGGCCGACGGCCGGCTCCGAACCTGTCTGTATGGCGATCATGAAGTGAATCTCCGCGATCCCTTACGCGCGGGTCAGGCACTCGAGCCGTTATTCCGAAAGGCGCTCGCTGAGAAACCGCTCGAGCACAACCTGCTCCAGATGAAAGTCGGCGGGCTGAAGGCACTCTCACAGGTGGGAGGGTAAGGAGTGCAACAGCTTTCCCCACGGATTTCGCAGATTTCGCGGATATGCAACAGCCTTTCTTATGAACGACGAATAGGAAAGGTTTTTGTTTATCCGCGCGTTTCAGCGAAATCCGTGGAAAAGCAGTTGTAGTTGATTATCTTTCGCGCGGACCTTCACACACTCACTCGATCAAATCCAATGCTTAGTAAGATCACTGTTGTCGGCGCCGGGAACGTCGGGGCCACGGCTGCGCAGCGCATTGCCGAAAAAGAACTCGCCCGCACGGTCGTCATGGTGGACGTCGCAGAAGGGGTTCCGCAGGGGAAGGGACTCGACCAGTGGGAATCGGCACCCATCGAGTTGTTCGATTCGCGGGTCATCGGCGCCAACGGCTACGACGAATCCGCCGGATCCGACATCGTCGTGATCACCGCCGGCATCGCCCGTAAGCCGGGTATGAGCCGGGACGATCTGCTCAACACGAACGCGGGAATCGTGAAGTCCGTCGCCGAGAACGTCGCGAAAACCTCACCCAACGCGATCATCATCGTCGTCTCGAACCCGCTCGATGTCATGTGCTACGTCGCCATGAAGGCGAGCGGCTTCCCGCGCGAGCGCGTGATCGGCATGGCGGGTGTGCTCGACACGGCGCGCTACCGTTCGTTCCTCGCCGAAGCGCTTGATGTCTCCGTGCGCGACATCCAGGCGATGGTCCTCGGCGGCCACGGCGATACCATGGTCCCACTGATCACGTACACCACCGTGAGCGGCATCCCGATCACGCAGCTGCTCGCGAAGGACAAGCTCGACGCGATCGTCGACCGCGCGCGCAACGGCGGCGCCGAGATCGTGAAATATCTCAAGACCGGTTCAGCGTACTACGCGCCATCGTCTGGCGCGGTGCAGATGGTCGAGGCGATCGTGCTCGACCAGAAGCGCATCCTGCCATGCTCCGCGTGGCTCCAGGGCGAATACGGCATGAAGGATCTGTTCCTCGGCGTGCCTGTGAAGTTGGGGCGGAAAGGCATGGAGAAAATTATTGAAGTGACTCTCACCGCAGACGAGAAAGCCGCGCTCGCGAAGAGCGCAGAGGCGGTGCGCGAGCCCATGAGCGTGATCAAGCTCTGATGGAACGAGCGGGACTGCTCAAATTTTGGGACTCTAGCGTCGGCAAGAAGGTTGTGATGGGCGCGACGGGGTTGATCCTCGTCGCGTTCGTCATTTTGCACATGGCCGGCAACCTCCAGTTCTTCGCCGGAGCCGAACGGTTCAACGCATACTCACACCTCCTGCAGGTCGATCTCATCGAAGCGACCTGGATTCTCCGTCTCACGTTGCTAGTCGCCGTCGTCTTGCACATCACCGCGGCGTACCAGCTGACGATGCGCAACCGCGCGGCGAGGCCAGCCGACTACGTGAAGCGGGAGCCACAGGTCTCGACGTACGCCGCGCGCACACTTCGCTGGGGCGGCGTCTACTTGCTGCTGTTCATCCCGTATCACCTCATGCATTTCACAATTGGCAACCTGCATCCTGCATTTGCTCGTGGCCAGGCATACGGCAACGTCGTGATCGGATTCGAGAACGTGTGGATCGGCATTTTCTATCTGGGCGCGATGGCGTTTCTCGCGCTGCACCTTTATCACGGCACGTGGGCGATGTTTCGCACACTCGGCGTGGCGCGCCCCTCGAACGATCCGCTGCACCGACGGCTCGCGCTCGCGCTCGCGATCATCGTCCCGGCGGGATTCAGCCTGCTGCCGCTGAGCGTCATGCTCGGCCTCGTTCGCTGAGCCGCCCGCTATGACGACGAAACTCGAACCGAAGATTCCGGCCGGCCCACTCGCGGAAAAGTGGGACAAGCACCGCTTCGAAATGAAGCTGGTGAATCCCGCCAACAAGCGGAAATACTCGGTGATCGTGGTGGGATCCGGCCTCGCGGGCGCCAGCGCTGCGGCATCACTCTCGGAGCTCGGCTATCGCGTGAGCTGCTTCTGCTTTCAGGATTCGCCGCGGCGCGCGCACTCGATTGCGGCACAGGGCGGCATCAATGCCGCCAAGAATTACCAGAACGATGGCGACAGCATCTGGCGGCTCTTTTACGACACGGTGAAGGGCGGAGATTTCCGCGCGCGCGAGTCAAACGTGTATCGGCTCGCGCAGGTGAGCGTGAACATCATCGATCAGTGCGTGGCACAGGGAGTGCCGTTCGCGCGCGAGTACGGCGGGCTGCTCGCAAACCGTTCGTTCGGCGGCGCGCAGGTCTCGCGCACGTTCTACGCGCGTGGCCAAACCGGCCAGCAACTGTTGCTTGGCGCGTACCAGGCGCTCGAGAAAGAGATCGCCAGGGGCGGCGTAACCATGCACAGCCGGCACGAGATGCTCGAGCTCGTCGTGGTCGACGGCAAGGCGCGCGGCATCATCACACGAGACTTGGTGACCGGTGCGGTCGAGGCGCATGTGGCAGACGCCGTGGTGCTCGGCACCGGCGGATACGGCAACGCGTTCTACCTGAGCACGAACGCGAAGGGCTGCAACGTCACCGCGACATATCGGGCGTACAAAAAGGGCGCTGCGTTTGCAAATCCGTGCTTTACGCAGATCCATCCGACATGCATTCCGGTGGCCGGCGAGCATCAGTCAAAACTCACGCTGATGTCGGAATCGCTGCGCAACGATGGTCGCGTTTGGGTCCCAAAGAAGCCGGAAGACCGAGGCCGGAAGCCGGATGAGATTCCGGAGCAGGACCGGGATTATTACCTCGAACGAAAGTATCCGAGCTTCGGAAACCTGTCACCGCGCGATATCGCGAGCCGGGCTGCGAAAGAAGTGTGCGACGAAGGGCGGGGGGTTGGTCCGGGCGGGCGCGGCGTGTATCTCGATTTCGCAGACGCCATCAAACGCCTTGGCGAGAGCACCATTCGTGAACGCTACGGAAACCTGTTCGAGATGTACGAGCGTATCACAGACGAGAATCCGTACAAGCAGCCTATGCGCATCTATCCCGCCGTGCACTACACGATGGGCGGCTTGTGGGTGGACTACAATCTCATGAGCACGATTCCAGGGCTGCATGTGATCGGCGAGGCGAACTTTTCCGATCACGGCGCTAACCGGCTGGGCGCCAGCGCGTTGATGCAGGGACTCGCCGACGGCTATTTCGTGCTTCCCTCGACCATCGGCGATTATCTCGCCACGTCGAAACCGGACAAGCTCGATGCCAGCCACCCCGCGTTCAGCGCCGCGATCGACGACGTGAATGCGCGAACGGCGAAACTCCTCGCGATCAAAGGCAAGCGATCCGCGGACTCCATCCACAAGGAACTTGGTCACATCCTCTGGGAGAAGTGTGGAATGGCGCGGAACGCGAAGGGACTGCGCGAAGCGCTCGCGGCGATTCCGAAGCTGCGCGAGGAGTTCTGGAGCAACGTGGCCATTCCTGGCAGCGGCGCCGAGCTCAACCAGTCGCTCGAAAAAGCCGGAAGGCTCGCCGATTTTCTCGAGTTCGCCGAGCTGATGTGCACGGATGCCCTCCACCGCGAGGAGAGCTGCGGCGGGCACTTCAGAGAGGAGCATCAGACGCCGGACGGCGAGGCGCTGCGCGACGACGAGAACTTTGCATATGTCGCCGCGTGGGAGTATGCGGGGGAAGGGAAAGCTCCCGTGCTGAACAAGGAGCCGCTCGAGTTCGAGAACGTCCACCTCTCGACGCGGAGCTACAAGTGAGGGTGCTTCTTCACGTGTGGCGGCAGGCTGGCCCTGGGGCGACGGGGAGGCTCGTCGACTACGAAGCCGCTGATATCTCGCCGGATATGTCGTTTCTCGAGATGCTGGACGTCGTGAACGACAGGCTCACGGTGAAGGGCGAAGAACCGATCGCATTCGATCACGATTGCCGAGAAGGAATCTGCGGATCGTGCGGGATGATGATCAACGGCGCCGCGCACGGGCCGATGAAGCTCACCACCGCTTGCCAGCTGCACATGCGCAGCTTCAAGGACGGAGATGAGATCTGGATCGAGCCGTGGCGCGCGAAGGCCTTTCCGGTGATCAAGGATCTCGTCGTTGATCGCGGCGCGTTCGACCGGATCATTCAGGCAGGCGGATTCGTTTCGGCGCCCACAGGAAGCGCGCAGGACGGCAACGCGATCCCGATTCCAAAGCAGAACGCAGATCAGGCGATGGATGCCGCCGCGTGCATCGGCTGCGGCGCATGCGTGGCCGCGTGCCCGAACGCTTCAGCCTCGCTCTTCACGGCCGCGAAGATCACGCACCTCGGCCAGCTCCCCCAGGGACAGCCTGAGCGCATGAAGCGCGCGCTCGCGATGGTGCACCAGATGGATCTCGAGACGTTCGGCGGCTGCACGCTCTTTGGCGAATGTCAGGAAGCGTGCCCGAAAGGGATCTCGATCGATACCATCGCGCAGATGCACCGCGACTACATGCTCGCGACCGCGATCCGACGCGAGGAGAGTGCGATCGGCGGCACGGGTTAGTAGCGGACGTTAAGTCTCAGCGACGCAACTGTCGCAGGTCCGCGGTCGCGATTGTAGCCGGGATTCTTGATGTACTGAAAATCCGGACTGAGCTGCACGTACTTTCCAATCTGAACTCGATAATACGCCTCGACGATCTGTTCTTCGCCGTAAGTGAGGGCGCCGTCGCCGAGGAGGAATCCGTCGCCGCCTGCGGCGAGATAAAGCCGGTGTGCGTTCCCAAGGCCATCGATGACCATCGCGATGCCGAGGCGATCTTCGTCGCGATTCCAGTGCCTGCCGCTGATCTGTACTCCGCCGCTCAGATGGCGGTCAGACTCCGTGAAGACAAAACTTTCTGCGGCGCCGTCACCCCATCCATAACGCAGGAATGCGCCGGTCTCGCCGCTGTCGGCGAGCGGCTGCTCTACATTGACGCCCCATCCGTACTTGAAGCGGCCGGGCGTGTCGTCGAGCGTGATGTCTGGTTTGCGCGAGGCACCGGCGTTCGCGACAGCTGCTGAATACAGTCCCATCCGCGCCTCGTTTTCATACGCGAGCAGACGGAAAACCGTCCCGCTCGCTTCGACATGTCCTTCAAATTCCGCGTTGAATCCATGCGCGCGACGGAGATCGCTGTCGAACACATTGCCGTTTGCCTTGAGCGGCATTTGCATGACAGCTGCGCGCAGAGTCCATGCCCGATGAATCCACTCGACCGCTACGCCGTTCGAGTAGCCGCGCGTGTCTGCCGCATAGTCCCATCCGGTGTTCTGGAACAATCCCCAGTTCATGAACTGTTGACGCGTCGAGTTTGCGTAGCGGTTCACGTCGAACAGGTCGCTGAGAGCGAATTTGCCTGCCGTTACTTCTACACGTTCCGCGCGTGCGATCTGCGGCAACTGGTCCATATCACGTTTCAACGTGTCGGGATCCGCTCCCAGGTCGATCGTGTAGCGGAGGAACATCCGCGCGATGTACGGGCCATCGCCGAGATCAGCGGAGCCTTGCCTGATCACATCTCCATTCGTAATGCCGGCGAGTCCCACTGTGCGGCCGACGCCCTTGCCGCGGACCATCTCGACGTCCATGTAGCCCGCGAGACTGCGCGCGATCCGCAGGCCGGCGTATAGCCCATACGCTTCACTCGTCTTGGCATCGCCGCCGCTCTGGAGGCTGTTGTCACCGCTGTATTTCGCGCTGAACGGCTGCAGCCGCTGATGGATGAAATCCATCTGCGTCCCGAGGAGCATAGGGCGCCAGCGCGCAGAACCCGAAGAATCTTCGGGCGCCTGCGCAAGCGCACCTGCGGAGCAAACCGCGAGCATCACGCACGCGCGCCGTAACTGCCGTCCGCCGTCCGCCATCTGTCGTCCGTCCGTCACAGCCAGGCGTTGTAGCGCTTGATGTACCAAACCTTCACGACTTGCGTCAGCGCGATGTACGCGGTCACGATCAACGCGAGCCAGAGGAAGTAGATCGCCGGCAGCGGCGTCAGCCCCATGTGCACGCCCAGCGGCGAGAACGGCAGCACCATCCCGATCACCATGATGATCGTGGTGAGTGTCAGCACGGGCCAGGTGGCGCGGCTCTGGATGAACGGAATTTTCGCTGTGCGAATGAGGTGCACTACAAGCGTCTGCGATATGAGGCTCTCGATGAACCAGCCGCTCTGGAACAGCGATTGATTCGCCGGTGCGTTCGCCTTGAAGACCCACCACATCACCGCGAACGTCGCCATGTCGAAGACCGAGCTCGTGGGCCCGATGATCAGCATGAAGCGCCCGATGTCGTCGGCGCTCCACTTCCGCGGCACGAGCAGGTAATCCGCGTCCATGTCGTCGAACGGAATCGTGGTCTGCGAAATATTGTAAAGCAGGTTCAGCACGAGCAGCTGAATCGGCAGCATCGGCAGGAAGGGAAGGAACGAGCTCGCGACCAGCACGCTGAACACGTTTCCGTAGTTTGAGCTCGCCGTCATCTTGATGTACTTGATGATGTTGCCGAAAATCTTCCGGCCCTCGAGCACGCCTTCTTCGAGCACCATCAGGCTCTTCTCGAGCAGAATGATGTCGGCGGATTCCTTCGCGATGTCGACCGCGGAGTCTACGGAGATGCCGAGGTCGGCTTCGCGCAGTGCGCCGGCGTCGTTGATGCCATCGCCTAAGAATCCAACAGTGTGGCCGCGCGCCCGCAGCGCCTGCACCACGCGCGTCTTCTGCAGCGGCGCGAGCTTGGCGAATACGGTGGTCCGCTCGGCGAGATCCGAGAGCTCGGCGTCGCTCAGCGCGTCGAGATCGTTGCCGTTCACGATATCGCCGACTTCGAGCCCCACATCGCGGCAAACCTTTCGCGTGACAGTCGCGTTGTCGCCCGTGAGGATTTTTACCGCGACGCCGGCTTCTTTGAGCGCGCGCAGGGCGGGAGCCGCGGAATCTTTGGGCGGGTCGAGGAACGCCATGAAGCCGGCGAGAATCAGCTCGCCCTCGTCGGCAACGGTGAACGCCTCGGTGCGCGGCGGGAACTCGCGATACGCGATCGCGATGACACGCAGGCCGTCTTCGTTGAGTTCCTGCACGACTTCGAGCGCCGTCTCGCGCGTCTCGTCGTCGAGCGGGACGATTCGATCTTCATCGCGGATGTGCGTGGAGACGCCGAGGATTTCTTCCACCGCGCCTTTGCAGATCAGCTCGTGGACTTCCTTGCCGCGCTCGACCACCACCGACATGCGGCGGCGCACGAAGTCGAACGGAATCTCGTCGATCTTCTTATATGTGGTATCAATGCCAAGCTGGGCGTACAGATATGATTTCTCGAGAATCGCGACGTCGAGAAGATTTTTCAAGCCGGTCTGATAGACGCTGTTGAGGTACGCGAGGTTGAGCACCTCCTCGTCTTCCTCACCAATCACATTGATGTGCTTCTCGAGGACGATTCTGTCCTGCGTGAGCGTGCCCGTCTTGTCCGTGCACAGGACGTCCATCGCGCCGAAGTTCTGAATGGCGTTGAGGCGTTTCACGATCGTCTTATGGCGCGCCATCGTGACGGCGCCCTTGGCGAGATTCGCCGTGACGATCATCGGCAGCATCTCGGGCGTGAGCCCCACGGCCACGGCGAGGCCGAACATGAACGCGTCGACCCAGTTGTGCTTCGAGAGGCCGTTGATCACGAACACGATCGGGACCATGATCACCATGAACCGGATGAGCAGCCAGCTCACCTTGTTCACACCGATGTCGAACGAGGTCGGCGGCCGCTGGCCGACCAGTCCCTTGGCCATCGAGCCGAAGTAGGTGCGGCCTCCCGTGGCGAGCACCACGGCCGATGCCGTGCCGCTCACGACGCTCGTGCCCATGAAACCGACGTTGCGCAGATCCGTGAGCGACTGCGCGGACGTTCCTGCCGCACCACCGTCATCCATCGCGGCGTCGCTTTTCTCGACCGGGATCGCCTCGCCGGTGAGCGCGGACTGCGAGATGAAAAGATCTTTGCTGCTCAGAAAGCGCACGTCGGCGGGCAACATGTCGCCGGCCGAGACGTGAACGATGTCGCCGGGGACGATCGCCTCGATTGGCAATTCCCGCTTCGTCGGCGTGGGGGCCGGCTCGTCTTCGGTTGCGTCGTTCACGCGTTCAACGGTCGCTCGCGTGGTGACCATCGCCTGCAGCTCTATGGCGGCCTTGTTCGAACGGAATTCCTGGAAGAACACGAGTAGCGCGCTGATGGTGACCAGCGTGCTGATCACGACCACCGCGCCGATGTCGCCGGTGATATACGAGAGGACGCCGAGCGCGAGCAGCACACCGATGAACGGATTCCAGAACGCGTGCGCGAGCTGGAAGTACCAGGTGGGCGGCGCCTCGTGCGCGACCTTGTTGGGGCCGTACTGTTCTATGCGCTCCTGCGCGGCCGTCTCGCTGAGGCCGGAGCGCGAGACTCCGAGCTGCTCGAGGACGGCGTTCGCGGGGAGCCGCGCGAACTCTGCTAGCGCGACTGGGGCGCTGCTGGTTGTCGTTGGAATTTTCATTGCTCTCGTCTCCGCGTCATGGCATCGCGCCGCCACGGGAGGGGAATCAACTGCGGAGTCGAGTCGGGCGGTTGTGCTCCGGCGCCCTGTCGGTCGATCCTAGATGGAACTCAGGATCTCACTCCGCAATTGCGTCCAAGCCCAGGCGACGCGACCGACTAGTATCTCCGTCCATTTGGGGCTCCATTGTGATTGCTTCGCGGCGCATCAGCAAAAACCAAAAAACACCAAACATTGCATCGCGAGGCGCGGCCTTTCGATACGACACCCTAACCGTAGAGCCGCGGGACTGTCAACCCTGCATCTGATCAGTGTCCGCTTCGCGAGCTACCTTTGTCCGTATGCCCGCCGCACGAATCACAATCCTCGTGGTGGATGATGAACCGCAAATTCGCCGCGTCGTGAAGCACGCGCTCGAAGATTCTTCCACACGCGTGCTCGAGGCCGCCAACGCGAGGGCGGGTCTCGATATCGCCGCGGCTGAGCGGCCGGACCTGATCGTGCTCGATCTCGGCCTCCCAGATGGCAATGGCGAAGACGTCACGCGTGAGCTCCGCGGATGGACGCAGGCGCCGATCCTCGTGCTCTCCGCGCGCCACTCGGACGCGGAAAAGGTCGCGCTGTTCGACGCCGGCGGTGACGATTACGTTACAAAACCGTTCTCCCCTGCGGAGCTCAAGGCGCGCGTGCGGGCACTTCTGCGCCGCGCGATGACCGCCGCCGCCGACGGCGCCACGAAGATCGTGCGCGAAGATCTCGTCATCGATCTCGAGAAGCGCGCGGTGAAACTCGGCGGGTCGCCGGTGCATGTCACCCCTATCGAGTGGGATTTGCTCGTGGCGCTCGCGACGCACGCCGGTCGCGTGATGACGCACCAGCAGCTCTTCACGGCGGTTTGGCGCGGACGCGATCACGGCGATGCGCAGCAGTATCTCCGAGTCTACGTGGCGCATCTGCGGCGAAAGCTCGAGGCTGATCCCGTGCGCCCACGATTCATCTTCACGATTCCCGCAGTCGGGTATCGGTTCGGACCGTGAGCAACAAGCGACCTCCGCAAGACAGCGCGACGAAGATCGCTCTGACCGGCATCGCGATCGGCGCTGTCGTCTTCCTCCTCGTGGATTGGTTCGTCCTGCCGCCCGTGCACACGCTCGTGATCGCCAATCCGCTCGACTGGCTTCTGCTGCTTCCGTTTTCAGTGATCAGCATCGTGGTCGCACAGTACGTGCAGCACAAACGCGAAGCGGCGCGTCTCGAAGCGCTGCGCGAGGTCGACCGTCTGAAAGACGCGCTGCTTGCGTCGGTCTCGCACGACCTGCGCACACCGCTCACCACCATTAAGGCGCTCGCACACGAGCTCGGCGCGCTCGGCGACGAGCGGTCGCAGATCATCGAGGAGCAGGCGGACCGGCTGACTCATCTCGTGACCGGACTCCTCGATCTCTCGCGCTTGAGCGCGGGTGCCATGCCCGTCAACGTCCAGTTGAACGCCGTGGACGACCTGCTCACCGCCGCGCTGCAGGACACCGAATCGCAGGCCGCCGGCCACGCGCTCATCACCGAGCTCCCCCGGGACGGCACGATGCTCGTCGGCCGCTTTGATCTCGCGCTTTCCGTGCGCATCCTCGTGAACCTCATCGAGAACGCGATCAAATACTCGGAACCGGGCACCGCGATCCGGCTTCGTGCACGACGCCAGCAGGAAAAACTTCTGCTGAGCGTTGAAGACAGCGGGCCCGGCGTTCCCACCGGCGAGGAGGAGCGAATCTTCACGCCGTTCTATCGGCCCGCAGGCGCGCGCCCCGATGCGGGCAGCGCCGGCCTCGGCCTCGCCATCGCGCGTTTGATGGCGGAAGGACAGGGCGGTGCCGTCACGTATGAGCGAGACGCAGGCGGCAGCACATTCACTCTCGAGCTGCCCGCGGCGGACCTCAGGGCAGAGTAGCTCTGCATTCAAGCACGCGGTCTTAACGAAATTTTAGCACGGCTCCGCCGCCCCTTTGTGCGGCCTTCACGCAGTGCGCGGCATCGTATTCGGAATGAAAATCCGTGCTCTCTCGATTGCTGCCGTTCTCGCGCCCACACTCGCCTTCGCGCAGGCTGACACCGCCAAATCAGCGGCCAAACCGGTTCCGTTCGACTGGGCCGACTGGACGTGGCTGAACGGCAACGCGCGCACGAAAGACTCGCCGCTCGACACGAAGTATTTCACCGGCGAGTTCCGACTCGACGCGTCGTACATCTACGATTTCAACAACCCAAAGGATCATACGCTCGCGGGATCGAGCGAGTCGGGACGCACGATGGAATTTCACGTGCAGCAGCTTGGCATCGGCGGCGACTTCCACGTCGACCACGTTCGCGGCCGCCTCATGACTCAGTTCGGCATGTACTCGACGATGACCCCTCACAACGACGCGAGCACCGCGCGCGGACAGTGGAATCTCGACAACGCCTACCGGTACATCTCCGAAGCGTACGGTGGATACCACTTCGACCACGGCAACGGCATCAACGTGGACGCCGGAATCTTCATGTCGTACGTGGGACTCTTCAGCTATTACAACTTCGACAACTGGGCTTATCAGCCGTCGTACGTCTCGTCCAACACCCCGTGGTTTTTCAACGGCGTTCGGATCCAGACATTTCCGTCGCAAAAACTCAAACTGGAGTACTGGCTCGTGAACGGCTGGCAGTCGTACGGGATGTTCAATTCGACTCCCGGACTCGGCATCCAGGTGCTGTGGCGACCGAAAGCTGCGGTGTCGCTCCTCTCGAACGACTACTGGGGCTATGACACGCCGGGCAACTCGGCGCGGATGCGCGTGCACACGGACAACAGTCTCGAACTGAAGTATTTCGACGATTCCGCGCGGACGCTGAGCAAGGCCGCGTTCTCCATCACCGTGGACGCCGGGTGCGAAAACGGCGGCGGCGTCTCGTGTTCCAGTGGCACGGCGGCGAACCCGGGTCAGTACTTCCTGGGATTCATGGTCTACAACCGGCTCTGGTTCAGCAAGGACAAATACGGTCTCACCATCGGCGGCGGCGCGATCAACAATCCGGGACGATATCTGGTGCTGCTGCCGCCAATCAACGGTGCGACGGCTGCGTCGGGCACGCCGTACTTCAGCGCGAATCCGGGCGATCCGTACCACGCGTTCGATGCGTCGCTCACGTTCGATTTCATGCCGAGTCAGTTCTGCACGATGCGATTCGAGTACAACTATCGCGCGGCGAGCGTGCCGTATTTCGCAGGCCCCGGCGGCGTGACACCTCCAGGAGGGAACACTGGCGCACCCGGCTCGACCGTGAGCGGTTGGACTCCCGACCTTCGAAAGGCAGAGAATCGCCTGTATGTGGCGATGCTGGTGAAACTGTAACCGACGAATACGCATGTCACTTAAGCGATATCTGATCGGCAAACCCCTCGCGAACGAGCGGCTTGATCACGAGCGCCTCAACAAGAGGACCGCTCTCGCAGTGCTTTCTTCGGACGCGATCTCGTCCGTCGCATACGCCACGGATCAGATCCTATTCGTTCTCGGCGGTGCTATCGGTGTCGCAGGTCTCCAGTACGTCTTCCCGATTTCCGCGGTGATCGTGGGGCTGCTGGTGCTCGTGGGCATCAGCTACCAGCAGACGATTCACGCGTATCCGGGCGGCGGCGGATCCTACACCGTCGCCAAGGAGAATCTCGGGCAGCGGGCCGGACTCATCGCGGCCGCAGCGCTGCTCACGGATTACATCCTCACGGTCGCCGTCTCGGTCTCGGGTGGCGTGGCCGCGATCACGTCAGCCTATCCATCGTTGGTTCCGCATACCGTGGCGATCGGCATCGGGGCGATTATGCTGCTGATGGTGGTGAATCTGCGCGGTGTTCGGGAAGCCGGCATTGCATTCAGCATTCCCACGTACGCGTTCATCGCGATGATGCTCGTGCTCATCGGCATGGGACTCTGGAAGCTGCGGAATGGAGTCACGCCCATTGAGGTCGTTGCGCCGCTCGGCGTGGACAAGACCACGGTTCAGCACGGAGGCTCATTCCCGGCGGGATACGCGTTGCTATTTCTGCTCCTGCGCGGATTCGCCGAAGGCTGCGCAGCGATGACCGGCACTGAGGCGATCTCCAATGGCGTGCAAGCGTTCAAAGCGCCGACGCAGCGCAACGCCGCTGTGACGCTGTCTTGGATGGTCGCGATTCTCGCGACGTTCTTCCTTGGCGTGAGCTACATGGCGCACCAATACGCCGTGATGCCAACGACGGCCGAGACCGTGCTGTCGCAGCTCGGCCACCATGTGTTTGGAACCGGCCTCGCGTACTACGCACTTCAGTACTCGACGTTTGCCATCCTCGTGCTCGCCGCGAACACGGCGTTCGCGGATTTTCCGCGCCTCGCCGGGATTCTCGCGAACGACAAGTTTATGCCGAGCCAGCTCGCGGCGCGCGGCGACCGGCTCGCGTTCTCGAACGGCATCATCAGCCTCGCGCTGATCGCGATGCTGCTCGTGTGGCTGTTCAAGGGCGACACCAACGCGCTGATTCCGCTCTATGCGATCGGCGTGTTCGTGTGCTTCACACTGTCGCAGGCCGGCATGGTGATGCACTGGCTGCGCTCGAGAGAGCGGGGATGGCGCTGGCGCGCCGCACTGAACGGGGTGGGAGCGCTCGCGACCGGCGTGGTTTCCGTGATTCAAATCGTGACGAAGTTCACGGAGGGCGCGTGGATCGTCGCGCTGATCATTCCGTTGTTCATCGTGATTCTGCAGTCGATCCAGACGCATTACCGGAGGTTCGCCATCGACATCGCGTTCCGAGGGAGAAGTCCGATCCTTCCGCACGCGCACACGGTTGTCGTGCCGATTTCCGCCGTAAACAAGGCGACGGCGGCAGCGCTGGTGTACGCCACGACGCTCTCACGCAACGTCCGTGCGATTCACATCGAGGTGGACGCGAAGGCTACTCCGAAGCTCGAGCGCGAATGGGATCGCTGGGATATTGGATACGAGTTGGAGACTCTCGCGTCGCCGTACCGGAGCATCGTGGCGCCGTTAGTCGAGTACGTGCGGACCATTCAGGCGGAGACACCCGGCGCATTGGTGACCGTGGTGACACCGGAGCTGGTTCCGCGTCATTGGTGGGAATATCTCCTGCACAACAAGACGGCCCTGTACATCCGCACAGCGTTTCTGTTCAAGCCGAATGTCGTGGTGGTGGCGGTGCCGTATCTGCTCGGCCATGATTACGAGCATGAAGAACGCGGGCCGCGTTGGACGGCCGAAGCATCGGTTATTACTGGCGAGACGCGCCGTTGAAATAGCGGTACTTCTCAGCGCGCCAGCCGCGTTGTTCGCCCAAAACCCGGTTCCAATTCGCGGATTCGTTCTCGACACCGCTGGAAAGCCAATTGAGAACGTCGAGGTCAGCGCTGTCATGGTGGGCCGCGTCACGCGCACGAACGCTGAGGGGCGCTTTCAAATCGACACAGTGATGCCTGGGCCGAGCCGCCTTCTTATCCGCCGTCTGGGTTGGAAGGCGATCGATACCACGTTCCTGCTCGATCCCAAGAGGCCACGGGATCTGCGCTTCGTAATGTCGCGCGTTGCGCAGAATCTCGATGAGATCCGCGTCGTCACTCACGACAATTGTCCAACACGAACGATGGAGGGCTTCAACTGCCGCCGGCGCGCGGGGCTCGGAGCATTTCGAGACAGCGCAGAGATCGCAGCATTGAAGCCCGTGTGCGCCGCCGACATCGTCTACGGCATGGAAGGGTTAAGGCGCGTGCCAGGAATTCCCTGTCCGGGATTCGTGCCCACCACCGGCTGGCGCTGTCTCAGAGTGATCGTCGACGGAAGGGTCACGGGTTCCGCGCCGGCGCTCATGGCGGATTATATCGGCGTCGAGTTCTACGCGGATTTTGATCACGTTCCGGAGTGGTACGAACAGTTTGCGTTCGCCAGTTCCACGCGCGGCGTCGCTACGCGTCAGCTGGTTCGCGGTGGAGATATCATTTACCGCCAACCGTCCTTGCCCGGACGAAACTGTTCGCTGTTGGTGTATTGGACGCACTTCGCTCCGCGATTTGATCCGTCGCTGGATCAGGACAAGAATGCGACGCGCGCGATGCAGTCACGCCGCGATTCCCTGGCGGCGTTTCAGAAATCGATCATCGATTCGCTCAAGGCGCTGAAGAAGCCCTAGGCGGCCGCGGCGAGGATCGGGCCGGCGTCGATGAGGATCTTGTGCACCGGGTCCACGCAGAGATTGAGTCCCTCGAGCGAATGTGCGCCGAGCAGCAGCATATCATTCGGCTCGCCGAACACGACCTCGTCGACCGTTGATGTCCCGGCAACGTACAGTTTCACGTAGCCAACCCAGCGCGGGATCACGGTGCCGGTCGCCTGACGGAAGTACTTGATCTTGGCGCGCGCGATACCGAGCGATTCGAGAACCTCGAGCGGAAACCATGAGAGTTCCGCGCCGGTGTCGACCAGCACAGCGCCAATCACCCGGCGTGCGCCCGGGCTTTCCACGTTCTCGATTCCAACCTCGGTACGGAAGCAACCCATATCGTCGATCACGATAACCTCCGGTGGATTGCCGAGTATAACCAAATCGCCGCGTAGCGGGGCAGTCTATTTCAGCCCCCGATTCACCAGCAGCGGTCCGACCTCCGGATCCCGCCCGCGAAACTTGCGATACAACACCGCGACGTCGTCCGTCCCGCCACGCGACAGAATCATCTCCCTGAACCGCTGTCCGTTCGCCCGCGTCATCCCGCCGTGCTCGGTGAACCACGCGTACGCATCGTCGTCGAGCACTTCGCTCCACATATACGCGTAGTAGTTCGCGTTGTATCCGCCGCTCCAGATGTGCGCGAAGTACGTGCTCCGGTAACGAGGCGGAATCAGCGCGATCTCGATGTTGAATTTCTTGAGCGCGGCAGTCTCGAACGCGTCCGCATCGGCCTGCTTCTCGCCCGGCGGCAGCGTGTGCCACGCCATGTCGAGCAGCATCGCCTGCACGAGCTCGCCCATCGCGTAGCCCTGATTGAAGGTGCGGGCCTTCTTCAGCTTCGCGAGGAGTTCCTCCGGCATCGGTTTTCCAGTCTCATGGTGCTTCGCGTAATTCGCGAGCACCCGCGGTTCCAGCGCCCAGTGCTCGTTGAACTGCGACGGGAACTCGACGAAGTCGGTCGGCGTGTTCGTTCCCGTGAGACGCGGATATTCGACGTTCGTCAGCATCGCGTGGAGCGCGTGCCCGAACTCGTGGAACATCGTGTTCACGTCGTCGAACGTGAGCAGGGCGGGCTGTCCCGCGCCCGGCTTCGTGAAGTTGCCCACGTTGTAGATCACGGGCTTCGTTTTCAAAAGGCCCGTGCCGTCGACAAAGCTGTTCTCCCACGCGCCGCCGATCTTGTTGTCGCGCTTCCAGTAGTCGCAGTACCAGAGCGCCATCGATGAACCGTCGGCGCCGAACACTTCGAACACACGCACGTCGGGGTGATAGACGGGTAGATCCTTGCGCTCCTTGAACGTCAGCCCGTACAGCTCGTGCGCAGCGTAGAACACACCGTCGTGAAGGACGTGGTCCATCTCGAAGTACGGCTTCAGCTGCGATTCGTCGAACGCGTACTGCGCCTTGCGCACCTGCTCGGCGTAGAACTGCCAATCCCACGCTTCGAGCTTGAAGCCGGCTTTTTGTTTGTCGGCGAGATCCTGCATCGCCGCCGCCTCACCCTTCACTTTGTTGGTGATGGCGGGGACCATGTCCGTGAGGAGCTTGATCGCGCGATCCGGCGTCTTGGCCATCTGATCGTCGGTGACATACGCGGCGATGTTCAGAAAGCCGAGCAACTTGGCGCGGTCGGCACGGAGTTGTGCGAGGCGCAGGATGAGCGCCCGGGTGTCGTTGCTGTCGCCGTGCTCCGTGCGCGTGGTGGAGGCGCGAAAGAGTTTCTCGCGCGTAGCGCGATTGCTGAGCGAGGGCTGGTAGGGCTGCTGCGTGGTGTTCTGCAACGGGAGCACCCATTTGCCGTCGAGCTTACGAGCCTTTGCGGCGTCGGCTGCCGCAGCGATCTCGGCATCGCCCATGCCGGCGAGTTCTGCTTTATCGGAGATCACCAGCCCGCCCGCTTTCGTGCCGGCCAGCAGCTTGTTCTGGAAATCAGTGCTGAGTTTGGATTCTTCCTCATTCAGCGCGCGGAGTTTCGTCTGGTCTGCTGCAGATAGCAACGCGCCGGCGCGAACGAAATCCTTGTAATAGCGCATGAGGAGGAAGAACTGCGTGCTGTCGAGTCCGAGCGTCGCGCGCGAGTCGTACAGCGCCTTGATGCGCGAGAACAGCGCGGCATTCAGATGGATCGCGTCCGAATGCGCGGCGAGTTTGGGCGCGAGATCGGTTTGGATTTTTTGGATCGTGTCGTTCGTGTTCGCCTGGGTGAGCGCCTGAAACACGTTGTTCGCGCGCGTCAGCAGGAGGCCGGTTTTCTCGAGCGCGATGATCGTGTTGTCGAACGTCGGCGCAGCTGCGTCGGCAGCAATTTTAGAAACTTCCGCGATCTGCACGCGCATTCCTTCTTCGATCGCCGGCTGGAAATCCTCGTTGTGGATCTTGTCGAACTGCGGCGCCTGATAGAGCAGGGTGCTCGCGTTCGCAAATGGATTGGCCGGCGTGAATGTCATGGCGGATTTCGAGTTGCCGCAGGCGGCGAGGACGAGCGCCAGCGCGGGAATGACAAACGTTGCGAGACGATGACGCATGGCTTAATCCCCGTGCGAAGACGTGTGATGACGAACGCTTAGATCCTGGGAAGCGTGATGCCAGTCTGCGACTGATACTTCCCCTTCTTGTCTTTGTAGCTCACCTCGGGCGGTTCATCGCCCTCGAAGAACAGCACCTGCGCGATCCCTTCGTTGGCATAAATCTTCGCTGGGAGCGGCGTGGTGTTCGAGATCTCCAGCGTCACGTGTCCTTCCCATTCTGGTTCGAACGGCGTGACGTTGGTGATGATTCCGCAGCGCGCGTACGTCGATTTTCCAACCGTGATCGTCATGACATTTCGCGGAATCCGGAAGTACTCGACGGACCGCGAGAGCGCGAACGAATTCGGCGGGACAATGCACACGTCGCCTTCAAACTCTACGAAAGATTTCGGATCGAAGTGTTTGGGGTCGACGATCGAGCTCAGCACGTTCGTGAAAATCTTGAACTCGCGGGCCACGCGCATGTCGTAGCCGTAAGAACTCACGCCGTACGAGATCACGCCCGACCGCACCTGGCTCGACTCGTAGGGTTCGATCATACCGTGTTCCTTCGCCATCTTCGTGATCCAGCGGTCGTTCTTGATGCTCATGAGTGGGTGTCAGGCTCGAGTGAGAAGAGTCGGACCAGCGCGTGTGAATCTACGCCCGGTGGCTCATGACGGCATCGGCGGCGAGGTGCCGACGAGTACTGCGGTCGCGGCAATCACGGCCGCGGCGAGCATCGCCTCCGCGGTCAGCGAGCGAACCACACGCGCTGTTTCACCGGCGCGCGCGAGGCGCGCACCGTGACGCGAGTGGTGCAACCCGAGCGCGGCGAGGCCGAGCGTCAGAGCGAGCTTGACCGCGAGCACTGCGCCATACGACGAGTGGATCAGATCGCCGATGCTGTGCACCCGCAGGAACAAACCGAGCACTCCCGCTACGACGAGCACTGCGCTGCAGACGAGGGCGACCGGGTGGAACAACTCGATAAGCAACGCGATTGGTGAATCAACGCCGGCGCCACCTCTCGTCGCTCGCCGCGCGATCAGCGTAAGCACCGCAAGCGTTCCCACCCACGCGCCCGCCATCAAGACGTGAATCCAGTCGGCAACTACTGTGGCGGCGAGCCAGCTGTCGGCTGCGATCGCGTGACCCATGAGCGCCGGGCTCAGCGCGATTCCAGCCGCCGCGAGCAGTCCGAGCGACCAGCCCCATTGGAGATTGCGACGCGCGCAAAGAAGGCCAGTGAGCATTGCAAGCGCGGCCGCAGTCTGCAGCTCCAGGCCGCGCCCCCACATCGTTTGCATGACGTTCCACATCATCGGAAGCACGGGATCGTCCGCTGGCGTAAGCCCGACTGCCTGCGCGTAGAGCCGCACTGGTGCCGCCACTAAGACGCACGCGGCCGCCAGCGCGCCGGCCCCCGCCACGAACGCGTTCCACTCGCGGAGCGGCGCGGCTCGGGCGGCCGGCCATCGCCGAAGCACGCTCCACCGGAATGCAATCGCGCCCGTCATCACCACGATTGCCGCCAGCGCCACCGCGCGTGTGGCGATGGCGAGAATGTCGATCGCCGAGATCGCCGCGGAGTCGGTCAGCGCGCCGCCCTCACTACAAAGTTGATTTTTCCGGTGGCAGCGTGGCCGTCCTTGGCTGCCGCGCTCCACGAGATGACGTAACCGCCGGCCTTGAGCGGCGCCTTCAGGGTCGCCGTGACCGGCGCGGCGTCACCGGTGTCCGGCCGAGCAAGCGCAGCCACCGCGATGGCGGTGCCGGACGCGTCAGCGAGTTTCACCCTGGTCACCGGCAACTCAACCTTTTCGGAAAACCAAAGACGAATCGCGCGCGGCGACTTCGCAATTGTATCGTCGTTGGCCGGTTCGCTCTTCACGAGATGTGCGTGACGGCGCACTCCAGCTTCAGCACTTGGCGTCGCCGGCGGGACGAACGCGGTAACGCCGGCGGACAACAACACGACCAAGCTCAACGCGCGAAAGGCAATCATCGGAGAAGTCCTCGGTGAGTCTTGTTGAAGTTGAAATCCGTGCTCGGTCATGGACGGCGATACCTCCAACCTACATACACCGTGCGCCCTTGCCCGGGCGTCGCCTGTCCGCCGGATTCGAGTTCGCGATATCGCACATCGAGCAGATTGCTCACGCCAACACTAATCTCCGCCCGGTCGGACACTTTCACAGCCGCGCCCAGGTTGAACAGCACGAACCCCGGCCGCGCGATCCCCGGCTCTTCGAACGGCGTGTACGCGCCCTGAAAGCTCGCGCCGACTTACGCCCGCCAACGCGCGCAAAAAACGCCGCAAAAAGTCGGAACGGGAGTGAGCGTCGCATCAGGCAATCAATATCCTACACGCGTGCCGAAATGAAAGCTCCGCCTGCGTGGCGGTCCATCACGATTTCCACGTTGACACTTCCACGACCCACTCCGTAAGTTTGGGAGTTCGTGAAATCTTTCACGAGCACTTATAAGACATGGATCGCAACTACTTTCCCGTCCTCATCCTCCTCGGA
>JANYIJ010000180.1 GCA_025362095.1 Gemmatimonadota bacterium | reverse complement strand
TCGATCGCGCGCGCGATCGACCGGGCGGATCGCTGGCGTGGGCAGTTCGACTTGGGCCAGGTGTTCTAGCGAGCGCCGCTAAGAATCCTCTAGAACTCTCCGACGAATCCGATTTCAGGTTCGAGCTTCTGACCGAATTTTTCGAACACCACCTTTTGCGCCAGCGCGATAAGAGCGCGAACGTCGGCGGCGGTCGCTCCGCCGACGTTCACCATGATGTTCGCGTGCACATGGGAGATCTGCGCGCCGCCGATCGCATGCCCCTTCAGCCCGCACTGGTCCACGAGCCGCCCTGCGCCAACGCCTTCGATCTTCTTGAAGATCGATCCGGCGCTAGGATGATGCTCGAGCCACGGATGCCGCGAGCCGCGCCAGCTGAGATTCTCCTGCATGACGCGCTGCATTGTCTGTCGATCGCCCGGCGCGAGGTTGAACGTGACCGCAAGCGCGACTTCGGCGGAATCGTGCAGTCTGCTCGTGTCGTATCCAAATCGCATTTCGGGGCCGGAGACTGTGATCCGAGCGCCAGCCGGTGTGAGAAGTTCGACGTTCGAAGTAACCTCTTCGATGAACATCGTGCGTTCGCGCGCGGGCGCGGGCGACAGAAAGTGCAGATTCTGCCAAACTGCGCCTCCAACGGTGCTCGGAATTCCGACGTAGTGCTCAAGGCCGGAGAGACCGCGATCGACCGCCGTACGGATGACGTCCGCTATCACTGCGCCGCTTTCGGCGCGAATGGAGTTAGGCGAGGGAAACTGAACGTGGTCCGCGGTGTTTCTAATGATGAGGCCCCTGAACCCGCGGTCGCCGATCAGGATGTTGGCGCCGAGTCCGAGCACGAAAAACGGGATTCCGGCTGAGCGTGCCGCGGTCACCGCGTTTGCGAGGTCGTCTGCCGCTGTGGCATCGTACAGCATGTCGGCGGGGCCGCCGATCTTGAATGTCGTAAACGGAGCGAGCGGAACGTTGGCCCGCAGCCGCTCTGCACTCAGCGAATTTTTCCCCAGAAGGGCGGATAAATCATTGGACATGATGCGGGTAATCAAAGGGCGCGCGGCGATGGCCGCCAGTTTCTGCTTCGCCGCGCTGCTCATGTCGGCAGCGCCGGCGCCGGTGCGCGCGCAGCGAGCTGAGCTCGAGAAAACGATCCAGCGCCGCGTGATGGCGAACGGACTTGAGGTGATCGTCGTGGAGAATCACGGCGTGCCGCTCGTGACCGTCGAAATCACGGTGCGGAACGGGTCGTTCACGCAGGCGCCCGAGTATGCGGGGCTCGCGCACATGTTCGAGCACATGTTCTTCAAGGCGAACGACACCTATCCGGTTCCCGATCAGTTCATGGATCGCGGCTCCGAACTTGGCGCGGTGTTCAATGCGTCCACCAAGGAAGAACAAGTCAACTACTACCTGACGCTTTCGGCTGACTCGCTCGAGGGCGGTCTCAAGTTCCTGGTGTCGGCGCTGCTTGCGCCGAAATTCCGGCAGGACGAATTGGAGCGCGAGCGCCAGGTTGTGCTCGGCGAATACGACCGCAACGAGTCGTCGCTCGGCTTCAAGCTCGAGCAAGCGATGGGAAAGAAGCTTTGGGATGGTGAGTGGAGCCGGAAAAACGTCATTGGCGACCGGCAGGTGCTCCAGACGGTGACGCCGGACAAGATGCGCACGATCAAAAACTTGTATTACGTGCCGAACAATTCGGTGCTGATCATTTCCGGCGACGTGAATCCCGCCGCCGCGTTCGCATCCGCCGAAAAGATTTTCCTGCCGTGGAAGCGCGGCGACGATCCGTTTGTGAAGGCGCCGGTTCCGCCGATGCCGGTGCTGACCAAGAGCGTCGCGGTCATCGACGAGGAGCCGGTGAACGCCGTGTCGGTGCTCGTGCAGTGGCAGGGACCCAGCGTGCGGAAGGACGAGGACGCGACCTTCGCGGCCGACGTCTATTCAGACGTGCTGAACAACCCGCAGTCGCGCTTTTGGAAACGACTGGTCGACAGCGGCCTTTGGCAGGGCGTCGTGGTGAACTACTACACGCTCAACAACGTTGGACCGATCACGGTCAGCGGACAGACGACGCCGGACAAACTGCGAAAGGCGCTCGCCGCGATGATGTACGAGCTCGACGAATCGGTGAAGCCGGGATATTTCTCGCAGGAAGAGCTCAACTCCACGAAAGCAACCCGTGCAGTCTCAACCGCGTTCGGCACGGAGAAGAGTTCGGATTTTTCGCACACGATTGGATTCTGGTGGGCCGCGTCCGGTCTCGACTACTATATGAAGTACATCGACGAGATGGCACGTCGATCGCCGCAGAACCTGCGCGACTACGCCACGAAGTACATCCTCGGCAAGCCGCATGTCGTCGGCGTGCTGATGACGCACGAGGACCGTGTGCGCATCAAGCTGACAGAGGATGAACTCGTGAAGATCGGAGTGGTGCCGGGAGTGGCGCCATGAAGCGGCTGATTCTGGCGCTCGCGCTCGCGGCTGGCACCGCAGGCGCGCAGTCTGATACGGCGACCGTGACATATGTCGTGAGCGGCGTGCGCGTTATTCAGCGGAAAACCACCGCCTCGATCGTCGTGGCGAATCTCTACCTGCTGGGCGGCGTGCGGCAGATGACGCCGCGCACGGCGGGGATAGAAAATTTTCTGCTGACGGTCAGCGAGTTCGGCACCACGAAGTATCCGAAAGACGCCATGCGTCGCGCGCTCGCGCGGACGGGAAGTGAAATTCCGGTCGCTCCCAACGAAGACTGGACACTGGTCAGCGTGCACACCACCGTGAGCGAGCTGGATTCCACCTGGTCGATCTTCGCCGAACGTATCATGCACCCCTCGCTCGATTCAAGCGCCGTGGAATTCGTGCGCGACCAAATGGTGAGCGGCGTGCGGCAGCGCGCCGACAGCCCGGAAGCGACACTGGATTATCTCTCCGACAGCATCGCATACGCGGGATCGCCGTACGCGCTCTCGCCAGTGGGCACGGAGAGTTCGCTTTCGCGCATCACGCGGACGGAGCTGCGCACGTACGAACGCGACCAGATGGTCACGTCACGAATGCTGCTCGTGATCGTGGGCAACGTCTCCCGCGCGAAGGTCGAGGCGCTGGTGAGCTCAACGCTGGGACGGTTGCCCGCGGGAAAGTACGTGTGGACCATGCCCGACACGATGCCGACGCGGCCGGCGGACGTCATCTTCGATCAGCGTCAGCTGCCGACCAACTATATCCAAGGTTTCATCAACGGTCCGCCGGCGAACAGCCCCGATGCGCCTGCGCTGCGAATTGCATCGGCGGTTCTTTCCGGGCGCATGTTTGCGGAAATCCGATCGCGCCGCAATCTCACGTACGCGGTGAGCGCGAGCTTCCGCGATCGCGGGCGCACGTCGATGGAAGTGACGGTGTACCTTTGGGGAACCGGGACAGCAGTGCGGATTTCGCGACCTCTTTCCTGGACATACACCAGCAACCTCCCTCACCACACGAAAGCCACTACTCACACATCAAAGCGCGCGGCGCTTACTGTTCGCATTCG
>JANYIJ010000166.1 GCA_025362095.1 Gemmatimonadota bacterium | reverse complement strand
GACGCCGAGTACAGCCTGAAAGCCGAGCAGCTCAAGCTGAACGCCGACGTTCAGGCGGCCCACGTGACGCTGCTGGCCGACTATCAAGCTTTGAAGTTGCAGGAGTCCAACTCGGTGGCCGCGCGCGAAGCGCTGCAGCTTGCCGAAGAACGCTACCGCGTCGGGCTGAACTCTCTCGTCGACCTGCAGCAGGCGCGCAGCGACTACGAGTCCGCGGAAGCAGGCAGGATCAATGCGGTATTTGAATTCCATCGGGCGTTCGCGGCACTGGAAAGTGCCGTCGGCCGCTCCCTTCGCTAACCGGGGATAGTCATGAGCAAAGGGATGAAGTTCGGGATCTTGGGCGTCGCGGTCATCGCCATCGGCGGCGTGATCGCAGTGACGGCCGCCAAGAAAAACAAACAGCCCACCGAAGTGCGCATCGAGTCAGTCGCCAAGCGCGACCTCGTCGCCTCGGTGACTGCGAGCGGGCAGGTCGCGCCGCACACGAAGGCGGACCTGTCGTCCGACATCACCGGCAAGATCATAAAACTGACAGTAAAGGAAGGCGATTTCGTGAAGCAGGGGGACTTCCTGCTGCAGATCGATCCGCAGACCTATCAGGCCGTGGTCGCGCAGACCGAGGCTCAGGTCGCGAACGCCAAGGCGTCCGAGACGCAGGCGCAGGCAAATCTCAATCAGGCCCAGGCCAACTTTCGTCGTCAGAGCGAGATCCGGAAGAGCAATCCGAATCTCGTGTCCGACGATCAGATGGAACAGTTGAAGACGACGATGGACGTCGACGCCGCCATGCTCGACGCGGCCAAGCACAACACCGAGCAGGCCATGGCGGGAGTGACCAACGCCAAGGTCAACCTCGAGAAGACGACCATCCGCGCGCCAATGAGCGGCCGCGTGACCCGTCTCGTCGTGCAGAACGGCGAAACCGCGATTCAGGGCACGCTGAACAAGGATGCGGCCACGCTGCTCACGATTTCAGATATGAGCGTGCTCGAGACCAAGGTGAAGGTCGATGAAACCGACGTCTCGCGCATCGCGATCGGCGACTCGGCCATCGTCCAGCTCGACGCGTTTCCCGACACCACGTTCCTCGGCAAGGTCGTGGAGATCTCGAACAGCTCCGTGAAGGGCACGACGACCACCACGGGCGATCAGGCGATCGACTACGAAGTGACGATCCGCTTGCTCAACCCGCCCAAGGACACCAAGCCGGATTTCTCGGCAACGGCCAAGATCATCACCGACAGCCGCAAGCGGGTGATCTCGATTCCGATCATCGCGCTGACAGTTCGCGAGAACCAGACCGTGACGCCGTCCGATACTGCGCAGCGGCCGGCCGCAAAGTCCTCGACCAGCAAGGCCGTGGGCAAGAAAGACGTCGAAGGCGTATTTGTGGTGGGCGTGGACAACAAAGTGACCTTCAAGCCCGTAAAGGTAGGGATTGCAGGCGAGAAACACTTCGAGGTACTGTCCGGTCTAAAGGAAGGCGACAAGATCGTGGGCGGCACCTATCAGGCAATCCGCGACCTCAAAGACGGCACGCTTGTGCGTGACATGAAGCCGGCCGACACGAAAGCAACTGGGAGCACGAAGCCGTGAGTCCACACACCGATGATGTAGCGCTCAGCACCACCGCGGAACGCGCGGCCGTCGTTCAGGCGGCCGGTGCCCAGCCCGATAAGGACTGGGTGATCGTGACCCGCGGCCTGAAGCGCGAATATGACATGGGCGGCGAAATCGTCCGCGCGCTTCGCGGAGTCGATCTCGCGATCCGCCGCAACGAGTACGTCGCCATCATGGGCCCATCGGGCTCGGGCAAGTCGACGTTCATGAACTTGATCGGCTGCCTCGACACGCCGAACGCCGGCGAGTACTGGCTGAGCGGCGAACTCGTCTCGCAGAAGAACGACGACGAACTCGCCCGCGTGCGCAACAAAGAAATCGGCTTCGTCTTCCAGACCTTCAACCTGCTTCCCCGCGCGAGCGCGCTCCACAACGTGGAGCTCCCGCTCGTGTACGCCGGCATCGGATCGGCCGAGCGCAAAGAGCGCGCGATGGAGGCGCTGACCAAGGTGCAGCTCGACAACCGCGCGACGCATCGCCCGAACGAACTCTCCGGCGGACAGCGTCAGCGCGTCGCAATCGCGCGCGCGCTGGTGAACCGCCCGTCGATCCTGCTCGCCGACGAGCCGACCGGTAACCTCGACTCGACGACGTCCGAGGAAATCATGAAGGTGTTCGAGAACCTCGCGGAGACCGGGCAGACGGTCATCATGGTGACCCACGAGCCCGACATCGCCGCGCACGCGCGCCGCGTGGTCGTGCTGCGTGACGGTCTGATCGCCAGCGACGAACGCAAGGAAAACTTCACCTCGAAACTCGGACTCTAGTCCTCTCGTAGAGGGCGACGATGCCCTTCCTCGAGTCGGTTCGCCTCGCGCTGAACACGATCAGGGTGCAGAAGCTGAAAAGCTTCTTCACCCTGCTCGGCGTGATGATCGGCGTGATGTTCCTCATCGCCGTCGTCTCGATCGTTCAGGGGATGAGCAACTACGTCGAGAACGATTTCGCCGCGAAGATCATCGGCGTGAATACGTTCACGTTCCGGCGGCGGCCGAACTTCAATCCGAACACGACCGACGATCAGTGGCGTGAGTTCCAGCGCCGCCCGCGCATTTATGCGGCCGACGTCGAGCTCGTTCGCTCCGTGCAGCCCGTCGGGAACACGTCGGCGATCGTCAACCAGAGTTTCATCTACGCATCGACGATCTACGCGCGACCGCGCCAGGCGCAGGTGATCGCGACCGAGGCCAGCTACTTCGACATCAAGAAGCTCAACATCACCAGCGGCCGCGCATTCACGGCGCAGGAAGTCAGCGCCGGTGCGAAGGTCATCGTTATCGGCACGGATATCGTCGAGCGCCAGTTCGGCGAACTCGATCCGCTCGGCCGGCAGCTGCGCATCGGCGGCATGCCGTATACGGTCATCGGCATTTTGGAAAAACAGGGGAGCGTGTTCGGCTTCTCGCTCGATCGCCAGGCGATTGTGCCATGGACGACTCCGGTGAGCCGCCTGATTCAGCCGCGCGGCGACCTGCAGTCGATGATCGTGCAGGGCCCGACGCGCGAGGTGATGCAGGACGGAATCGAAAGCGCGCGAGAGGTGATGCGCGGCGTTCGCCATTTGCCCCCGGGCAAGGTGGACAACTTCGCTCTCGAAACCGAAGACTCTGCTCTCGCGTTCTTCGACGGGCTCAAGAAGCAGATGATCGTATTCGGCACCGCACTTCCTGCGATCGGACTGGTGGTGGGCGCGATGGTGATCATGAACATCATGCTGGTGGCGGTCGCGGAGCGCACGCGAGAGATCGGAATCCGCAAAGCGCTGGGCGCCAAGCGCAGCGACATCCTCTCGCAATTTCTGATCGAGGCCTCGACGCTTAGCGTGATCGGCGCGGCGATCGGCATCGCGCTCGGACTCGCGGCAGCGAAGGTCGTCTCGATGCTCACGCCGCTCCCCGCCGCCGTTGCGCCCTGGTCGATCGGCATGGCCCTAGTGCTCGGCGCCGGCGTCGGCATCGTGGCGGGCGTCTACCCCGCATCACGGGCGGCGCGGCTCGATCCGATCGCGGCGCTGCGACAAGAATGAGAAAGATTCTCGCGAGAATCGCGATGGCGCTCGAAGGTGTGACGATTGCCTTCGATGCGATTCGCGGCAACAAGGTCCGCGCGGCACTGACGATATCCGGTGTCGCCGTCGGCGTGTTCGTCGTGGTTGCGATGGCCGCCGCCGTTCACGGCATTCGCGAGAGTTTCCAGAAGGACCTCGACGAGTTCGGCGCGACGACCTTCCAGATCAATCGCCGCGACCCGAGCAGTCCGTGCAACGGGCCCGACGATTGTCCCGACCGCAAGAACCCGCCGGTCACGCTCGACGAGCTGCACGCCATCCAGGCGCTTCCGGAGGTCGCATTCGCCGTCGCGCGCATTGGCAATCAGACGACGATGATCTACCGCGATCACCAGCTCAAAGGCGTCGGCTACGACGCATACACCACCGACTGGATTCGCACCGATCGCGCAGACATCTCGCCCGGGCGCAGCTTCACCGAAGGGGAAAACCAGAGCGCCGCGCAGGTGGTGATCGTGAACGACACGCTCAAGTCGCAGCTGTTCGGCGACTCCGATCCGATCGGAAAGGAACTGACGATGGAGGGAAAGCCGTTCACGGTGATCGGCGTGTTCCACACCAAGGCGGGATTTCTCAAGACGCTGAGCGGGACCGGTCCGGACAACCCGCGCGCGATCGTTCCGATGATGACCGCGTGGCGACATCTGAGCGTGTACAAGCGCGGTATCAACGTTGCGGTGATGCCGCAGCCGAGCGTGACGCGCGACGAAGCGATGGATGCCGTCACCGCCACGCTCCGCAGCCGCCGCGGCATTAAGCCCGGCGCGAAGAATTCGTTTTATCTCGTGGGCGAAGATCGCATTCTCGATCTCTTCAATCAATTCTTCGGCACGATTTTCCTCGTGGGGCTCACGCTCTCGGGAGTCGGGCTGCTCGTCGGCGGCGTGGGCGTGGTGGCGATCATGATGATCTCGGTCACCGAGCGGACGCGCGAGATCGGCGTGCGCAAGGCGCTCGGCGCGACGGCGGGAATCATTCTGTGGCAGTTTCTCGTCGAGGCGGCGACGCTTACGACGCTCGGCGCCGGGATCGGGCTGATCATCGGCGCGATTCTCGCCGAGTTGGTCAACATCTATACGCCAATTCCCGCATCGATTCCGATCGAGGCGATCGTTGTGTCGCTGATCGCTGCCGCCGGAACCGGAATTCTGTTCGGAATGATGCCAGCAGCGCGCGCAGCGAGGATGGATCCCGTGGAGGCACTAAGACACGAATAGGAACAGCGGCGACTGGCGACTGGCAACGATCGGTTGCCTATCGCCGGTCGCACGTTGCCAAGTTATACATGCGCATCACCGATCTGTTGAGCGTCGCCTTCGGCGAGATCCGGGCTAACAAGCTCCGGTCTTTCTTCACGCTCCTCGGCATCATCGTCTCCGTCGCCTTCCTCGTCGCCGTCGTGGCGATCATCCAGGGGATGAACGCGTACGTGAAGGAGAACCTCGCGGGCGCGATCGTGGGCACGAACGCGTTCCAGGTGCGGCGCTCGCCTATCCAGATCGGACTCTACGACGACGAAGAAATGAAGCGCGTGGCGCGCCGGCCGCGCATCAACGCAACCGACGCCGCCGCGGTCCGCCTCGCAATTCCAGACGCACAGGCGATCGGCCTCACGACCGGATTCCCCACTCCGCGCTCCGACATCGCGTGGCGCAACCGCGAGGTGGGCGACATCCTCGTCTTCGGCGTCACGCCGCCGTACCAAGAAGTACAGGATTATCGCTTCGACGCGGGCGGCCCACTCACCGAAACGGACCTTGAGCAGCGCCGCTCGGTGGTCGTGCTCGGACACGAGGTGGCCGAGAAACTATTCGAAAGCGTCAGCCCGATCGGCCAGGACGTGCGGCTCGGCAGCGAGCATTTCGAAGTGATCGGCGTGGTCGCGGCCAAGGGACAGGTGCTCGGGCAGTCCTTCGATTCGTTCGCGCTCATCCCGTTCTCGCGCTACGAAATGCTGTACGGGCGCCGCCTCACCACGACGATTTCGGTGAAGATGCGCGACGCGAAGGACGTGGACAACGCGATGCTCCGCGCGGAAGAAGCGATGCGAGTTGCGCATCATCTCCGCCCCGGTCAGGAAAATAATTTCTCGCTCGAGACGGCGGCCGCGCTCGTGAATTTCTGGAAGCAGCTCACGGCAGTGCTGTTCAGCGTCATCCCCGCCGTGGTCGCGATCGGGATAGTGGTGGGCGGCATCGTGATCATGAACATCATGCTGATGTCGGTTTCCGAGCGCACGCGCGAGATCGGAATTCGCAAAGCAGTCGGCGCGCGCTCGCGCGACATTGAGCGGCAGTTCCTCGCTGAGTCTGTCGCACTGGCAATACTCGGCGGTCTGCTCGGCGTGGTGGGAGGGTGGGCATTTGCTGAACTGGTGGCGTCGGTGTCGCCACTGCCCGCCCGAATTACGGGATGGTCCGTGATCCTCGCTGTCACGCTGGGCGCGACGGTCGGTGTCGTGTTCGGTGTGTATCCCGCGCGGCGCGCGGCGCGGCTCGATCCGATCACTGCGCTGAGGGCCGAGTAGTGCGCGGTATATCGCTCGACCAGCTGCGGGAAAACATCGATATCGCGTTCGACGCGCTGCGCGTGAGCAAGCTGCGTTCGGGCCTCACGATTCTGGGAGTCGTGATTGGCGTGGCGACAGTGATGACCATGGCCACGATCGTGCAGGGAGTTCGCGATCAGATCCTCAACACGATCTCGGTCGCGGGCCCGTCGACGTTCTATGTCATGCGCGTCTTCAATACCACGCCCGTGAATCCCGACGATCTCCCCAAATGGATTCGCATTCGCCCGGCACTGATCGCCGAAGAGGCGGACCGAATCTCGCAGATACCGCAGATCGAGTACGCCGGCATTTGGGCGCAGATCCAGCTGCGTCTCGACTATCAGGGCGCGCGCACGCAGAGCATCGCCGGGTTCGGCGCGGACGATCGCTATCAAGAGATTCAGGGTGGCGAGCTGATAGAAGGGCGCTGGTTCACAAAGGCGGAACTGCGCAGCGGCGCGCCGGTGATCGTGATTCAGGAAGCGCAGGCGCGCAGGATTTTCGGCCGCATAGACCCGATCGGCAAGACGATCGTCGCCGGCGGGCGGCCCGTGCAGGTCGTAGGGTTGTACCAGCCGCCGGCGAATATTTTCTCGCCGCCGGGGCAGGAAATCGGCGCCGTATTTCCGTTCGAATTCGTCACGCACAATTTTCACATCGATAAAACCAACGCGTTGTTCATCTGCGTAAAGCCCAGGCCGAGCGTGAGCGTGGCCGATGCGATGGACGCTGTTACGATCGAGATGCGTTCGATGCGAAAGTTGCGGCCCGCCGACCACAACAATTTCGACCTGATGAGCCAGTCGCAGATTCTCGACACCTTCACGTCGATCACCGACATCTTTTTTCTCGTGATGCTCGTGCTCGCATCGGTCGCGCTGATGGTCGGTGGAATCGGCGTGATGGCGATCATGATGGTCTCGGTCACGGCGCGCACGCGCGAAATCGGCGTGCGCAAAGCGCTCGGCGCGACGCGGCGGGACATCCTCCTTCAGTTCTTGATCGAGGCCGCGACGCTGACCGGGATCGGCGGAGTCCTCGGGATTCTGGTGGGGCTCACGGCTGGGCGCGGGGTGACCTCCCTGATGAATATCGAGGCAAATACACCCGTTGGGCTGACCCTCGTGGCGGTGGCCGTCAGCGTGGCGATTGGGCTCATTTTCGGGGTGATTCCGGCGCGGCGCGCCGCTCGAATGAACCCTGTGGAAGCTTTGCGGTACGAGTAGGGTAGTTCTAGTTGCGGGGCCGTTGCAAAACGGTTGTCGGACGGCCAATTTCTGGCCTCGGCAAGGGCTGAGCGACCGGGCGTCAAGGGAAATCCCTAACGCTCCGACGGTCTCATCCGTTGTTAACGTGTCATGTGTACCGACGAGGCGGCTACGATGCCGTCTCGTCATTCACCGGTGGTCTTGGAGGAATTGCAATGAAGAAGATTCTCGTGGCAGCGGCGATGCTTGCGGTAATGGCCGGCTCGGCCAGCGCCCAGGGTGGTGGTGGCGGTGGTGGCGGCGGAATGCAGCAGACGCCCGAGCAGATCGCGGCGCGCATGGCGCAGCAGGTTGACGCCATGTTCAAGGACATCACGCTCACCGACGCCATCAAGGCGAAGGCCGTCGACATCCTCACGAAGGCCGGTGCAGAGAGCCGTGGCGTCGATCGCGCTGCTCCGGATGCCGCCGACCAGCGCAAGAAGATCACCGACAAGCGCAACGCCGATCTTGCCATGCTGCTCTCGAACGACGGCGACAAGAAGAAGCTCGCGGACAACATCGCAGCGATGCCGGCTGGTCGCGGTCAGCGTCCGCCCCCAGCTCTGTAAGCAGTTGTTTTTGAAGTTTCAAACGGCGGACGGCAGAGATTGCCGTCCGCCGTTTGATTTTTCCGTCACGGTTTATTCTACTGCGCCGACCGCCTGTATTTCGATCTGGTAGCCGTAGTGCAGCAAGCCAACAGGCACCACGGCCCGCGCCGGCTTGCTGTCGCCCATGACCTTCGCATAGACAGTGTTCACGCGGCCCCACAGCTCCATATCAGAGATGTAGATCGTCATCTGGACGCATTTGGCGAGCGAACTGCCAGCCGCCTCGAGCACCGCTCCCACATTGAGCAGGGTCTGCTCGGTCTGCTCCTCGATCGTGCCAACGGTTCGGTCGGTGCTGCCCGGGACGAACGGCAGCTGGCCGGAGACAAAGGCGAGCCCGCCGTGCACGATCGCGTGGGAATAGTGGCCGCCGGCGGGCGGGGCTTTCGGTGCGACTATCGATTTCATCGGTGTTCTCGCAAAAGTTGAGTGAACCGTACGCGCTGAATCTGCCTCCCTCGCCGCGTCCGCGCACCCTATTATTGAGAATGGCCAACGTTGATGTTCTCGCAATCTTCGCCCACCGCGACGACGCCGAGCTGAACGCCGGCGGAGCGCTCGCCAAACTCGCGCGGCAGGGCCGCCTGACCGGGATCCTCGACCTCACACAGGGCGAAATGGGAACTCGCGGCTCCGCTGCAACGCGCGCGGCCGAGGCCGCCGAGTCTGCGAAACTCCTCGGCGTGGCGGTCCGGGAAAATCTCGAACTCCCCGACGCCGGCATCACTAACACGCCCGAGACGCGCGCCGCGGTCGCATCCGTCATCCGCCGTCTGAAACCGCGCGTCGTCATCGCGCCCGCGCGTCAGGGCCGCCATCCGGATCATCACGTCACCGCGCAGCTCGTGCGCGATGCGTGCTTTGTCTCGGGCCTGGTGAAGCTCGCGGCCGGAGATCCGTCGCACGGCGCGCACCGACCGCTCAAACTGCTGCACGCGCTTTCATTCCGCGAAGACCACGAGAAGCCAACGTTCGTCCTCGATATCTCCGACGAATTCGAAACCAAGCTCGCCGCCATCAAGTGCTACTCGTCGCAGTTCGACGGAGCAATTCAGGGTGGAGAAGTGTTTCCCAACGGCGAGCCACTATACGACATCATCCGCCATCAGGCGGCGCACTACGGCTCGCTCATTCGCTGTAAATACGGCGAGCCGTTCCACACTTCGGAAACGATGCGCGTCGATGATCTGATGGCGCTCGAGGTCTCGTCGTTTTGAGCCCGCACGATTCCAAGAGCGACTCGAACGACGCTCACCGCGACGTCGACTACGGCTCCTACCTGGCGCTCGAATCATTGCTCGAGCTCCAGCGCCCGCGTTCCTCGCCGGAACACCCTGACGAGTTGCTCTTCATAATCGTCCATCAGGCAAGTGAGCTCTGGTTCAAAGTCATCCTGCACGAGTTCGACGCGCTGATCACGCGGCTCGCTTCGGGCGACGCGCCCGCGTCGCTGCAGGCGATCAAACGCATCAACGGGCTCGTCGGAATCGTCACGAACCAGCTCTCGGCACTGGACACACTGCCGCCGCAGCGCTTCGCCCAGTTCCGCGGCTACCTCGGCTCGTCGAGCGGATCGCAGAGCATTCAGTTCCGCGCGATCGAAGCCGTCTCGGGCCTGCGCGATCCGCATTTCCTGCAGGCGCTCACGGAGCATGGGCCGGTTCCGCCGCTGGTGCAGCGCGCGCTCGACCGTCCGACGCTGCAGGATCTCTTCGGCGCGCTCCTCGCAAAGCACGGCGTGACCATCGAGAAGATCTATGCGAGTGAGGAGCACACGACGCTCCTGCTCCTCGCGGAAGAACTGCTCGAGTACGAACAGGGTTTCGCGCGCTGGCGATTTCTCCATGTGCAGCTCGTCGAGCGGATCATTGGACCTGGCACAGGCGGCACCGGCGGAACACTCGGCGCGAAGTACCTGCAGAAAACGATCAGTCAGCGCTTCTTTCCCGATCTGTGGGCCATCCGGGCGAGAGTCTACGGCGGACGGTAGGCACCCGAGATCGTAAGCGCATGCCCGAACTGCCCGATATCACCGTGTACATCGAGGCGCTCGAGCAACGGGTGCTAGGCAGCGCCATGTGGCGGGTGCAGCTCGTGAGCCCATTCGTTCTGCGGTCGGTCGATCCTCCGATCTCGACGGTCGGCGGCAAGGCCGTTCGTGAACTTCGGCGAACGGGAAAACGGATTGTGTTCGCGCTCGACGATGACCTCTTCTTGGTGATCCATCTCATGGTCGCCGGACGTCTCAAGTGGCACCACAAGACGCCCAAGCTGAGCCGGCGGCTCGCACTCGCGGCGTTCGAGTTTGAATCTGGAACGCTCGTGTTGACCGAGGCAGGAACGAAGCGTCGCGCCTCGATCTATCTCGTGCGCGGCGAAGCGGCGCTGCGCGACTTCGATCGCGGCGGACTGGAAATCCTGGACTCGTCGCCGGCGGATTTTGCGGCTCGGCTGCGGTCAGAGAATCACACCTTGAAACGATCGCTCGCGGATCCGCGGCTCTTCAGCGGGATCGGCAACGCGTACTCCGACGAGATTCTACACCGCGCAAAACTGTCGCCGCTGCTGCTCACTTCGAAACTCACTGTTGAACAGGCCGCGCGCCTGCACGTCGCGACGATCTCGACGATGACTGAATGGATCGCGCGGTTGCGCGCCGAAGCGGGCGACAAGTTTCCAGAAAAGGTCACCGCGTTTCGACCCGAGATGGCGGTGCATGGAAAATTCCGCGAGCCCTGCCCCATGTGCGGCGATCCGGTCCAGCGCATTCGCTACGCCGACAACGAGACCGACTACTGCCCCACCTGCCAGACAGGCGGAAAGCTGCTCGCGGACCGCGGAATGTCGCGACTGCTCAAAAAGGACTGGCCGAAGTCGCTGGATGAGATGGAGGAGTCGATACAACGGGCGACTGGTGACTAGCGACTAGTGAGCGGCAATTCGCGAAGTCCCTCTCACCAGTCGGCAATTCGCGAAGTCCCTCTCACCAGTTGCCAGTTGCAAGTCGCCGTTATATTTAGCCCATGCCCGTACCGATCTACCTCGACCACGCCGCTACAACTCCCGTGCGCCCCGAAGTCCTCGAAGCCATGCAGCCGTTTTTCGGCCCGCGCTTTGGGAACCCGTCGAGCACGCACCGCTGGGGCCGCGAGGCCCGCACCGCCCTCGACGCCGCGCGCGAGCGCGTCGCCAAGTGCATTGGCGCCAACGCGGACGAACTGTGCTTCACCTCCGGCGGCACTGAGGGCGATAACCTCGCGATCCTCGGCGGCTGGCGCGTGCTGAAGCCGAAAGGGCGGAACGCGATCGTCACCTCACCCATCGAACACAAAGCCGTTCTGCAGTCGGTACACCAGGCCTCGAAGGAAGGCGCCGAAGAGCGGATGCTCGCGGTGGATTCGACCGGCACGGTCCTCATGAGCTCCGCGCGCGAACTCATCCGCGACGACACCGCGCTCTGTACGGTTATGTGGGTCAACAACGAAATTGGCACCATCCAGCCGATCGAGGAACTCGCGCCGCTCGCGAAATCGCACGGCGCGATTTTCCATACCGACGCAGTGCAGGCATTCGGAAAAGTCGAGATCGACGCCCGCAAAACAGCTTTCGATTTTCTCTCGATCAGCGGCCACAAAATCGGCGCGCCCAAAGGAATCGGCGCGATGTACATCCGCCGCAACACGCCGCTCGAGCCGCTCTTCTTCGGCGGATCGCAGGATCGCGGTCGCAGGCCCGGAACCGAAAACGTCGCGTACGCCGTCGCGCTCGCAACCGCCGCCGAACTCACGATCGCCGAGCATGCAGCGGAATCGGAGCGCCTCACGCGTCTCCGCGACCGGCTCGAGGCCGCGATTCTCGCGAAGCTCCCCGACGCGATCATTCATGGTCGCGGCGCGAAGCGGGCGCCACACGTGCTGAACCTTTCGATCCCCGGCACCGACAGCGAGTCGATGTTGATGGCACTCGATCTTCAGGGCATTGCCTGCTCCGGCGGATCCGCGTGCCAGAGCGGAAGCGTCGGTGCGTCGCATGTGCTCAATGCGCTCGACATCAACACCGACGTCGCGAACGCCGCGATCCGCATGAGCCTCGGCTCGCTCACCACCGACGCGTGCATCGATCGCGTATCGGAGGTCTTCCCCGCTCTCGCGCTCAAGGCGCGCGGATTGGCGAGCGTCTAGTGAGACCTCGCGCCCAGCCTCGTGTGTTGGTTGCGATGTCGGGCGGCGTCGATTCGTCGGTGGCCGCCGCGATGCTCGTGCGCGATGGCTACGATGTGGTGGGCGCCACCATGAAGCTGCACAGCGACGGCGCCGACGTGCCGGATAAACCGTGCTGCTCGCTCGACAGCGTGAACGACGCGCGGCGGATTGCTGAACGAATCGGGATTCCGCACTATGTGCTGAACCTCGAGAAGTCCTTCACGCGCGATGTGCTCGATGATTTTGTTTCCGAGTACGCGCGCGGCCGCACGCCGATTCCGTGCGTGCGATGCAACACCTTCACGAAATTCCACGATCTCGTGCAGAAGGCCGATCAGATCGACGCGCAGTTCGTGGCGACCGGCCACTATGCGCGCGTCGTGAACGGTGAGCTCAATCGCGGCACCGACGACGCCAAGGACCAGACGTATTTTCTCTGGGGCATCGAGCGCGCAGCGATCGCGCGCATGCTGCTGCCGGTGGGCGAGATGACCAAGCCCGAAACCCGCGCGCTCGCGCATGAGCTCGGATTGAATCTCGTGGCCGAGAAGCCGGAGAGTCAGGAAATTTGCTTCGTGCCCGACGGCAACTACGCGAAGATTCTCGAGCAGCACTTGGGCGCTGATGCGCCGTCGCTTTCGCCGGGACCGATTGTTCTGAGCGACGGCACTGTCGTGGGCGAGCACAACGGCTTCGCGCATTTCACCATCGGACAGCGCCGCGGCGTGCCCGGCGGCTACGACGAACCAATGTTTGTCACCGCGATTCGCGCGGCGGATCGCGCGGTGGTGATCGGGCCACGCGAAGAAGTGTTCGGCCTCGGCGTGATCGCGCGCGGATTGAACTGGCTTGTGGATCCCACACCAGCGGTAGGCGATCGCGTCGGCGTGCGCGTGCGGCACCGCGCGCCTATCGTGCCCGCGGAAATCGTGCGCATGACCGGCGATGAAATCGAACTCGCGCTCGATCAGCCCGTGCGCGCTATCGCGCCGGGCCAGTCGCT
>JANYIJ010000147.1 GCA_025362095.1 Gemmatimonadota bacterium | reverse complement strand
GTCGGCAAAAATTCTCGGCTGGAAACCGAAAGTGAAATTGGAAGCCGGTCTCGCAGAGACCTACGCCTGGTTCCGAAAGCCGGCCTAGAATCCCGCATTCCTCCTCCGCACTCCGCATCGGGTTTACTCTCTAATCTCCCTTCTCAATCCCGCACTCCGCATCGCCGTGACTCCACTACTGCAGGCCAGCGCCGCAATCCCAAGCACTCCCATCGAACTGGTGAAGAGCGCCAGCTACGTCACGCAGGGCGTTCTGGCCCTGCTTGCCGTCCTCTCCCTCGTGAGCTGGGGCATCATGCTCGCGAAGTGGCTGGAGTTCCGCCGCGTGTACAAGGCGAGCGACGCATTTCTCGTCGAGTTCGCGAAGGTCTCGCGCATCGATCAGGCGGTGCAGCTCGCGAAGCGCGTGAAGCCGAGCCCGTATACGCGCGTCTTCGCCCGTGCGATCCAGTTTCTGCACGACACCACTCCGCTCGCAGCAGACGGCGGCAACGCCCGCGCGCCGCTCTCGGGATCGCAGGTGGAAGCGCTGCGGCTCCTGCTCGACGCCGCTTCGAACTCCGAGCGCGACCAGCTAGGGCACTCGATTCCCGGCCTCGCCATCATTGGATCCGCGAGTCCCCTGATGGGGTTGCTCGGCACTGTGCTCGGCGTGATTTCCGCGTTCTTGGGAATCGCCAAGAGCGGTGCCGGCAACCTTGGCGCAGTCGCGCCCGGCGTGGCCGAGGCGCTGACGGCCACGGCCGTCGCGCTGGCCGTCGCCATTCCCGCCGTGTTCGGGTATAACATTTTCGCGACGAAGCTGAACCGCTTCGACGGCGAGCTCGACGGTTTCGGATCCGAGGTGATTGCGTTGATGGCTAGGGAAGGCAGGATCTAGATGCGCAGGCGCTCGCGGGGCGAACGCTCGCCGCTGAACGCGGAGATCAACGTCGTGTCGCTGATCGACGTGATGATGCTCCTCATGGTGATCTTCATGATCACGGCGCCAATCATGCAGGGCGGTGTGGACGTGAAGCTCCCCAAGACGGATGCGTCGCCGCTCGAGTCGAAAGGCGGTCTCGTGATTTCGATCACGCGCGACGGTTCGATCTTTGCGGGCGATCTGAAGATGAGTCTGAAAACTTTTCGCGCCTCGTTCAAAGGGCTCGCGAAACGTCAGGGCAAAGAGGGCGTGTACCTGCGCGCCGATCAAAACGTGAACTACGGGATCGTCGCGCAAGTGCTCTCGATCATCCAGGCGGCAGGCGTCACCAACCTTGGATTCGTGACCGAGCCGGAAGAGGTCGTGAAATGATGACGGCGCGCCGCGCGCCCCGCTCGCTGGCCGGGCCCATCGGCGCATCGGCGGTGCTGCATGCGGCGATCATCCTGCCGTTGCTGATCATCCACGCTGCCTCGGGCGCGCCCATGCCGCCGATGTACAAAGTGGAACTGATCGCGGCGCCAGCTGGCGAGCGCGCCGCGGGCGTCGTCACGAGCGCACCGGCTCCCGCGGTGCCTGCGAAAGCTCCGCCCAAGGCCGTGACGAAAGAAACGAAACCGGTGAAGACCGCGGTGAAATCGAAAAAAGTTCCGAAGGCGGTGGTGCAGGCCACACCCAAAATGGCGACAAAGCAGGCAGCGATCGCGAAGGACGCGCCGAAAGCAGGCGGAGGTCCAACGGGCGGTAAGGGCGCCGACGTGCAGAACATCACGACCGAAGGCGTCGATTTTCCGTTCCCCGGATATCTTACGAACATCGTCCGTCAGATCGCGCTGAACTTTTCACCGAAAGGGAACGTCGGCGCGCTGCGCGCCGAGGTGTTCTTCATGATCAATCGCAACGGCAAGGTGACGGGATTCCGTTTCATCAGCCGCAGCGGGAACCTCTCGTTCGACATCGAGGCGCAGGGCGCCGTCGATGCCGCGTCGCGCAGTTTCGGCGCGCTGCCAACGGGGTACGCGGACGATGTCTTGCCGGTGGTATTCAGCTTTGACCCGAGCAAACTGAAATGATGAGACGCGTGTTGTCGCTGTTATCTGTTTGCTGTGGACTGTTTTCTGTTTCCTGTATTCTGTCCTCTGTCTGCTATTCACAGGATACAACTCGCGGCGTAAGAATCGGCCTCACCTACGCGCCAGGCACCCGCCCCGGCGTCCTCATCGTGCCGGTGAGCGGTCACAATGGCGACTCCGTGCGCGTGATGCTCGGCCGCGATCTCGACTTCGGCGACCGTCTCACGGTGATCCCCACCGACAGCGGTGACGCGCCGAGTGGCCCGCTCAACTACCCCGTGTTCGCCGCGCTTGGCGCTGCGGCAATCGCGCAGGCGTCGGTCACGCCAGCGGGCTCGCTGCACGTAGTGGTGCACGATGTCGGCGGCGCGCGCGTGCTCGGCGTGATCGACTTCCCGCTGCCGTCGCCGGCGCTCGGCGGCGAGTGGCGCTTCACCGTGCATCGCGGCTCCGACGAAATCGAGCGTCTCGTCACAGGCTCGCGCGGCGTCGCCGCCACGCGCGCGATGTACGAGCACGCCGGATCGCTTTGGATCGTGGACTCGGACGGCGCGCAGGCGCACCCGGTCGGCGGCACCGAGGGTGGACTCTCGCCGACGTGGCATCCCAGCGGCCGCTATGTCGCGTATCAACAGCTCGCGAACAGCGGACACCACACGATTGTCGTGAAGGACCTTACGGGCGGAAGCGTCGCGAGGAGTTTTTCCTCCGGTCACACGCTCAACATGTCGCCCGCGTTTTCGCCGGACGGCAACACGCTGGCTTTTGCATCGGGGGCCGACGGCACGGACATCTATTCTGTGGCGCCATTCGGCGGCGGTTCGCCGACGCGGCTCAGCTCGGGGCAGGGCACGCTCAATACGAATCCCACGTTCAGTCCCGACGGTCGCCAGATCGCATTCACCTCCGGTCGACTCGGTCACCCCGAAGTGTATATTATGGATGCAGACGGAACGAACCCGGATTTGCTGACGACGACGGCGTTTGGAGATCAGCTCTATCGCTCCGATCCCGACTGGTCGCCGGACAATCGACGGGTCGCGTTTCAGTCACAGGTCGGCGGAGTTTTTCAAATCATGGCGATCAGCTTGCGGGACCGAAGCGTGCAGGCGTTCACGAGCGAAGGACGCAATACCGAGCCATCGTGGGCTCCTGACGGCCGCCATCTTTTGTTCACTTCAACGCGCTCAGGGACCGCACAACTCTGGGTGCTCGATACCGAATCGAATCGCACGAGACAGCTCACGCACGGCGGCGCCCGCATGGGCGCTTGGTCGCCTCGATTCTAACATCGCCAATTGCCGCATACTCGCCAATCACCATTCGCCCGTCGCAGTTACCCTGACGTGTCCCCCCACCTTCGGAGATCCAAAATGCTCGCCTCACGACACTCGATCGCCGCGATCGCCCTGACACTCTTCGCGGTATCCGCGTGCAAGAAGAAGCCAGAAATAGTTCCGCCGCCGACCCCGGCGCCTGTCGCGCCCGCGCCCGTTGCACCGCGCCTGAATCAGGATTCCATCGAGGCCGCGCGCCGCGCCGCTGATGCCGCTGCGAGAGCCGCCGCTGATGCCGCCGACGCACGCCGTCGCAGCGCCGAGATGGAATCGGTGCGCAGCGCGATCGCGGCGAAGGTCTACTTCGACTACGACAAGGACGACATCCGCGACGACGCAAAGGCGACGCTCGATGCGAAAGTTGGAATCCTGAACGCCAACACCGCCGTTCGCTTGCGTATCGCCGGCCACACCGACTCTCGCGGCTCCGACGAATACAACCTCGCGCTCGGCCAGCGCCGTGCTGCGGCAGTACAGCGCTACCTCGTTGGACGCGGAGTCAGCGCGTCGCGCTTCGAGACGGTGAGCTTCGGCAAGGAGCGTCCGGCTTCTCAGGGCGAAAACGAAAGTTCGTGGTCACAGAATCGCCGCGGCGAATTCGAAATAATCGCCGGCGGTGACAACCTGAGGATGCCCCGGTGATTCGTCGTTGCGCGCGTCTTGTGCTGGTGCCGGCCATCGTGATGGCGGCCGGAGCGTGTTTCGCCACGCGCAACGACGTGCGCACGCTTCAGGGTGACATCGCCGTGCTGCGCGCGGAGAATCTGCGCGCGGATTCCGTGCATCGCGCGCAGTTCCAGCAGGCTGCGGTTCAAGTGGGCGCAGTGTCGGATTCGCTGCGCTCGCTGAATGCGTTCCTCGCGCGGTTCGTATCCGATGTCTCGCGCTTTCAAGGCGATCTCTCGGTCACGCTGCACCAGTTCGGGCAGCAGTTGCTCACGGTGCAGGAACTCGCTGGGCAGACGCAGAAACGCATTCAAGACGTTAAGGCGCAGTTTGAGCGGCAGGAGGCGGAGCTCGCGACCGCCGCGCAACCCAGCGCGGCTCCGGCAGCACAGGGCGCGGCTGGCGGTCCGCCAACGGGTCCGGCGCAGCTGTTCGAGGCCGCTGATGCACAGTTCCGCAAGGGGAGCTACGCTGTCGCTCGCTCGGCGTTCGAGGGTTTTCTCGAACAGTTTTCGAACAACGATCGCGCCGCTGAAGCCTTGTACAAGATCGCGCGCAGTTACGATCTCGACGGGATCGCGATCTCCGCCGATTCCGTGTACGCGCTGGTCGTCGAGAAGTATCCCACCAAGGCCGAGTTCGCGGCGCCTTCGCTCTACAAGCGCGCGCTGGCCGCGAAGGCCGCGAATCAGCCAGCCAAGGCCAGGGAATACTTCCAGAAGATCATCGACAGCTATCCGCGTTCTCTCGAAGCGTCGCTAGCGCCGGACGCCTTGAAAGCACTCCCCAAGAGGCCGTGACGCGCTGGCGCCGCGAATCCGCGGCGCCGTTTGCGCGTCAACTTTGGACGATCCCCTGCCACTCGATCAAGAAGGCACAGCCGCCGAAATGCCGTTCCTCGATCACCTCGAGGAACTGCGGTGGCGCATTCTCAAGAGTCTGCTCGCAGTCGCGATCGCCCTGATCTTTACGTTTTGGCTCACGACCGCGTCGGGCCTCGACGTGATCGGATTCGTGACGCACCCGATCGAGCCGTATCTGCACGGCAAGCATCTGGTGATCACCGGGCCCGTCGAAAAATTCACGCTGCTGCTGCAGGCGGCCGTCGTGCTCGCCGTCGTGCTCGCGTTTCCGGTTGTGGGGTATCAGATCTGGTCTTTTCTTGCGCCGGCGCTCTCACCAAAAGAACGGAAGGTTCTGATTCCGGCGCTCATTGCCGCGACGCTGCTCTTTTTGGCCGGCATTGCAATGAGCGTGTTCGTGTTCGTCCCGGTGACGATGAGTCTGATGGAGAAGCTGCCGGGAGATTCGCTCGACACGATGCTCATGGCGTCGGAGTACTTCGGGTTCTTGTTTGCGATTTCGCTCGCATTCGGCGTCCTGTTCGAGCTTCCGATCGTGATTCTCGTGCTGACCGCAGTCGGTCTCGTCACGCCGCAGTTCCTGACGAAGTACCGGCGGCATGCGGCCGTTGGGACGCTGATTATTTGCGAGATCGTGACGCCCGGTGACTTCATCATCTCGACGCTCATGCTCTGGATTCCAGTCTACGGCCTCTACGAAGTGAGCATCATCGTCTCGAGATTCGTCTATCGCGCCCGGCTGAAACGAGAGCGGGAGGCGGAGCTTTCGGGAGGCGTCTCGGGGTGACGCGCCGCGTGGGCGTCATCCATTCCGTTTTCATTGCCGCGGCCGTGGGTACTGCGCTCGCTCTCGCGGCGGCGCCGCAGACGATGCGCGCGCAGGGCGGTGGCGCGCCGCCACCGCAGCAGCCGCAGCGCCAGCCACAGCAGCCGCAGCAGCCGGTGAGGAATCCGATGCGCACCGCCGAGGATTCGGCGCAGGCGCGCAAGGACTCGCTCAAGAACGAACCGCTCGTGCGCTGGGAGCCCGCCGATTCCACCGGGCTCGATCTCATGAGCAAGAAGGGATTCCAGATTATTCGCTACAAGGCGGATGAAGTCGTGTTTGGCGCCGCTGATAAATCCATCACGCTGATTCGCAAAGGCGCGCAGCGCGCCGCAGTGCAGCGCGATCCCACGACGCTTGTCGCCGACACGATCACATATTCTGACACGTCCACGACGGTCCGCGCCTGCGGCGACTCGGTCGTGCTGCACGATCCGTCCCGCAGCGACGACCTGCACGCGGGCGGCCGCCCATGCCTGCTCTACGATCTGGACCTCAAGGAAGGGAAGGCGTCGAACATTTCGACCTCCACCAAGAGCGGTTCCACCTGGTACGTGTTTGCTCACCACGCCGCGTTCTCAGGCGATACCGCTTCCGGGCAGGGGAACGCGTTCTACGGCGGCGACGGCACCATAACGAGCTGCGACGACACGCTGCCGCACTATCACTTCCGCGCGATGGAGATCAAGCGCGTTGGCGGCTCCGTGATGGTCGCGCGGCCGGCGATTCTGTACATCGAAGACATCCCGGTGATGTGGTTTCCGTTCATCTTTCAGGATGACCGGCACGGACGCCACTCGGGAATTCTCACGCCGCAGTTCGGCCTCACCGAGCTCGTGCGCAACAGTCCCGACTATCGGCGCACCGTTTACAATGTCGGTTACTATTTCGCACTGACCGATTATTACGACGCGCAGTTCGCGATGGACTGGCGCAGCAGCGCGAAGGCCACCGATGTCGATCCCGGCTGGGTGTGGTATCACGGATCGATCCACTACAAATGGCTCGATCATTTTCTCGCTGGAACGATCTCCGCCTCGGAGCAGAATCTCAGCACGGGGTCGTCGAACTTCACGCTGAGCTGGCAGCACGCGCAGAACTTCTCGCTCGCGTCGCGCCTCACGATGAATCTGAACTACACGTCGAACACCACGGTACAGCGGCAAACCGCGATCAATCCCATCGCGCCGCTGGCGACGATTCTCTCGCAGATCGGCTACTCGCGCGACATGGGGCCGGTGTCACTGCAGGTCGGCGGCGAGCGCCGCCAATATCCCGGTCGTCCGCAGGTCGACGCAAACTATCCGAGCATCAACATCACGTCCAAGCCGATCAACGTGAACAGCTGGCTCCTGTGGACGCCAAGCTTCACGTTCTCCGCGGCGCAGAGCCTGCATCTCGATTCGCAGGGAGATTTCGCATACCAGTACCGCACGCTGTCCGACGGCACGCTCGACAGCACGAAGGCGGATCGCAGCACCCACAACACGCAGCTGTCGCTGCAGACGCCGTTCAAGATCGGCGATTTTCAGGTGACGGCGGCGATCCGCGCGGGCGACGTGGAAAACGACTACCCGCAGCTCCGCACAATTCTCAACCCGCTCGATACCGCCGCACGCACGCTGCGTGTCTATCAGCGCACGTATCTCGAGACGGTCGACATCGACTTCAGCGTTGCGACGCCGCAGTTGATCAAGAGCCAGTGGAACATCTCGCCGAACATTTCGATCGCGAACGTCGATCCCGGCGCGTACTTCGTGCGCAGCGAGCGCACAGGCGCGACGTGGGTCTCGCAGAGCAAGCGGCTCTCGTACGGCCTCACGATCTCGCCCACCTTCTACGGGTTGTTCGACGGCTTCGGGCCCGTGACGAAGTGGCGTCACGCGATCAGCCCGACGCTCACGTTCTCGTATTCCCCCGCGGCGCAGGTGAGCACGGCGTACCTGCTCGCCACGGGCCGCTCGCCGAACGGCTACCTCGGAGCGCTCGCGCAAAAACAGGCGACGCTCGGACTCTCGACGAATATCGAAGCCAAGCTCAAACAGGGCGGCGACTCCGACATCACGCATCCGGAGAGCGCGAAGAAGATCAAGGTGCTCTCGCTCACGTTCACGCCGATCACCTGGGATTTTCAGCGGGCGCAGACGCTGCACAAGACCGGATTCAGTACCGACAACTTCGGGTATACGGTGCACTCCGACCTGCTGCCGGGGTTCGATTTCGGTTCCGACTATTCGCTCTTCCAGGGCAGTGTGCTCTCCGACTCTGCCAAGTTCTCGCCGTATCTCACGGACATCCGCGCGTCGTTCACTCTCGACTCGCGATCGCCCGTCGTGCACCTGTTCCAGCGGCTGTTCGGCGTCTTGCCGCCCCCGCCGGCGGCCAACGCGCCCAGGGACACCACGGGCACGCTGCAGCGCCAGGGAATGAACCAGACCGAGGGCACGCTCGCGCAGATGCAGACGGTCACCGGGCCGAACAGTCCGCAGAACCTGCTGCTTGGGCAACAGACCCGCGATTTCAACGCATCGATCACGTTCACAAAGAACCAGCAGCGTCCGCCCGTGGGCGGAAACGTGATCAAATTCGATCCCACGCTGCAGTGCGCATCGCTGCAGGCGGTGAATCCGATCCAGTACGATCTCTGCGTGCGCAACGCGCTGCTCACGCCGCCGGTGGACCCGTCCAACGCGGCGACCACGGCGGGCGGATCGATCATTCAGTATCCGCCGCAGATGAACGTTCAGTTCCGCACGAGCTTTCCGCTCACGCCCAAGTGGAGCGCGAACTGGGCAACGAACTACGACCTCGAACTCAAACAGTTCGGCGCCCAGACGCTGTCGCTCTCGCGCGATCTGCACGACTGGAACGCCGTGTTCGGCTTTACGCAGGCGCCGAACGGCAACTTTGCGTTTACGTTTTACATCGCGCTGAAAGCGGAGCAGTCGGTGAAGTTCAATTACAATAGGAGCGACTACCGTCAGCCCTAGCACCGAAGTTTCCCTCGACGGTCGAACGCTCACCCTCGCGCAGGTTCGCGCGGTGGCGGAAGGCGGCGCGCGCGTCAGTCTGGATCCTGCCGCGAAAACGCGCATGGCGGGCACGCGGAAGGTGGTGGACGATATCGTCGCGCGGAACGATGTGGTCTACGGCATCACGACAGGATTCGGCAAGCTTTCCGATGTCGCGATTCCGCCGGACAAACTCGCGGCACTGCAGGTGAATCTCGTGCGCAGCCATTCCGTCGGCGTCGGCACCCCGCTGCCGCGGCGAGAGGTGCGCGCGATGATGCTGCTCCGCGCGAACGTGCTGGCAAAGGGATTCTCCGGTGCGCGGGCTGCGCTGCCCGAGTTGCTCTGCGCGATGCTCAACGCAGATCTCTGGCCGATCGTGCCGGAGCAGGGGAGTGTGGGCGCCAGCGGCGACCTCGCGCCGCTCGCACATCTGGCGCTCTCGATGATCGGCGAAGGCGCTCTCATGGAGGGCGATCACCGCGCGGGCGCGGCCGAGCTGCTGAAGAAGGCCGGCCTCGAGCCGATCGTGCTCGGTCCGAAAGAAGGGCTCTCGCTGATCAACGGAACGCAGGCGCATACCGCCGTGGCCGCGCTCGCGGTTGGCGACGCGCGCACGCTCTGGAACACCGCGCATGTCGCCGGCGCCGCGTCGCTCGAGGCGCTGCTCGGCACCGACACGGCGTTCGACGCGCGCATTCACGATGCGCGCGGGCAGATCGGCCAGTCGGCTTCGGCCGCTCTGCTGCGTTCGATCCTCGCATCCAGTGCAATCCGCGAATCACATCGCAAGGGTGATTCACGGGTGCAGGACGCGTACGCGCTGCGGTGCATGCCCCAGGTGCACGGCCCGGTGCTCGACGCGATCACGTTTGCAGAGGGCGTGATTTCGCGCGAACTCAACGCCGGCACCGACAACCCGCTCGTGTTCGACGACGGCACGATGCTCTCCGGCGGAAATTTCCACGGACAGGCCGTCGCGATGGCGCTCGATTTCCTCGCGATTGCAATGACCAACCTCGCGACGATGTCTGAGCGGCGCATCGACAGACTCGTGCATCCCGATCTCAATGAAGGATTGCCGCCATTTCTCGCGCGCGACGCCGGCGTGCATTCCGGGTTTATGATGGCTCAGGTGACGGCCGCCGCGATCGCGAGCGAGTGCAAGGTGCTCTCGCATCCGTCGAGCGTGGACACGATCCCCACCGACGGCGGAAAGGAAGACGTGGTGCCGATGGCGATGGGCGCAGCGTGGAAACTCCGCCGCATCGTGCGGAATGTGCAGCATGTGCTCGGTATTGAGTTGCTCTGCGCGATGCAGGGGCTCGACTATCGGCGTCCGCTCAAATCCAGCGCGCCGATCGAGCGCGCTCACGGCAAAGTCCGCTCGATGGTGGCAACGCTGGCCGACGATCGCGTGCTGAGCGGCGATATCACGGCGCTCGCCGATGCCGTGGCGCGCGGCGAGTTTGTGGAGGCGGGCGCATGAATGGTGCCGTAGCCGAGGATACTGCCCGCGTCGTACGCGCTCCGCGCGGGAGTACGCTCAGCTGCAAAGGCTGGCAGCAGGAAGCCGCCCTCCGCATGCTCATGAACAATCTCGATCCCGACGTCGCGGAGCGCCCTGGCGATCTCGTGGTGTACGGCGGAACCGGCAAGGCCGCCCGGAACTGGGAATGCTTCGACGCGATCGTCGCCGCGCTTCGCGCGCTCGAGAATGACGAGACGCTGCTCGTGCAGAGCGGAAAACCCGTCGGCGTGTTTCGCACGCATGCGCACGCGCCGCGCGTGTTGATAGCGAATTCGAATCTGGTGGGCCGATGGGCCACGTGGGAGCATTTTCGCGAACTCGAGCGGCTCGGCCTCATGATGTACGGACAGATGACGGCAGGGTCGTGGATCTACATCGGGTCGCAGGGGATTGTGCAGGGGACGTATGAAACGTTCGGCGCCGTTGCGCGCGCGCACTTTGGCGGCTCGCTCGCCGGCCGGTTCGTGCTGACCGCCGGACTCGGCGGCATGGGCGGCGCGCAGCCACTCGCCGCGACGATGCAGGGCGCGGTGTTTCTTGGTGTGGAAGTGGATCCATCGCGCATCGAGAAACGTCTGGCGACGGGCTACTGCGATCGCATGACCGACTCCCTCGACGAAGCGCTCGCGTGGGCGAATGAGGCTCGGTCGGGCAGGAACGCGCTCAGTATCGGCCTGGTTGGGAATGCCGCCGATGTGCTCCCAGAGCTTGTCGCGCGCGGCATCACGCCCGATGTGGTCACCGATCAGACGAGCGCGCACGACATGCTGAACGGATATGTCCCCGCGCTGATGTCACTGGAAGCAGCGGCCGAGCTCCGCACGCGCGATCCTGCGGCGTACATCGCGCGCGCCACGCGCGATGCCGTGGTGCACGTGCGCGCG
>JANYIJ010000143.1 GCA_025362095.1 Gemmatimonadota bacterium | reverse complement strand
AGCGCACGCGCAGAAGTTCACGGTCGAAAAATTCGATATCAAAGGTGAGGGCGGCACGGATTACCTCACAGCCGAAAACGGAACGGGCCGTGTTTTCGTCTCGCGCGGCACGCACGTCATGGTCGTCGACGGGCCCACGGGCAAAGTCATCGGCGACATCGGCGACACGCCGCGCATGCACGGAATCGCGCTCGCCGCGAAAGAGAATCACGGCTTCACGACCAACGCCGGCGATTCGACGTCCTCGATGTTCGACCTCAAGACGCTCGCCGTGCTCAAGAAGGTGAAGGCCGGCATCAATGGCCTCGACGGCATCATGTACGATGATGCGACCAACACGATTCTCACGATCAATCACAGCTCGCCGGAAGGCACCGTCATCGTGATCGACGCGAAGACGGGCGACGTCAAGGGCAAGGTCGTGCTCAGCGGCAACGCGCCCGAAGGCGGCGTGAGCGACGGCAAGGGCAAGATCTACATCAACATCGAAAACAAGAACGCGATCGACGTCATCGACACAAAAACGTGGACGAAAATCGCCACGTGGGATATTGCCCAGTGCGATGGCCCGACGGGCATCGCGATGGATCGCAAAACGAACCGCATCATGGCCGGCTGCAGCGGCACGTCGGTCATCGTCGATGCGTCGACCGGGAAGGTCGTCGCACAGATCAAGAACGGCGATGGTGTGGACGCGGTAGGCTGGGATCAGAGCGAGAAGCTGTTCTACATCCCTGCCGGCGGCTCGGCGAACGTCACCGTCGTGCACGAGGACTCCCCCGACAAATGGACGACAGTCGCGACGGTCGAGACGTTCAAGTACAACCTCAAGACCATCGCCGTCGACGATGTGAAGCACATCGCCTACCTGTTCGGACCCGAGTTCGGTCCGGCGCCGGCACCGGCTCCGGGTGCTGCCGCTCCGACACCCGGACGCGGTGGCCGCGGTGCGCCACGCGGGCCGATCGTGGCGGGGTGGTTCGTGGTCATCAAGCACTAACTACAACAAACAGCGAGTGAACTGTTAACCACTAACTGTTGGTCGGTTGACCAAGGTATGAAAATCAGCCCGGGCCACGAACCATGTCGAACGGTTCGTGGCCCGGACTAATTACTTGACCTTCGTCAACCGACCAACAGTTAGTGGTTAACGGTTCACTAGTCGTACACTATACTCGCGCGCCAACGTCCGCCGAGAACACCCCAAGCCTGCGTATCGTCTCTTCTATCTCATCGCCGTTGGTCGAAGGATTGATCGGACAAAGCCGCAGCACCGCTCGCCCGCGCAGCGACGTCGACATCACCAGCGCGTACCCATCATTTCGCATCAAATCCACTGTCGCCCGCGTGATCGCATCGATCTCCGCGTCCGTTTTCGCAGCATCCCTCCATCTGAACGTCACGACTCCCATCTGCGACGGCGTGACGATATCCCACGTCCCCGCCCCGCGCAGCGTGCGCTCCGCGTGATCGGCCATCTCGAATCCGATTTCGATCGCGCGCCGAAACTCGCCCAGCCCAAACGCGCGCATCGAGAGCCACAGCTTCAGCGCCTTGAACGACCGCGTCAGCTGCACTCCACACTCATAGAAATTCACGTCGTTCTTCACCCAGCGCGTCACATCCTCGAGATAGTCCGCGTGGTCTTCATCTTCCACGCGGAATGCTTTCTGAAGCGTGGTTGAATCGCGCACGAGCAGGCAGCCGAGTTCGTACGGCTGAAAAAGCCACTTGTGCGGATCGAGCGTGATCGAGTCTGCCCGCTCCATTCCGGCGAGCGCCTTCTTGCCCCGCTCGGTGATCACCGCTGCCGCTCCGTACGCGCCGTCGACATGCAGCCACAGTTTTTCGCGCGCACACACATCCGCGAGCGCGCCGAGCGGATCAACAGCGCCGGTGTTCGTCGTTCCGCCGTTCGCGACCACGCAGAATGGGAGCAGCCCCGCCGCTCGGTCCGCCGCGATCGCCGCCTCCAGCGCGGGAATCGACAACCGGAATCCGTCATCAGTCGCGATCGTGCGTTTCTGCTCCGACCGGAACCCGAGAATGCGAAGCCCCTTCGCCATCGACGAATGTGTCTGATCGGAGCAGTATACGATCGCTTTTTCGTTCGGCCCGCCGAGACGCGATTCACGTGCGGTCGCGATCGCCGAAAGATTCGCCATCGACCCGCCGCTCACCAGAATCCCACCGGCCGCCCTCGGCTCGAATCCCACGAGCTCGTTCAGCCAGTCGATGACATTGACCTCGATCTGCCCCGCCGCCGACGCGGCCATCCAATGGCCGGCGAACAGATTGTGTCCACTGATCAGCAAATCACCAATTACACTCACGAAATTCGTCGGGCTCGGCACGAACGAGTAGAAGCGCGGATGGTCGGACTTCAGCGAATTCGGAAACACATCCCGGGCGAGGATGTCCACGAGTTCGCCCACCGGAGTCGCCTGTTCGGGAAGCGGCGTTCGTAGCATGCTCTCGGTTTGCGCCCGCTGAAGGGTGACTGCCACCGAAGCTTCCCGGTTCGTCTCGAAATGGTGTATGACCAGATCAAGCGCCTGCGTGCCGAGAGCCTTCATCTCGTCGTGCGATAGCTGCAATGGAGTCAACTGCGGCATGCAATATTCTCTCTCAAATTGAGTTGCGGGTTTCGCTCACATAGCGTTCGTTTAAATCAAGCAGGTTCACGCCTTTGGAGACACCCGCATTGATTGCTGCCGCATCCGACGCCCAGCCCGTTGAAACCGAGCTTCCGCGCCCGGAGTCGATCCTCGTCGTCGATGACGAGGAGTCGTTTCGCACGGCGGTCGTGCGTCAGCTTCGACAAGCGGGATACGACACGATCGAGGCAAAGGACGGCTCCGAGGCTGTGAAACGTTTCGCCGAACGTCGCGAGGAAATCACGGCTGTACTGCTCGACCTCGTCATGCCGAACACCAGCGGCGGTGAGACGCTGGCCATTCTTCGCTACTACGAGCCGACCCTGCCTGTCGTAGTCACCTCGGGATATTCGGAACTCGACGCGCTCTCGCTTCGCGAAACCGAGCGCGGTGTCGGATTTCTCGGAAAACCATTCACCGCCACCGAACTGACGACAGAGCTGCGGCGGGTAATCAGCGAGCGGCTGCCGAAACACCGCCACTCTACTCCACCGAAGCCTCTCTTCTAAACCGGCACGAGCGCGCTTGGCAGCCGTGGAGCGGAAGCAATCGATGCTCGGACTACTTGAGAAGATCGAACCGACGCTGGGCCCGCAGGAGGATGCGTACCGCACGCACTTCCTCGCAGTGGACCGCGCGCGCGCAGTCGGGAGCTTCACGCTCGTCCTGATTCTGACCACCGTGGTCTTCGCGCTCGAGATGACGTATCTCGACGGCACGCAGTTCCTGCGGATCGCGATCGTCCGCATTCTCTTCTTCGCAATCTCGCTCGGCATGTACGCGGCCATGCGCGGCCCGACGACTCCGGCCTTACTCGACCGGGCCTCGTTCTGGTGGTCAACAGCTTTTTCCGTTCAGCTCGCCATGCCCATGTATCTTCGTCCGCCATCGCGCGCCGACGATGTGGGCACGATGCTGCTCATCCTCGCGATCTACGCGCTGTCGCCAGCCTCGCTCGTCGAGCGCACCCTGCCGTGCATCCTGCTTTCGGTTGGCTACGTGATCGCGCTTCTGCTCGGGCGCGACATTTCGCTCATGCAGCAGTTGCCGACGATTTTCGTACTGATCGCGATGAACGCGCTCGGCATCGTCGCATCGGCCCGATCGCACACGCAGCGCCGGCGTCAGTACCAATCCGCCGAGAATTTGAGATCCGCGGTCGCCGAGCGTGACGCGCTCATCGACCGGCTTCGCCAGTCGCACAAAATGGAATCGATGGGCCGTATCGTTGGCGGCGTAGCGCACGACTTCAACAACATTCTGGGCACGATGCTCGCCTCGGTGGATTTTCTTCTTGAAGCGCTGCCCGGGAAGAGCACGCCGCGCGCGGACGCCGAGACGATTCGCGCCGCAGTGAAGCGTGGCGCCGAACTCACACAGCAGCTGCTCGCGTTCAGCCGGCAGCAGGTGCTCGAACCGAAGGTCGTGAATCTCAA
>JANYIJ010000074.1 GCA_025362095.1 Gemmatimonadota bacterium | reverse complement strand
CGGCGCGGGCGAGGAGCTTGTCGCACACGTCGTGATCCTTCGCGTCTTTCACATCGAGCACGATGCTCCGCTTTCCCCGGTTCAGCCACGCGAAGTACGCAGAGACGCCATTCAGCGCGCCGTCGTAGTGTCGCGCGAGGTCGCCGCCATCGGGCCGCTCGATCTTGATCACATCCGCGCCCATGTCGGCGAGCTGCCGCGTCGCGAACGGCGCGGTGACGGCCTGTTCGAGCGCGACGACGCGAATTCCCTCGAGCGGCATCCTTCCCGTCAAAACGACCTCGGCATGCCGAGCACATGCTCGCCGATATACGAGAGGATCATGTTCGTCGAGACCGGCGCGACCTGGTACAACCGCGTCTCCCGGAACTTGCGCTCGATGTCGTACTCGACGGCGAATCCAAAACCGCCGAACGTCTGCATGCACGCGTTCGCAGCTTCCCAGCTCGCGTCTGCGGCGAGCAGCTTCGCGATGTTCGCCTCGGCGCCGCACTTCTCGCTTGCGTCGAACAACCGCGCCGCCTCAAATCGCATGAGGTCGGCCGCGCGCACGTTTGCATACGCTCGAGCGATCGGAAACTGCACGCCCTGATTCCGCCCGATCTCGCGACCGAATACCAAACGCTCGCTCGCGTACCGCCGCGATTTCTCCGTGAACCAGTACCCGTCGCCAACACACTCGGCGGCGATCAAGATCCGCTCGGCGTTCATCCCGTCGAGAATGTACCTGAAGCCCTCGCCTTCCTTCCCGATGAGATTCTCCGCGGGCACCTCGAAATCGTCGAAGAACAGCTCGTTCGTTTCGTGGTTCACCATGTTGGCGATCGGCCGAACCGTTAGGCCACGGGCTCCAGCGTCGCGCAAGTCAACGAGAAAAATCGAGAGCCCGTCGGATTTCTTGGCGCCATCGCGCGCGGGCGCCGTGCGCGCGAGCAGGAGCATGAGATCCGAATGACGCACGCGCGAGATCCAGACTTTCTGGCCGTTCACCACATATCGATCGCCGCGGCGCTCAGCGAAAGTCTTCGTGTTGGTCGTGTCGGTGCCGGTTGTCGGCTCGGTGACCGCGAACGATTGGAGCCGGAGCGCGCCCGACGCGATCTGAGGGAGATAGCGTTGCTTCTGCTCCGCCGATCCGTGCCGGAGCAGCGTGCCCATTACATATAGTTGCGCGTGGCAGGCGCCCGAATTGCCGCCCGAGCGGTTGATCTCCTCGAGAATCACCGACGCCTCGGTGACGCCGAGTCCGCCGCCGCCGAACGCAGTCGGGATTAGCGCTGCGAGCCACCCACCCGCCGTGAGCGCGTCCACGAATTCGGTTGGGTAGCCCTCGCTTTCGGCGGTGACGCGCTGCCAATACGCGCCGTCGAACTTCGCGCACAGAGCGCGCACGGGGTCGCGGAGTTCCAGGTGCCCACGATCGTCGATGGTCATCGAACAGAAAGATGTTGTAGTTTCTCCCGATGCGATATCTCGCCCTCGCGCTGCTGGCTATTCCGCTGGCTGGCTGCACGCTCGGCCAGCCGGCTCCGCAGAGGCTCGAATCCCTCTGGTACGCCCGAGGCGAGACTAGCACAAAGAGCTTCCTCGCCCACGCCGATCAGATCTCGATCGTGTCGCCGCAAGTTTTTTCGCTCGACAGCAACGGCGTGATCACGGGCGGCATGGACCCGCGAATGGTCGCGACCGCGCGCGAGCATCATGTGCAGCTCGTGCCGCTGGTGATGAACCCCGGCTTTGACCAGCCATCCATTCACAGGGTGCTCACGGTTCCGGAGGCTCGCTCGCGCGCGATTCGGAGCCTTGCGGCACTGTGCCGAGACCAGCATCTCGACGGCATCCAGTTCGATATCGAGAACGTGCACGTGCGCGACAAGGACGCGTTTACCTCGTTCACGCGCGAATCGGTGGACTCCGTGCATCACGCTGGGTGCACGTTGAGCGCCGCCGTCGTGCCGCGCACCGGCGAGGATCCGGGGCCCACGAGCTACCACAAGTGGATCTACGAAAACTGGCGCGCCGTCTACGATTACAAAGCGCTCGCCGATACGCTCGACTTCATCTCGTATATGACGTATGCGCAGCACACGGGAGGATCACCAGCCGGGCCCGTCGCCGGCTATCCGTGGATGAAGGCGTCGCTCGAGTACGTGCTCTCGCTCGGCGTCCCGCCCTCGAAGATTTCACTCGGCATTCCCGCCTACTCCGACTGGTGGTTTCCGGCGTACGATTCCGTCGGAGGGTCGAAAATGCGGGGGAGCGACATCTCATATCCCGACGCCGCGACAGTCCTCGCCAAGAGCGGCGTTGCGGCCAGGTGGGACGACGTGCAGAAAGCGCCGACCGCGGCATGGAGCGAGCACGATGTCTTTCAGTACGTTTGGATGGAGGACAAACGGGCTTTCCTCGCCAAACTCGGCTTGGTGACGAGCCATCATCTGCGCGGCTACTCCGTGTGGGTGCTCGGTTCCGAAGATCCCGCAACTTGGAGAGCACTCAAGTGATCGGCACTTTTTTCACGCTTGCGGTCGCCGCAACTGCAACGATGAGCGCGCCTGATTCGACGAGGTTCGTGGTCTTAAATCATGGGCGCGGCGCGGGTGACCTGGTGATCGTCACCGCAGGCGATTCGACCGTCGCGCGGTGGATGTACACGGACAGGAACCGCGGCACGCGTCTCGAGACCCGATATCGGTTTGACGCGAAGAAGAAACTCATCTCCGCCGACTCCCGGCAGATCGCGCCAGACGGAATTGCGGGAGCCGCCACACAGTCGTTTGAAGTGCGCGGCGATTCCGTGCGATTTGCGCAGCCATCGGGCCGGGCCGGCGGCAGCGGCGCACCTTCGCCGGCGGTGCTCGTGGCCGGCGCGTATCTCGCCCTGCGTACGGGCGCGCCGTACGAGCAGATGCTGCTGGCGAACTATTTGCTCAAGCAGCCGAAGATGACGGCAATGATCGCGGGGGGCCCCACCGCGCGCGCCGAAGTCGTCGGTGATGCGCGCGTGAAGATCGCTGGAGCGCAGACGCACGTGCGGCTCGTGATGCTCTTCACGGGTGCCGATCCAAATCCGCGCGGCATCTGGCTCGACGACAAAGGCGGGCTCGTCGCGACCGACGTCGAGTGGTTCATCACGGTGCGTCCGGGCGCGGAGTCCGCGCTCCCCGCACTGCGCGCGATCGAGGTGAAGTATCGCGATGCCCAGGGCGTCGCGGTCGCGAAGAAGGTGCTGACGCCGCGCGCCGGAACTCTGGTGATCAAGAACGGCGACCTGTTCGACAGCGAGTCGGGCACGGTGCGTCCCAACACGAGCGTCGTGATTCGTGACGATCGCATCGTAGAAGTTGGACCGTCTGCCTCTGTCACGACTCCCTCCGGCGCGACGGTCATCGATGCCACCGGCAAGACCGTGATGCCCGGCATGTACGAGATGCACACCCACGTTCAGCTGGACAATCAGTCGGTTGGAAGCCTCTACCAGCTCGCGCAGGGCCTCACCACGGCACGCGACATGGCCGCGGATTTCGACGTCGCCACATCGCAGCGTGATCGCGAGCGCAAAGGGCTGCTTGCTTCCCCGCGAATGATCCTCGCCGGTTTCATGGAGGGACCTGGCCGCTGGGCCGGACCGACCGATGTCATCGCGAAAACGGAAGACGAAGCGCTTGCCTACATCGCGCGCTACGACTCCGCGGGATACAAGCAGATCAAGCTGTACAACATTGTGCAGCAGGATCTGGTGCCCGCGATCGCAGCCGAGACGCATAAGCGCGGACTGCGTTTGAGCGGGCACGTGCCGCGCGGGTTGAGCGTGCCGGTGGCCGTGCAGCTCGGCTACGACGAAATCCAGCACGCCGCATTTCTGTTTTCAACTTTTTATCAAGACTCGCTCTACGTGCCGGTGATGCGCGCGTACTCAGCTGTCGCAACGGCCGTTGCGCCGAACATCGATGTGGACGGCGCGCCGATGACCGAGCTGATCAAGTTTCTCCACGATCACAACACCGTAATCGACGGCACATTCAATCTTTGGATCGGCGGCGGCGCCGCAATCGTAGGCGCGGGTGGGTCAACGAACCAGCAAAAAGCCGACGCTGCGTATTTGCGTTTGATCAAGCGGCTGTACGATGGCGGCGTGACGCTCGTAGCCGGTACCGACAACAGCTACGGCACCACGTATCATCGAGAGATCGAACTCTACGAGCAGGCTGGAATTCCCGCACCGCAGGTGCTCCAGATCGCGACGATCGGCAGCGCGCGAGTGATGAAAGAGGAAAAAGATTACGGCAGCATCACCGCCGGAAAAGTTGCGGACATTCTCATCGTGAACGGCAAGCCCGCGCAGCAGGTGAAGGACATCGAGAAAGTGGAAACCGTGATTCGGGGCGGGCGGATCTATTCGGCGAAACAACTCGTCAGCACGATTTCGGGCCAGAAGTGAAACGTCGCGAATTCGTCGAAACATTCGGAGCGACGCTCGCGGGAGTTGCGCTCCTGCCGCGCGTCGCGTCAGCCGCCGGTGTGCGCAAGGATTACCTCTGGCGTGTGGGGCTCGAGCTGTACTCCGTGCGCAGCGCGATGAAGAAGGATCCCGAGCGCACGCTCGCCGCCGTGCGTGCGATGGGATACAACGACGTCGAGCTTCTGTGGAGCTTCGACAACTTCGGGCGCACGCCGCAGCAGGTGCGCGATACACTCAAGAAAGAGGGATTGAAAGCGCCCTCCGGCCACATCGCGCCGGAAGCGCTCTTGAAGGACTGGGAGAAGAGCCTCGACTCCGCGAGACTCGTTGGTCATCAGTATTTGATCGTGCCGAGTCTGCCCGACGAAACTAGGACGTCGATTGATGCATGGCACCGCTGGGCCGATCACTTCAACGCCGCCGGCGACATCGCACGGCGCGCCGGCATCTGGCTCGCATTCCATAATGAACCCGAGCACGTGAAGCTCATCAGAGGGACGATTCCCTATGAAGAGTTCGTCGAGCGCACGGACGCAAGTAAAGTCCGGCTGCAGCTGGACTTCGGAAACATGGAAGTGGGCGGACGCAGCGCGATGGAGTATCTCCAGAAGTATCGCAATCGATACTGGAGTTTCCATGTGAAGGACGTGGTAAAAGACGGCTCGCACGACACGGAGCTCGGCACAGGCCGCGTGGACCTGCGAGCGCTGCTGGCCGCAATTCCAGATATTCAGAAGAAGCCGTGCTACGTTGAACAGGAAGGCCCGAAAGACGAGCTGGCGAGCATGCGACTGAATTACAACTACCTCAAGAAGCTGGAGTTCTAGACACATGATCGCCGCCCGCCGTCTCGCCGTCATCATCGTCGCGTTCTCCGCTGCCGGCTCACCGCTTCGCGCCGCCGACGATCCACACCTGTTGCCGAAGCCGCGCGAGGTCAGTGCCGGCGACCTCACGTCGATGGTGAAATCAGTAACGATCGACGGCGCCGCAAACGATGACGATCGTTTCACCGCGAAGGATTTGTCGGATGCGTTGAAGGCGCGCGGAGTGCGCATATCGCCGGCAGCAGCGGGCGCGTATAGGATCGCGCTTCTCCGCCTCGACTCGCCCACGGCGAAGCGCCTGCTCGACGACAACAAGTTGTCGTTCAGCGATGAAATGAAAGCTGAAGGCTACGTGCTCATCGCGACGAAGGACGGCGCGGCGATTGTCGCCGCGACGGGCTCTGGAATGTTCTACGGCGCGCAAACACTCAAGCAGCTCGTTCGCACGGACGGCGCGGCCCCGCGCATTCAGGCCGCTCTCATCCGCGACTGGCCCGCCATGCGCTGGCGAGGTTTCCACGACGACCTCTCGCGCGGGCCCGTGCCCACGCTCGAGTTCCAGAAGAAGGAGCTGCGCACGCTCGCGGCGTACAAGATCAACGTGTACTCGCCGTACTACGAGCACACGCTCGCGTACAACTCGAATCCGCTTATCTCACCGCCGGGCGGCGGAATGAGTCACGAGGACGTCCGCGCGCTCGTCGCGTACGCGAAACACCTCCATATAGAAGTCGTGCCGGAACAGGAAGCGTTCGGTCACCTGCACCATGTCCTCAAATACGATCTCTACTCGCCCTTGGGCGAGGCGGATCACGGACATGTGCTCGCGCCCGGCGATCCGGCTTCGTTGCCGCTGATCAAATCATGGTTCGCCGAGATCGATTCACTGTTCCCGTCGAAGTTCGTGCACCTCGGCGCGGATGAAACATTCGAGCTCGGACTCGGCCGCACGAAGGAACGCGTGCAGAAGGACGGGCTCGGGCTCGTGTACATGGATTTTCTCAAACAGATCGAAACGGCGCTGCGCTACACCGGCAAGCGGTTTCTCTTTTGGGGTGACATCGCGCAGGGCAGTCCCGATCTCGTGAAGTCGCTGCCGAAGGACATGCTCGCGGTGGGCTGGGGTTACGGCGCGAATCCGAGGGCGGAGACTTTGCTGCGTCCATTCATCAATGCCGGAATCGAGACATGGGTCGCGCCGGGCGTGAACGGATGGAATCGCGTTTACCCGAACAACGACGTCACCCTGAGAAACATTCAGGCGATGGCGCGCGACGGTCAGCGCCTTGGCTCGACGGGGCTTCTCAACACGAGCTGGGCCGACGACGGCGAGGCGATTCTCAACCAGCAGTGGTACGGAATTCTTTTCGGCGCGGCGGCGAGCTGGCAGTCTGGTGAATCGTCGATCGAAGATTTCGAGCGGAGTTATGGACTGCAGTTTCACGGCGACGCGACCGGCAAGATCGACGCCGCGCAGATGAAACTCTCAGCCGCGCACGCGCTGCTCGCGAAAGGCGGGCTCGGCGATGGCAGCAACTATTTGTACTGGGTCGATCCGTTTTCAACCGAAGGACAGCTCAGCGCGCAGAAGATGCGCGTGGTCGCGCGTGATTTCAGGATACTCGCCGAGAGCGCGATGGTGCTGATCGCGCAGGCGCGCCAGACATCGAGCGGGAAACTTCGTGAGATGGACGCGCTCGAGTCGATCGAGATGGGCGCGCGCCGTCTCGACTTCATCGGGATGAAGTTCGAACTCTCCGATGAAATTTCAAAGCTCTACACGCACGCGTACGACACGGTGCTGGTCGGCGGCAGTCCCACGCACGACCTTGGCGAGATCTCGTCGAACATCAACTCCCGCAGCGCAGACCTGCGCGACGGCTATGTGCTCGGCCGCGA
>JANYIJ010000129.1 GCA_025362095.1 Gemmatimonadota bacterium | reverse complement strand
AAGCAGGCGATTGAAGAAGCCGATCTCATGCTGCTCGTGCTCGACGCGCAGGTGGGCGTGCACCCGAGCGATGCGCGCGTCGCCGAGCTGCTGCGCGAGTCCGGCAAGCCGTGGATTGTCGTCGCGAACAAGGTCGACGATCCCAAGAGCACGGACTACTACGAATTCTACAAACTGGGCGCCGGCGATCCGCAGCCCGTGTCGGCGCAGAACGGCAAGAACTCGGGCGATCTGCTCGACGAACTCGTCAAGAGACTTCCGCCCGAGCAGGAAGACGAAGTCGGCGACGACCTGCGCATCGCCGTCATCGGCCGGCCGAACGTCGGCAAGTCGCTCTTCATCAACAAGCTGCTCGGTGAAGAGCGTTTGGTTGTTTCAGACGTCGCTGGCACCACACGCGATTCGATCGATACGCCGTTCACCTTCCACGGCCGTCGCATGATTTTCGTCGACACCGCCGGCCTCCGCCGGCAGTCGAAGCTCGAGGACGGCATCGAGTTCTATTCCTCGCTGCGCACGCGACGCGCGATCGACCGCTCGGACATCTGCCTGCTGCTGATCGACGCGACCGAAGGGCTCCACAATCAGGATCTCAAGATCGCTGCGCTCGCGTGGGAAGCGGGACGCGGCCTGATCATGATCGTGAACAAGTGGGACATCAAAGAAGAGAAAGGCGACAAGACGGCATCGAAGTTCGAGAAGGAGTGCGCGGAGAAAGCGCCGTTCCTGAAATTTGTGCCATTCCTCTTCACCTCGGCCTTAACAGGACAGCGCGTCACGAAAGTGCTCGACGTGATTTCCGAAGTGGATGAAGAGCGCCGCAAGCGCATCACCACGTCGCAGGTCAACGACGCGCTGCAGGAATTGCTCGCGCGCCGCCAGCCGCCGCAGGCCGCTGGCCACGAGATCAAGCTGAACTACGCCACGCAGGTTGAGACGAATCCGCCGGCGATCGCGGTGTTCGGAAACAACCCCGAGCTGCTGCAGGAGCACTACGTGCGCTACCTGCACAACGGCTTTCGCGAGTTCTGGGGCTTCAAGGGAAATCCGCTGAAGATTCTGCTGCGTCGCAAGTCGGGCAGTTCCGAGAAATAACGCCGCTCACTCACGCATGAATCCTGCGCTCGGTCTTCTCATTGCGTACGTCGCCGGTTCGTTTCCGTCGGCGTATGTCGCGGGACGGTTGATCAAAGGGGTCGATCTGCGCACGGTGGGCTCCGGCAACCTCGGCGCGACGAACGTCTATCGCACGCTGGGATTCGGTGCGGCGCTCTGCGTGCTACTGATCGATCTTGCGAAAGGCGCCCTCCCTGTGATGTATCTGCCGCGTGTGCTCAACGTTGGTCCGGCCGGGAGCGATTCTGCGTTCTGGTGGGCGCTTGCCTACGGAATCATGGCAATCGCCGGACATGCGAAACCTGTGTTTCTCCTCTGGAAAGGTGGCGGCAAAGGCGTAGCGACGGCGACCGGTGTGTTCCTGGTGCTCGCGCCGCAGCCGTTGCTCGCAACGGTCGTCGTCTGCGTCGCCGTGGTTTGGTATACCGGCTTCATGTCCGCAGGATCGATCGCCGCCGCCGCGCTCTTTCCACTGCTCGTGTGGCTCGACACGCGCGTTACTCCAGTTCTTTGGGGAGCGTTGCTCGTCTCGGCGTTCATCTGCTGGACGCATCGCGCCAACATGGTGCGACTGCGCAACGGCACCGAGCCGCGACTTTTCAAGAAGAAGGAGCGGGGGTCATGAAGTGCACTGTCGTCGGCGCAGGCGCCTGGGGCACCGCACTCGCGAATCTGCTCGCGGAGAACGCGCATCAGACCACCATCTGGGCGTACGAGCCTGACGTCGCCCAAGCAATCAACGACGGGCACGAGAATCCGCGATTCTTGCATGGCGTCGCGCTTCAGCCCGAACTGCGCGCGACGTCCGATCACGAAACTGCGGTGAGCGACGCCGAACTCATCGTGTATGCGACGCCGAGTCATGTGCTGCGCGATGTCGCATCCGCGGCGAAGGCGTGGGTCTCGCCGGGCGCGACGCTCGTCGTGGCCACAAAGGGAATCGAACGGCAGAGTCTCGCGCTGATGACGGATGTGATCGCCGGGCAGTTTGCCGGCCATCCGGTTGTGGCGCTATCCGGCCCGAGCTTCGCGTTTGAAGTCGCTCAGCGCCAGCCGACCGCAGTTGTGGCAGCGAGTACCGACGCAAAGGCCGCCGTTCAGGCGCAGCAGGCGCTGAGCTCTCCCGGATTTCGCGTCTACACACACGACGATGTAATCGGCGTCGAGCTCGCGGGCGCGCTGAAAAACGTCATGGCCGTCGCCACGGGAATTTCAGATGGCCTCGCGCTCGGCTTCAACGCGCGCGCCGCGCTGATCACGCGGGGGCTCGCTGAAATAGTTCGCCTCGGCGTGAAACTCGGCGCGAAACCTGCGACCTTCGCCGGACTCGCGGGAGTGGGCGACCTCGTGCTCACCTGCACGGGCGCGCTCAGCCGCAACAGAAATGTGGGTTTGGAAATCGGACGCGGCGCGTCGCTGAGCGAAGTGCTCGCGGGGCGCGAGACGGTGGCCGAGGGTGTGGTGACCACGGAGAGCGCGAAGGCGCTCGCCGAGCGGGAGGAAATCGAGATGCCCATCGTGAACGCCGTGCATCGCGTGCTGTTCGAGCGGCAGCCGGCGCGCTGGGCGCTGGTCGAACTCATGACGCGCGGACTGCGCGGGGAGCAAGACTGATCATGGCGCGCGGGAACGCGAAACCCGAGCCGGTGCAGGAGTTCTTCAGCATCGGCGACGTGTGCGAACTCACGGAGCTGAAGCCCCACGTGCTCCGCTATTGGGAGAGCCAGTTCAAGTTTTTGAGTCCCGCGAAGAATCGATCGGGTAACAGAGTGTATCAGCGGCGCGAGATCGAGATGGTGATGCTGGTGAAGCAGTTGTTGTACGCGGAGAAATACACCATCGAAGGCGCGCGGCAGAAGCTCGATGAATTTCGGAAGAGCGGCGGCATGAAGCCCGCGGCGCGCGCCGGCTTGGATACGGAGGTCGTGCAGATGGTGGAGCGCGATCTCAAAGAAATACTCGAACTGCTCGACGGGGACGCCAGCTAATGCTTTTTCTGTGCAGTAACGACGATGGGATCCTCGCGCACAGCCTCGCGTCGCTCGAGCGCGCTGCCGGTGCGCTCGGCGACGTATTTGTTGTTGCGCCTGACCGCGAACAGAGCGCCACGAGCCACTCGCTCACACTGCATCACCCGCTTCGGCCGGTGAAGCTCGGCGAGAATCGCTGGCAGGTGGACGGCACGCCCACGGA
>JANYIJ010000090.1 GCA_025362095.1 Gemmatimonadota bacterium | reverse complement strand
CAGCGTCATCTGCCGCTCTTCGCAGATGCGCGCGCACTCTGCGGCGCTCTCATCGTAGGTCGCGCCGAATTCGACGAGCTCGGCGCCGAGCGCGCGGATCGCCGCGTTCTTGTCGGGATTGTTGTTGAGCGGAACGCAGATCGTCACGCGCACGCCGAGGAGCTTTCCGGCGTATGCGAGGCCGAGCCCGTGGTTGCCGGTGCTCGCGCCGATCACGCCTTTGGAGCGCGCGTCGGCGGAGAGCGCGGTGACTGCGGAGAGCCCGTTGCGGATCTTGAAGCTCTGCGTGGGCTGATGATTTTCGTGCTTGACCCAGACTTGCAGGCCGTGGCCCACCAGCGCGTCGAGCTCCGGATAGTTGCGCAGTGGCGTGGGCGCGAGGTGCGGTTTGATTCGCTCGTGCGCGGCGCGAACGTCGTCGTATGTGATCGGCATGGTGACGAGCAACGTGCTTCACCCCGTGCCGATCAGCAAGAGCGAACCAGTCTAGGCCATTCGAGCCGCTTTCTTGAAATGCGTTTTCGCAAGTGCCGCGACCTGCGCATCACTCGGATGATCAACCGTCTCGATCCCGATCACCTTCGCCTCGAGCAGTCTGTCGTGCGTGTGCAGATACCGCGAGAATTCGAGCTTCGCCGAGCCCGGCCCCACGATCAGCAGCTCCTCCACGCCCTGCAGCGTCGACGCAAGCTGATGGAAAAAACGCTTCACGTCTTCCGGATGTTCCTTCAGCCCTTCCTGCCCGCGCGTGTGCTTGTGATGGTCGTTGTGCGGCGGCGCCGAGACCGTCGATTCACCGGCGCTGTCAGGATGGAACTCGATGACGCGCGCTTCACGGTGGTCGATCCATACGGCTACATGGTTTGTCATGACTGCACGATACGCGCCGGCAGGGGCGCTCACCATCATCCAATTGTGCTACACGATTGTCATCGTTTGTAGGGGAAATTCGAAAAGTGTCATGACTCTCGAAGCTGTCACCGCTCCAGGATGTAGCTACGCGGTGGCAAAATAGCAGAGCACTATTCCGCCCTTCCGAACACCGATCCCAGATTCGCGATCCCCAGCATCCGCTGCACCTGCGCATTCACGGCCACCGCTTCGGCAGAAGACCCGCGTTTGTTCAACGCCTCCGCCAGAATCGATCCCGCAATCACATACTGCGCCGGCATCACGAGCGACGCGCCGTCGATCCACTCGTTCTGCGCCTCAAACGCCTGCCGCCCCTTGAACGTGTCGCGCCAGAGCGCGAGCGAACGCGGAACGTTTACGATCGTTGTGGCGCCGATGCGCACGAGATCGTTGGATTCCACCGGCAACGCGGGCATCAGCCGCACCGCCAAGCCCTCGGTCACGAGATACGGCTCGAGCCCCAGCGCGCGCGGATAAATCGAGTTCGTGAAATAGATCGGGCGAGTCGGCAGCACATCGCGCACCATGCGCAGCACGAACAGTTGATCGCGCGTGATGATCCCCTTCGGAATCGTAGTGCGAATCGCGCCGGCCTCGAACTGCTGCGGCGTGGCGACCTGCATGTAGTTCGGAATCGAGTCTGCTTCCGCGGCCGATCCCGCCAGCGCGATTCCCCTGCGCAAGAACTGCCACGGCGCCCAGTCCGTTCCCAGATACGACGACACCATCACGACCACGTCTTTGCGATAGCCCTCCACCTCCTGCGCGTACCAAAGAGGGAAGGTGTCGTTGTCGCCATTCGTGATGAGCACGCCATTCGGTGCAATCGAGTCGAGCATGTCGCGCGCGAAATCGCGCGTGAACGTCTGCCCTGCGCGCGGCGCCGTGCTCGCGTTCATCGCGAGCGGGATCAGCGCAATCACCAGCACGGGCAGCGCGTACATCAGCGCTCGCGGCCTCTCCAGACGCTCGGCCACCACCCGCCAGCACTCGGCGATTCCCAGTCCGATCCACACGCCGAGGCAGGAGAAACTCCAGAGGAAGAAATAGTCGCGGTCGCGCACTTCGCGCGGCACGCCCGCGCCGAGCTCCGGCGCCTGCGACGAACCGTATTTGAAATTCAGATAGAACACGAGCGCCACGCTGAGCGTCACCGTGAGCACTGCGATCAGCACGAACGTCGAACGATCGCTTCGCGCGTGAACCCTCGCTCCGGTGATCGCGAGCATCATCGCGAGCAGCGCGAGCGCCATCTGCGCCACCGGGTGCGCGCCGTGCGGGTCGCGAAGCCACTGCCAGGTGAAGTACTGCCACCACATGCCCATCTGCGCGGTGAACGGAATCCAGCGCTCGAGGATCGGCGGCTTGCCGTACTGCTCGCGCTGGATTTGCGCGCGAAGACGCTCGACTGTCACAGCGGACAGTGTACAGGTGACAGCGAAGCCGGTCTTGCACGCCGTGGGCTCGCCTTCGTTTAGCGCGGGATGACTTGCCGAGCGAATTGGTTCGAACGCGAACAGCGAGATGCCAAACACCGTCACGGCGGCAACCTGCACGATGAGCCGCGGGCGCAGAAAAGTTTTCGGCGCGAGCAGAAGTACCACGGCTGCGATGCACGGCCCGGCGAGATATCCGGCCGGGTGAATCGTATAGCCGAGCGCCAGGAGATATGCGATCACAACGAGCAGGCGATCCGCGCGGGCACCGATCGGCTGCCGCGTCCAGCGCACCGCGAGCCACACCACCACGGTGAGCTGCAGTAGGCACACGGTGTAAACTTTCTCGTTCACCACCGACTGGTTCCACACCGTGAAACTCGTCGCGCCCACAATAGCGCAGACCGCGGCTGCTGTGAGCCGCGCCCAGCGCTCTTCGAACATTCTCTTGGTGACTTCATGCGCGACAAGAAACCAGAGCCCCGCCGCTGCCGCGCTCGTGGTGGCCGCGAGCAGATTGATTCGCACGGCGTAGTCGTGTGCGATTGGCAGCGTGCCGAACAGATACGCGATCAGAATGAAGAGCGGATTACCCGGAGGATGCGGGATGCCGAGCACTTTCGCCGCGGCCATGTATTCGCTCGTGTCCCACATTGCCGTCGTCGGCGCGAGTGTGGCGGCGTACAGCGCGAGCACCACAAGCGAGACGAGCGCAGCCCAACCATAAGGCGGTTCAGCTTCACCACCGTTCGCCTGTCGCCCGTCGCCACCTGTCGCCTGTCGCCCGTCGCCCCCCCACATCGCCAGCGGCGCGAGCACCACGTATCCGAGCACCAGCAACAGCGCCGGCGCGGTCATGCCGCCGCGCGCGAGCAGCACGTATCCTGCGGTAATCGATACGGCCGTGGTGGTCCAGATGATCGGCGCGCGCATGCCTCCGGCCGCGCGCCAGGTGGACGCGATATTCATCGTCTGCATTCTCCTTGGGGAGTGCGCTTAGTCGCGGCGGATCTGCTTCGCTGCACGCCTGCCTTCTTGAGGACTCGGCGCAGGATTCCTGGTTTCATCAGCCACCGCGACAAACCGCTCGCGGTCGATCACCGGCGCCTTGGTCACGACTTCCGCCGCCGTCGAGAAATGCATCGCGATCGTATCGGCCAGCGTGGACTGTTCGCCGCCGCCACTCGCAGAACGCGTGCCGCCGCTTACGATCGCCGCCACGAAAGACGCCGCGAGCAACGCGCCGAGCACCGACGGCCGCGCCATCCCACGCGGGCGCGTCGCGACACGTGAGAGCGCAGCCGCTTCGCGCACGCGCTGCATCACGCGGGCCCGCGCACCGGCGCCAAGGTCAACGGGTGCGCGCAGCCGCGCGCGCACATCATCAGAAAGAAACGGTTCACGATCCAGCACGGCTCGCCTCCAGAATGGCGCGCAGGCGTTCACACCCGCGCTTCACACGCATTTTGAGCGCCGAGATTTTGGCGCCGGTGATCGAAGAGATTTCGTCGTAACCGAGTTCGTCGGCATAGCGGAGCACGACAGCCTCGCGCTGTTCATTGGGCAGCTGCGCGAGCGCGTTCGAGAGTTCATCGCGGTTCGCAAGTTCGTCAGATGGCTCGAATGTCTGGTCCGCCTCGCGCAGCCACGCCGCCGCGGTTTCTTCTCTCCGCTTGTCGCGCACGAGCCGCGTGCGGCACCGATTCACCAGGATCCTCATAATCCACGCGCCGAACTGGTCGCGCTCCGCATAGGTACTCAGCGACCGGTACGCGCGTACGAACGAGTCCTGCACGGCCTCCTCGGCCTCGGCGTCGGAGCCGAGGAGGTGGAAGGCATAGCGCGCCATGCGGGCGTGATGGCGGTCGACGAGAAGCGCGAACGCTTCGAGGTCGCCGGCGATCACACGCTGCACTACCGCTGAATCGGACGGTTCGTTCACGATGGTATAACCCCGCTTGGCCCTCGGCGGTCACATTGGAGATCGCTATACTATATAGATATGCCTCTGCCTCCAATCCACGCCACCACCATCCTCGCCGTCCGCCGCGACGGTCGCGTTGCCATCGGCGGCGACGGCCAGGTCACCGTGGGCGACACGGTCATGAAGGCGAACGCGGTGAAGGTCCGCACGCTGAAGGGCGGCAAGGTGCTCGCCGGTTTTGCGGGCACGGCCGCCGATGCGTTCACGCTCTTCGAAAAATTCGAAGAGAAACTTGAACGCCATCCGGAAAATCTTCAGCGCGCCGCGGTCGAACTCGCGAAAGACTGGCGCTCCGACCGCGTGCTGCGCCGGCTCGAAGCCCTGCTCGTGGTCGTCGATCGCCACAGCGGATTTATCTTGAGCGGCACCGGTGAGATCATCGAACCGGACGACGGCCTGCTCGCGATCGGATCCGGCGGCCCCTATGCGCTATCAGCGGCCCGCGCGCTGCTGAAGGAAACAAAACTCACCGCGCCCGAAATCGTGCGGAAGGGATTGGAAATCGCCGCTGAGATTTGCATCTACACGAATGCGAATATCACGGTGATAGAGCCCGCGACTTAAGCCGACAGCTTTAGGCCAGTTGCAAGCGAAATGGTGACGAGCTGGGACTCCGAGGGTATGTCCATCAGGGGGTGCCAAATGAAGCCTCGTTCGCGAATGCTCATTGCCTTGCCATTGATCGTGAGCCTGGTTGCTGCACTGAATGCGAGCGGTGACGCGAGGCCGCCGGTTCCATGCACCATGCAAGTGGTCTACACTGGTGCGGAGTTTACGAAATCGACGCTGGTAGGTCTCGGGACTGCGCTTCCCGAGTCGGTTCCTGCACCCGGCGGTATGAGGGCCGCGCCGCGAACTCCGGCATCCGGCCGCGTGCCGCCGCCGATGGCGTGGCGGTTCTCCCTCAGCGATGTCCCGCGCGAGCTCATTGCCACGCACCGCGCGATACTCAAGAAGGCAGCAGGGCATGTTTGGGTCGTGCCGTGGTTCCGCACCCCGTCGTGCCAACTCGAGAGCAGCTGGCTCGACGATCGCGACATAAAATTCCATCATGCTGTTCTCTTTCTCACTCCGCGGCCTGAAAGTCTCTGGGTGAACGGGGAGCCGACGTTTGACACGTTCGACGGCGAGTTCTCACCCCACGTCATCTGGGAGCGCGATTCGAAAGCTGAGAATCGTGCTCCGTTGCGGGAACTTCGAATTTTTCTGGCAGTTTACTCGCGGCTTGCTGGCTTCGTTCCGTGGCGCGAGGGATCCCTTCTTGCGTGGGGACTGGCACACCGTGACTCCGGGAGCGCCGTCGGGCTGCGCGGACGGCTTCAAGAGTTGATGAGCCCGCGAGTCTCTGACAGTCTCAATGCTGTGGGCTCGCCACTCGCGGGCGACTGGCGCGGCGAAGGTGCGCTGCGGGACGGCGATTCCTTGCATTTCTGGATGCGAATTCCGAGCGGCCCCGCCCAGTTCGTCTGGTCGAATGGATGGGGCTGGTACGCAGGTCCCGCGCGGTTCGACTCGATCCCGCTGCCGAAGTATTACGAGATGAGTGTGGCCTTCGCACAGGTTCGAGATAGTCTCGCGGCGGTCCCGCAAGACAAGCTCGAGGGCATGTCCTTCTCGTTCAGCGGCCGCGATTCGGTGCGGCGTTCGGGATCATGGAGCTTCCTGGCGAGCTTCGGGCCAGAGGAGCGCCGCGCCGAATTCATGACGCGTCAAAATGCCGTTCAGGGGCTGGCGACACCTAAACGCGGAGCGGACCGTCCGATTTGGCTTGATCAAACGCTGCGACTCAATTCGCGAGGCGACACAATCTGGGTGACGATCACGTCGCGAGACACCGCGATCGCCCACTGGACCGCCCATCGGCTAAGGTAGTTGACGAATTCGTTCACCATTAACCAACCAACAGTTAGTGGTTAACAGTTCACGCGCAGTTCAATTTCAAAGCTTGACTTTGAACTTCCCCAAATCCCCCTCTTTCCGAGTGTAGCCCGAAGGCACCTTCAGCTCACTCTCGCTCACCCTCTCACTCCCGATCTTCGTGACCTCGAGCACCACCCTCGACTCGCGGCCATTGTCCTCGTGCTCGGTGATCACGGTGCGCAGTGGCGTGCCGCGCACGAATGAATGCCGGACACTGTCGGCGCGCGCGGAGAAGTCCGGATCGGTCGACGGCATCACGGTCATCGCGGATGCGACGATCTCCATCAGCGGATTCCGCGCCAGCTTGAGGCTCGGATCGAAGAAATAGTCGAGCTCCACCGACTGACGAAGAGGAGTGGTGTAGCCCATCGCTCCGACGTCCATCGTCCAGCGTTCGGTGACCTTCACGTGTTGCGTCGTGCGCCCCGCGATCTTCTCGCCGCCGGCAATCCGCTGCGTCTCGAAATTCGAATCGCGCAGCTTCATCGTGACCACTTTGCCGGCCGCTCGAACGCCGAGCGACGCGAGGTGCGCGAAATCGTCCGCGTTCATCACGGTGTAGCTGTGATCGCGCGGTTTCACGATCGTAAGTTCGCTGCCATCGCCAGTCACCAGCAGGTACTGCCCATCGCCGTTGTGGTCGACGACATCGATCCGCGCACGGCCGCCGTTCACGCGCACGGTGCCGACCAGCCCGTCCATGTCGTGGTCACCCTTGGCGCGGAAATCGTAACTGTAGTTCGCGGGCGTTTGCGCGCCGAGCACGGCTGCGCAGAGCAGGGCGGCAGAGATCGGGAGGATGGAGCGTCGCATGGCACTGTCCCTGTGGAGGTGAGGCCGGACTCTCCTTAGTACGGCCCTGCGCCTTCAAGGGTTTCAGCGGGCATTAGCTTTCACGCATGCCGTCCAACCGCACCGAACAAGCCCTCGCCCGCCTCGCCGACCTCACCCCTCGCAAGATCGTCGCCGAGCTCGACCGTTACATCGTAGGCCAGGATGAGGCGAAAAAGGCCATCGCGATCGCGCTGCGCAACCGCTGGCGCCGCCAGCGCACGCCCGACGCAATCCGCGAAGAAATCGCGCCGAACAATATCATTCTCATCGGTCCCACTGGTGTGGGCAAAACCGAGATCGCGCGCCGCCTCGCGAAACTCGCGGGCGCGCCGTTCATCAAAGTCGAAGCCTCGAAGTTCACCGAGGTCGGTTACGTTGGCCGCGACGTGGAATCGATGGTGCGCGATCTGGTCGAGAGCGCGATCGACATGGTGCGGCATGAGCGCGAAACCGAAGTCGACGATCTCGCCAACGATAAAGTAGACGAGCGCCTGCTCGATCTCCTGCTTCCGCCGCCCACCGAGGCTCAGGCGGCCGCCGTCGATCCAACCGAACGCGTTTTTGTCGCGTCGAGCGAGGGCTCCGTCACCGAAGATCCCGCCGCCGCACGTGACCGCCACAAGCGCACGCGTGAAAAACTCAAGCAGCTGATGGTCGACGGCCAGCTCGAACAGCGTGAAGTCGAAATCGAAGTCACGCAGCAGTCGCCGCAGATGATCGATCTCATGAGCCAGCAGGGCGCCGGTGAGGGCATGGGCAACCTCGGCGAAATGCTCTCCGAGCTCATGCCGAAGAAAAAGAAGAAACGCATGCTCAGCGTGGCCGACGCGCGCAGAATTCTTCTCGACGAAGAGTTCGAGAAATTAATTAACTTCGACGACGTCGTCACCGACGCTCTCGAACGCGTCGAAAAACTCGGCATCATTTTTCTCGACGAGATCGACAAGATCGCCGGCGCCCGCGGCGAGACCGGCGGACCCGACGTCTCACGCGAAGGCGTGCAGCGTGATCTCCTGCCGATTGTCGAAGGGAGCAACGTGCAGACCAAGTACGGCATGGTGAAAACCGATCACGTCCTGTTCGTCGCCGCGGGTGCATTTCACGTGAGCAAGCCGAGTGATCTGATTCCAGAGTTGCAGGGCAGATTCCCGATCCGCGTGGAATTGAAGCCGCTCACCGAAGCCGATTTCGTGCGCATCATGACCGAGCCGGAGAACGCGCTCACCAAACAGTACGCGGCCTTGATTGCCGCCGAGGGCGTCGTGCTGAACATGACCCCCGACGCGATTGCGGAGGTCGCAAGAACCGCCGCGCAGGTCAACTCGCGCATGGAGAACATCGGCGCGCGCAGGCTGCACACGGTGATGACGACCCTGCTCGAAGATGTGATGTACGACCTCCCCGACCGCGGCACTGATCCCGTAAATATCGACGCCAAGGTCGTAAGAGATCGCTTGAAAGCCATCGCCGAGGACGAAGATCTCAGGAAATACATTTTGTAAAGGATTTTCTCGCCTCTCGCCTCCCGCATTCCTCATCCGCACCCCGCATCGGGTCGAACCTCCATTCCTCACCCCTCATCCCATCGACCTCTCGATAGATTCACTCATGCCCCCCACGCAGTCCCATCGCGACTTTCTTGCCATCCCCGATTTCTCCAAGGATGAGCTGACCGGCCTATTCGCGCTCGCCGACCGCATGAAACGCGGCGTGCACGTGCGCAAGCCGCTCGTGGGCAAGATCCTCGCGATGATCTTCACGAAATCCAGCACGCGCACGCGCGTCTCGTTCGAAGTTGGCACCACCCAACTCGGCGGCCACGCGATTTTTCTGTCGGATCGCGATCTCCAGATCGGCCGTGGAGAGCCAATCGCCGACACCGCGCGCGTGCTCTCGCGCATGGTCGACGGCATCGTGATCCGCACCTTCGCGCATGCCGATGTCGATGAACTCGCGCGCCACGCCGATGTTCCCGTGATCAACGGCCTCACCGATCTTCAGCACCCATGCCAGGTGCTCGCGGACATTCTCACGATCCGCCAGAACTTCGGCACACACGAGGGGAAGAAAGTCGCATGGATCGGCGACGGCAACAACGTCGCAAACTCCTGGCTCGACGCCGCGTATCGGCTTGGTTTCGATCTCGCGCTCGCGTGCCCGGAGGGATACGACCCTGACCCGAAACTTCTCGCGCGCGCGAAAGAAAACGCGAACGTCACCTTGCATCGCGATCCGCGCGAGGCGATTGCCGGCGCCAACGCCGTGAACACCGATGTGTGGGCGTCGATGGGGCATGAGGAAGAGCAGAAAGCGCGCGAAAAGGCATTCGCAAGTTTCACGGTCGACGCAAAACTCATGAGCGCCGCCGCGCCCGACGCGATTTTTCTGCACTGTCTTCCGGCGCATCGCGGTGAGGAAGTCAGCGCCGATGTGATCGACGGCCCGCAGAGCGTGGTGTGGGATGAAGCTGAAAATCGCCTGCACATTCAGAAGGCAATTCTCGCGGTGGTCATGGGCGGGGAGCGGCTCGGCTGATGAGCGCGTGCGCGCAGTGCGGCGCTGAGTACGCCGATCCCTCGCAGAATTGCGAAGAGCGGTTTGATGCGCTGCTCGCGCTCGATCACTCGCGTGTGCAGCCGTGGGGAAGCCGCCACGGTCTCGCATTTTCAACGTTCGCGCTGCAGCATCCTGAGGGCCGCACGCCTGCTCAGCTCGCCGCGTGCTGGGTGATGTTGTATCGCGTGTGGATCAAGGGCGACAATCGCGCGAAGCTCGCCGCGTCGATGCGCGCGCAACAGTCGCTGACGCCGGAAGAGTGGGGGGTGCCGGGGCTCCCTCCGGTTCCTGCTGCGGGAAAGAAGTACGCGGTGACGATCGCCGACCTCGGCGGCTTCAATGCGGAGAGCTATCCCGAGAAACTCGAGGAGTGGGGCAAGGCGACTCTCGCGATGTGGACGCCCGCTCGCTAAGAGAGACCAGCAGAAAACAACACACGCAGGTGGGGGAATCACCGACTCAACCGGTGCGCGCTCCGGCGTATACTCGAACGGAGAGCACAGCCGGTTCGAGCGATGGCCGATGCGCTCCGCGAGTACCAGTCGAAGCCGGCCGAGCCGGGCATTCCTTCACGGTGAGATCGCAGTCATGGACATGATCATCGACTTTCCAGGCGGATCGCGCGTCGACGCGCACTTTGGGCCATTCACCGTGCACACCGACCAGCTTCCCGACGTGGCGGCGCCGACTCCGTTCTCGCTGTTCCTCGCGTCGATCGGAACCTGCGCTGGATTCTACGTGCAGGAGTTCTGCAAGAAACGGCTGATTTCCACCGAAGGGCTTCGCATCATTCAGCACACGCACGCCGGATCCAACGGGATGATCGTGCGGATCAGTCTCGAGATCGAGCTGCCGCCGGATTTTCCCGAGAAGTATCGCGAGTCGGTTATTCGCGCGGCGGAACTCTGCACGGTGAAGAAACATCTTGAGCGGCCGCCGGCGATTGAGGTGTCGACCGTGTTCGCCGTGAAGGAACTCGCGCCGGCGTAGCAAGGGTTCTCGATTGTGCGATATTCGATTGGCACGGGAGAGCTGCTTCTCCCCACTGCTAGTCCTATATCCGGAACAATTCGTGAATCTCCTCAACAAACTCGCACCCGATTTCACTCTCGCGTCCGACTCGAACGAGCAGATAGCGCTCTCGAGTCTTCGCGGCCAAACGGTCGTCCTCTACTTCTATCCCAAAGACGACACCACCGGCTGCACTCTGGAAGCGTGCGAGTTTCGCGATCTCTTTCCGCGCTTTAAAAAGAACAAAGCCGTCATTCTGGGCATCTCCCCAGACACACCTCGCAAGCACGCGAACTTCAAGAAGAAATACGATCTCCCGTTCACACTGCTCTCCGA
>JANYIJ010000089.1 GCA_025362095.1 Gemmatimonadota bacterium | reverse complement strand
GGCGTTCGGCAAGGCGCTGGCAAACGGCTTTCCGCTTGCCGCTGTTTGCGGAGGCGCGGAGCTCATGGATTGTCTCAAGAAGACGTGGGTGTCATCGACGCTCGCGAGTGAAGGCTCGGCGCTCGCCGCGGCGATGGGCGTGCTCGACTGGCATGAGAACGCGGAAGTGTGCGACGAACTCGCGCGCATTGGCGGCGAGATTCGCGCACTCGTCTCGGGCGCGCTGAAGGCGAGCGGGTTGTCGGGCGTGACGTTCCATGGGATCGATCCGATGTGGTTCATGAGGTTCGAAACGCAGGAGATGGAGCAGCGATTTGTGTCGCTCGCCGCTGAACATGGCGCGCTGTTCAAGCGCGGCGCGTACAACTTCGCCGCGCTCGCGCACGATGAAGACGCGCTGGTGGACATCGAGGCCGCTGCGAGCAATGCGTTCGTCGCGATGCGCCAGGAACAAGAGGACGCGAGTTGATATGAATGAGCCGCTGATCGACTGTCACGCGCACTTTCTCCACGAGCGCTGCGGGCGGAGTGACTGGCAGGAAGTGAACGCGGCGCGGTTTCGCGCGGGCGAGAAGATTGGCGTGACCTGTCATGTGGCGTCGATCCTCGGCACGTACGGATTCATGTCGCCGACGTATTTCCCGTCGCCTGCGGATGTCACGCTCGGCAATGACGCGATGCTGGCGATGAGCAAGGCGACGAGCAAGGGTAATGAGAAGATCGTGAGGATGATGGTCACGGTGAATCCCAATCACACCGATCACGCGCTGGCGGAGATCGAGCGCTGTGTGAAGGCGGGTGCGATCGGCGTGAAGCTGCTCGCGAGCCGCCGCGCCGACGATCCGCTTCTCGATCCGATTTGCAGGCTGGCCGCGCAGCACGGCCTGCCGGTGCTGCATCACATCTGGCAGCATCGCAGGCGTGAGTGGCCGAACCAGGAAATCTCCGACGGCGCGGATCTCGCGCGACTCGCAGCACGGCACCCGAAAGTGATTTTCATTCTCGCACACATCGGGGGCGGCGGAGACTACGCGCACACGTTCCACGCGCTAGAGGAGTCGCCGAATATTTATCCGGATCTTTCGGGAAGCGGCGTGGACCGCGGCATGCTCGACGACGCGATCAAGGCGCTCGGCGCGCAGCGGCTGCTCTGGGGGAGCGACGTGACGATGTGCACCGGCCTCGCGAAGCTGCGCGCGCTTGAGACGACCGGACTGCTGAGCGCGGATGACTTGAAGGACATTCGCTGGCGAAATGCGGCGCGCATTTTCCGCGCGGGATCGTTCGAGGGCGCGGCATGATAGACGTCAATGCGCTGATCGGGCCGTATCCATTCCGGCAAATCCCGCATCCCGATGCGGACGTTCTCGTGCGCGTGCTCGATCGCGAGAAGATCGGCCGCGCTTGGGTTGGGCATCTTCCATCCGCGTTTCATCGTGATCCCACCGCCGGGAACAAGGAATTATTCGCCGCGCTCACGCCGCACGCGGAGCGGCTCAAGCCGGTCCCCGCGATCAGACCCGACTGGCCGCGGTGGCGGCAGTCGCTCGCCGAGGCGCGAGATGCTGGAGCGGTTGCCATTCGCGCGTACCCGTCGCAGTGGCAGCTTGGACCGCACGATGCGGCGATGGCCGAGCTCGCGGTTGCGTGCGGCGAGGCAAGGCTGCCGCTGGTGCTGACGGTGCGGTTCGAAGATTTGCGTCAGCGTCACCCTCTCGATGTTGCCGGCGATCTCACCGCTGCGGCGATCCGTTCGCTTGCGCGAGCTGGAGAAGAAGTCCGGCTCGTTGTGACCGCGGCCGGGCGCGAGATGATCGAAGAAATTCACTGGAGCCTGACGCCGGCGGAGCAGGCGCGGGTGCTCTACGACATCTCTTGGATCTGGGGACCACCCGAAGATCATCTGGCCAAGCTGTTCCAGACCGTTGGATCGCAGCGGTTCGTTTACGGAACACAATGGCCGCTGCGGCTCACGCAGAATCCGCGGGCGAATCTGGATTTGTTGCCGGATGAGCTCGCGAACGCGCAGCTCGGCGACGCGGAAAAGTTCTGAGCATGAAGATTCGCCGCGCACTGCTGGTCGCGCTGTGCGTCGCCGCTTCGAGCACGTCAGCGTCGCAGCAGGTGCCCGCGCCAAAGCGGGCTGTTCCGAAGTACAAGAACACCACCCTGAGCCTCGACGTGCGCGTCGCGGACCTGCTGAGCCGGATGACGCTAGAGGAGAAGTTCTGGCAGCTCTGGATGGTGCCCGGCGATCTCGACAGCAACACGAAGATTTACGAGCACGGTGTGTACGGACTTCAGGTCCGCGAGCGCGGTACGCCGACACCGGAGCGCGATCCCGGCGCCGCCGCGCGGCGGATGGCCGAAAAGCTGAACTCGATCCAGCGATTCTTCGTAGAAAAGACGCGCCTTGGAATTCCGATCATTCCGTTTGAAGAAGCGGTGCACGGATTGTACGGCAATGGAGGCACGATGTTCCCCGCGGCAATCGGGCTTGCCGCGACATGGAGCACCACTACCGTCAGCAGTGTCGCCTCTGCGATTTCGCTGGAGGCGCGCACGCGAGGCGTGCACCAGGTTCTGTCGCCGGTGATCAACATCGCAAATGATGTGCGCTGGGGCCGCGTTGAAGAAACGTACGGCGAAGATCCGTGGCTCACGTCGGAGCTCACACGAGCGTTCGTGAAGCCCTTCGAAAGGAACGGCGTGGTCACGACACCCAAGCATTTCATAGCGAACGTCGGCGAGGGCGGGCGCGACAGCTATCCAATAGATGTCGACGAGCGGCTGCTGAACGAGATCTTCTTCCCTCCCTTCAAGGCCGCGATTGAACAAGGCGCGCGCTCCGTCATGGCGTCGTACAACTCCGTGAACGGCACGCCTGCCAGCGCCAACGAGTGGCTCCTCACGACGGTGCTGCGCGAAGACTGGAAATTCGACGGTGTCGTGATCGGCGATCAAGCCGCCACCGGCGGCGCGCAGGTGCTGCACTTCACGAGCCCGAACAATCTCGTCTCGACGAAGCAGGCGATCGAGGCGGGGCTCGACGTGATTTTTCAGTCGTCGGTGCAGCAGTACACGCAGTTCTGGCCGGCGTTCGAGCGCGGGATGATTGATCCTCGCGCGATCGATCGCGCGGTGAGTCGCGTCCTGAAATTGAAAATGCAACTCGGACTGTTCGAGCAACCGTACGTCGATGTGGAGCTGGCGGCGAGCACTGGGGGATCGAATCAGAACCGCGCGATCGCACTGCAGTCTGCGCGTGAGTCGATCACGCTGCTCAAGAACGATGCGAACGTTCTTCCACTGAAGAGGAGCGTGCGCACGATGGCTGTCATCGGGGTCGACGCAGATGAGGCGCGGCTTGGCGGTTACAGCGGCGACGGGAACGACAAGATCTCGATCTTGCAAGGAATCCGTCGCAAGCTCGGCGACGGCGCGCGGGTCGAATACGCCGCTGGTCCCGGGCGGTTTGCGATCGAGCACGTGCCCGTGCCTGCGGCGAATCTGGTAACGGTCGCGGACGGCAAGCGCACGCCGGGGCTCGCTGCCGAATACTTCGATAACAACACGCTGACGGGCCTGCCGCGCGTGAAGCGGCAAGATGCGCGCGTGGATTTCGGATGGACGCTCACCTCGCCAGCGCGCGAAATCCCGTTCGACTGGTATTCGGTGCGCTGGACGGGAAAGTTGATCGCGCCCGCGTCGGAAACAATTCGTCTCGGCGTGGAGGGAAACGACGGGTATCGTCTCTACCTCGACGGCGCGCTGTTGATCGACAATTGGCAGAAGAAGTCGTACAGCTCAGTGCTCAAGGACGTGCGGCTCGAATCCGGGCGCGAGTACGATTTGCGACTCGAGTATTTCGAGAGCTCCGGCAACGCGCGCGTGAAGCTCGTGTGGAATCACGGGGTCGCGAACGACTGGCGCGCGAAGATCGACAGCGCCGTACAAGTCGCTCGCGGAAGCGAGACTGTTGTGATCGTCGCCGGAATTGAAGAAGGAGAATTTCGCGACCGATCGTCGCTGAAGCTGCCCGGACATCAAGAGGACCTGATCCAAGCCGTCGCCGCCGTGGGAAAACCGGTGGTCGTCGCCATCGTCGGCGGCAGCGCAGTGACGATGCGAAATTGGATCGATCGCATTGGCGCGGTGGTGGATGTGTGGTATCCGGGCGAGGCGGGCGGCGACGCCGTCGCTGACGTTTTGTTCGGCGACTACAACCCCGCGGGCCGGCTGCCGATCACCTTTCCGATGTCTGAAGGGCAGCTGCCGCTCTCGTACAATCACAAACCGACGGGGCGCGGCGACGACTATCTGGATGGAACCGGTCAGGCCGAGTTTCCGTTCGGATTCGGGCTGAGCTACACGACGTTCGAATACAGCGGGCTGTCAGTCACGCCCGACTCAATCGCGCCCGACGGCACGATTCACGTGCGCTGCACGGTACGCAACACCGGTTCGATCGCGGGCGACGAAGTCGTCCAGCTCTATTTGCGCGAACAAGTCACGTCGGTGGCCACGCCGCGGATCGCGCTCAAGAGCTTTCGGCGCATTCATCTCGCGCCAGGGGAATCGCAGGAAGTGCATTTCATTCTCGGGCATGATGTGCGTGATGAACTCAGCCTTCTAAACGCACAATTGCGGCGAGTAGTCGAGCCCGGTATTTTTCGCGTGATGATCGGCGGATCGTCAAAAGACATTCGCTTGCGCGGAACATTTCAGGTCAAATGACGAAGACGAACTGCCTTTCCACGGATTTCGCGGAATCACGCGGATCGAATCCTGGGGGAGGTCAGGGCAGTGCGGAATTTCTGAGCGCGGTCCACGGTCGGGCCGGGGGACCTGGGACCTACGGCGCCGGGCACGGGCGAAACTTCAAGAGCGATAAATACCGGTCCGGGTGCGTTGATTGAATTCGCCGCAGCATCCTGCCAGTCCGCGAGATCGCGAAACCGAAACACCGATGGCCAGCCGCAGGATCTCGCGATCTCTGCGAAATCCACTCCGCGGCGACCGAGGCGCCCGAGCGCGCTTCCTGGAGTCGGCTGAGCGCCGGTCACTTCGTACACACCGTTGTCGAGCACGATCAGCACGAGATTGTTCGGCGATTCGGCGCTGATGGTGGCGAGCGCGCCGAGGTTCATGAGCATCGATCCGTCGCCGTTGCATGCGAAAACGCGCCGGTCCGGCTGAGAGAGCGCGATGCCCAGCGCGAGAGACGGAGCCTGTCCCATGCTCGACGGCACAAAAATGAAATCGAGCGGATCGAGCGGCCCCATCGCGATCCATTCGCGCGCGCTCCCCATCGAGGTCACGACCACGTCGCCTTTCGCGCGAAGCTTGTGCAGTACTTCCATGGCGCCGCGCAATTCCATAGTGAAATCGCTCACGCTTTGCCCTCCGCGATCAGCACGGCGCCCGGCTTTCCAGCGCCGATGCATGCGCGGTAGTGATCGCGAATTTCACCGATCTGCGATTCCGACGTCACGAGTCTGTACTCGATCTTCCACGCGTCGAGCACGGGCTCGGTGAACACGAGGCACGTGTCACCCGGCAGCGTGTCCTGATTGAGGAAGCTGCGATAGCCGATCACGCTGAAGATCGGGAGCTTCCAGTCGTGGATCACGTTGCGCAATGAGTCGCCGGACTCGAAGAGGCCTGTGCACTGGATGAGCACGAGCGGACGCGCGCCGCCGAAATGCAATCCGGCCGCAACGGCCCACGCTTCGCCCTCGCGGCATACGCGCACCAGACGGAGCCCGGGCCACCGCGCGATCGCATCGCCCCATTTCCCGATCGTGCTGTCGGGAACTGTGACGACGTGCGTGACTCCCATCTCCGCGAACAGCGCCGCGATTTGCTCACCGGCGAACATGAATTGCCTCGTTCGTGATCGTTCAATCATAGCTGAAAAAGCTTGCCGCGGGTTTTCGCGAGAGCTATAACAGGCGTGGGTGATACATCGGCCCGAACCCTCCGCCACGGCGCGACGATGATCCTACGCAGTCGTTTTCCCGACGTATTGATCCCCGAAGTTTCGCTCAGCGAGTTCGTGTTCGAGCACGCGGGCCGGTGGATGGATTCCCCTGCGCTCATCGAAGGTCCCACGGGCCGCACAGTTACGTATCGAGAGCTGCGCGCGCTCATCGATCACTGTCGCGGCGCGCTCGTGGCGCGCGGATTTGCGCGCGGCGACGTCCTCTGTCTTTTCAGCCCGAACATTCCTGAGTATGCAGCCGTGTTTTTCGCTGTCGCTGAGCTCGGCGGAGTAAACACGACTGCCAATCCGATGTACGGTGCAGCGGAACTCGCGAAGCAGCTGAAGGACTCGGACGCAAAGATTCTTGTCACGGCGTCGGTGCTCGCGGACAAGGCGCTCACGGCGACGAAGGGAACGGGTGTGCGGGAAGTGGTTGTGTGGGGGGAATCCGAAGGCTGCACCTCGTTCGCGTCGTTCGTCGCGTCGGGCGCGACAGGCGCCAAAGCGGCGCACCAGGCGGAACCGGCGCGCGATTTGGTGGCACTTCCGTATTCGAGCGGCACCACCGGCCTTCCGAAAGGCGTGATGCTCACGCACCGAAACGTGGTCGCGAATCTCGCGCAGATCGATTTCATCGACAGCACGGCGCCGGGCGATCATCTGGTCGGGGTGCTGCCGTTCTTTCACATCTATGGAATGGTCGTCGTCCTCTGCGGCGTGCTGCGAAAGGGAGCCTGCGTGGTGACGATGCCGCAGTTCGATCTCGAGCAGTATCTTCGGCTCACGTCGGCCTACGGCGCGAAACGCGCGTATCTCGTTCCGCCGATCGCGCTCGCGCTCGCGAAAAATCCCATCGTCGACACGTTCGATCTGTCGAAGCTCAAATTCGTCACTTCGGGCGCGGCGCCGATGGGGCGTGAGCTCGAGGAAAGCTGCGCCGCGCGAATCGGCTGCATGGTGAAGCAGGGTTACGGCATGACCGAGGCGAGTCCCGTCACGCATTTCACGCCGGAAGATCCCGCATTTGCGCGCAGCGGATCGTGCGGGCTGCTCGTGCCGAACACGGAATGCCGTGTCGTGAATCTTGAGACGAAAGAGAGTGTTGCACTGGGCGAACATGGCGAGCTGCTGATTCGCGGTCCGCAGGTCATGCAAGGATACCTCAACAACCCCGATGCGACGGCGCAGGCGATCGACGACGACGGATGGCTACACACGGGCGATGTGGGCTATGCCGACGCCGATGGCTTCTTCTACATCGTCGACCGGCTGAAGGAGTTCATCAAGTACAAAGGGTTTCAGGTCGCGCCGGCCGAACTGGAGGGCGTGCTGCTCACCCACGCAGCGGTCGCGGACTGTGCGGTGATCCCGATGGCCGACGCCGAGGCCGGCGAGATCCCCAAAGCGTTCGTCGTGACGCGACACGATGTAACTTGCGAGGAGCTCATGGAGTACGTGGCGGGAATCGTAGCGTCATTCAAAAAGGTGCGATCGGTGGAATTCATCGCGAAGATTCCGAAGTCACCGTCGGGAAAAATTCTTCGCCGCGAGCTGATCGCGCTCGAGCGGTCGCGTATGCGGTCGCGGATTTTGAATTCGTGATCAAGTACATCGGGTCGAAACGCACGCTCGTTCCAAGGATTCTCGCTTACGCCAAGGCGATTCGCGAACGCACGAGCGCGAGCTCGTTTTGCGATATGTTCACCGGAACGACGCGTGTGGCACAGGCGCTGAAGCGCGCCCATTTTCGGGTGACCGCGAACGATCTCGCATCGTACTCCGAAGTGCTCGCCATCGCATACATAGAAGCGGACGCGAGCCAGCATCGCGGGCCGCTCACCGCGGCCAAGATCGGCCACCTGAACGCGCTTCCCGGCCGCGACGGATATTTCACGCAGACCTTCTGCCTCGACTCGCGATTTTTCCAGCCCGCAAACGGGCGCCGCATCGACGCGATTCGCGAGGAGATCGACCGGATCAGCGACGACCGTGTCGAGCGCGCGATTCTGCTGACTTCGCTTCTCGAAGCCGCCGATCGGGTGGACTCCACGACCGGACTTCAGATGGCGTACCTGAAGGAATGGGCGCCGCGCTCGTTCAATGCGATGGAACTGCGCATGCCGCTGCTGATTCCGGGCGCGGGAACCGCGCTGCGCGAGGACGCGAATGTTCTCGCGGCATCGATGTCGCCGGTCGACATCGCTTATCTCGATCCTCCGTACAACCAACATTCATATTTTTCCAACTACCACATCTGGGAGACGCTCGTGCGCGACGACTCTCCCGAAGCATACGGTGTGGCGAAGAAGCGAATTGATTGCCGTGTGACGAAGAGCGAGTACAACGCCAAGGGACGCGCATGGGCTGCGTTCGAGTCGCTCGTGCGCGCGATTCCGGCGAAGCACCTCATCGTGTCGTTCAGCAACGAGGGGTACTTCGCGCACGACGATCTGGTTGCGTTGCTGGAATCCACGTTCGGCGAGGTCGAGGCGGTGCCGGTGGATTTCCGGCGATACGTCGGCGCGCAAATCGGAATCCACAATCCGAAAGGGCAAAAAGTGGGCACGGTGAGTCATCTCACCAATCGGGAATATTTGTTCGTGGCGGGGGCGGACGCGGCGCGGATCGTGGCGGACGCGACGAGCAGCATGGCGGGCGCGGCGTAAAACGAGCGGAGGCGTTGCGTGCAATGGAATAACGAGTGCCGCTAGACCCGACGAACCTCGCGGTTCAGTTCATCGCGATCCTTCTCGAGTTCCTCGTCGTGGTGCTCGTGTGGTCGCTCTTTGCGCTCATCAGGCGGCGGGTGATGCATCGCGCCTATTTCGCCGCGTGGAGTTCGGCCTGGTTCTGGATGATGCTGGCGATCGGCGCCGTCGGCGTACGCTACGTGCTCCTGCCCGCCACAGCGCGAAACCTGCTGAGCGATGGCGATACGAGCGTGCGTCTGCTCTACCTGCTCTATCAGACGGCCAAGCTTTTGTTCTGGGTGCGCGTGTTCCTCGGCGCGCTCCAGTACGCGCGGCCCGAGTTCAAACCCACGCGCATATGGATCGCAGCACCGATCGTGTACGCGCTGATCTCGCTGTATCTGAGCCCGAGCCTCAGCGCGCTCGTAGTGTGGCAGGCGCCGGTCGCGATCATCAGCTGCGCCGCGGCTGCGCTCGTGCTGCTCAGGCTGCCGAGCGAGCGACACTCGCTCGGGTCAACGGCGACCGGAGCGGTGCTCGCCGTGAGCTGCGTACTCTGGACCGGATACTTCATCGCATTTTCCGAGCTCGCGTACGAGATGCCGGTCAACTACTCGATGTTCGGCCGGGAGGTGACGCGCTATAACTCGTACGCCGACATGTTCATGATCGTCATGCTCGGCTATGCGATGATCGTGCTCTTCCTGGAGGATGCGCGGCACCGGATCTCGGATTCGGAGACGAGGCTCGCGTCGCTGGTCGCGTCGGTGGCGGACGCGATCCTCACGATGGACGACAAGCTGCTCGTCCTCGACATGAACGCGGCGGCAGAGCGCCTGTTTGGCGTAAATCGAGCGGACGCGATCGGATGTTCATTCGCGGATTTTGTGGTCGAGACCGACCGCAAGGCGCTGCGCTCGACGCTCGCCGATTTCCTCGTCAGCGGTGAGGCCTCGACGATGCTGCCGGGCGAGGACGCCCTGCACGCGCTCCGCCCCGACGGAAGTTCGTTCACGTTCGAAGCGTCAACCTCCAAACTGCGTGCCGAGGCGACGACGTCCCTCGCTCTGGTGGTCCGCGATGTCACCGCGAGACGGGAAGCCGAGGATAAGCGCGTCCAGACGCAGAAGATGGACGCCGTGCGCCAGCTTGCAGGCGGACTCGCGCACGATTTCAACAACCTGCTGACGGCGATCGTAGGCCGGAGCCAGATCATCACGCGCTCGCTTCCCGCGGATTCGGCGGTGCGCGATGGCGTGGCGGAGATCGAAAAAACGGCGACCGCGGCGGCGAGACTCGCGCGCGGCCTCCTTGCGCTCTCGCGGCGCGAGCCGCTTCACCCGCAGCGCTCGTCGCTGAACGCGGTGGTGCGGGCGCTGGAATCGAAGGTGCGCGCGATCGCCGGCCAGTCCGTTGCGGTGGAGTTCCGCTACGACGCTGGCGCCGGCGACGTGCAGGTGGACATCACGCGGGTGCAGGAAGTGGTGCTCGCGATCGCGCAGAACGCGCGCGAAGCGATCGGGCCGCTGAACGGAAAAATCTCGTTCGAGACGTCACGGGCGACGTGGCAGCGCGAGGCGGGACGCAACGTCGACGCCGCATGCCTGATCATCCGGGACTCGGGTCCCGGATTTTCTCCCGAGGCGCGCGCGCATCTGTTCGAGCCGTTCTTCAGCACGAAAGGCGATTCGCGCGGACTCGGGCTTGCGACCGCCTACGGATTCCTTCTGCAGACGGGTGGATTCATCGACGTCCAGGGCGGATCGGCTGGCGCGTCGGTGCGCGTCGGATTTCCGATCGTGATTCACGAACCGGTCTCCGCGCCGCGTCCGATCACGGCCGATCCGCCGGCAGTCGCCATGGGACCACGGACCGTGCTGGTGGCCGAAGATGAGGAAACGGTGCGGCGCTTTGTCCGCATCGTGCTCGAGCGCGAAGGTTTTCGCGTGCTCGAAGCGGAGAACGGAATGGACGCGCTCGCCGTGTTCGAGGCGGCCGACCCGGCGCCGGATATTCTGCTCACCGATGTCGTGATGCCGCAGATGGGCGGGAAGGAACTCGCGAGGCGCCTCGTCGAGGCGCGTCCCGGTTTGCAGGTGATCTTCATGTCGGGCTTCGTGCGCGATCCGGAATTGCTCGAGGGTCTCAACGACCGGAAAGCGCCGTTCCTGCAGAAGCCGTTTGATATCGCGGAACTCGCGCGAATTGTTCGAGTCGCGGCAACGAGATGACGCATGTGCATCGCAAGGCCATAAAACATTTGCGTGCGGCTGATCCCGCGCTTGCCGCCGTGATCGATCGCGTTGGAAGGTTCGAGCTCGTGCCTCGCGCGGAAGGCACGCACTTCGATCACGTGGTGCGCAGCATCGTGGGGCAGCAGCTGTCAGGCAAGGCGGCGCAGACGATTTACCAGCGCGTGCTTGATCTCAAAGGCGGCAGGCCGCCGACGCCGGCGGATTTTCTCAAGATTCCAGTCGCGAAGCTTCGCGCCGCGGGACTCTCCGGCCGCAAGACGGAGTACATCAAGGAACTCGCGCAGCGCACGCACGAAGGATCGATCGCGATCCTCGAGATCCACGAGATGGATGACGCCTCGGTCATGGAGACCCTGGTAAGCGTGCGCGGGATCGGACCGTGGACCGCGCAGATGGTGCTCATGTTCCGGCTCGGCCGTCCCGACGTTTTTCCCGAGCTCGATCTCGGCGTGCAGAAGGCGATTCAGAAGTTGCGCCGCATGCGCAAGCTGCCGACGCCGAAACAGATGACGAAGATCGGCGAGCTTTACGCGCCGTATCGGACATACGCGGCGTGGTATCTATGGCGCAGTCTGGAACTTCCCGCGGAGTGACGCCATGAGAGTCGCGATGACGGGGTCGAGTGGGCTCGTCGGCGGCGCGCTCACGCGCGCGCTGCAGCGCGACGGCGACGAAGTCATTGCGATTCCGCGCGGCGGATCCGATTTGAGCGGCGCCGACGCTGTCGTGCACCTCTCCGGATCACCGATCACCGTGCGCTGGAACGCGCTGCGCAAACGTGAGATTCGCACGAGCCGTGTGCTCTCAACGCAAAGGATCGCCGATGCGATCGACGCGAGCAAACGTCCGCCGCGTGTGTTCGTCTGCGCGTCCGCGACCGGGATCTACGGCAATCGGGGAAGCGACGTGCTCACGGAGCAGAGTTCAGCCGCCGATGATTTTCTGGCCGGAGTCGTGCGTGAATGGGAAGCGGCCGCGCGGGCGACGCGGGTTCGAAGCGTGCAGCTGCGTTTCGGCATCGTGCTCAGTCCGGCTGGCGGCGCGCTCGCGGCGATGCTTCCCGTGTTTCGCATGGGAATCGGCGGACCCATCGCGACGGGTTCTCAATGGATGAGCTGGATCGCCCTGCACGATCTCGTGCGCGTGATACGGTTTGCAATTGCGTCGGCCGACATGAACGGCGCGTTGAATGCCGTGACGCCGAACCCGGTGACGAACGGCGAGTTCACCAAGACGCTCGCGCGCGTGCTGCATCGTCCCGCGATCTGGCCGGTGCCGGCGTTCGTGCTGCGCGCGCTGTTCGGTGAGGCCGCAGGAGTGATGCTCGCGAGCCAGCGCGTGATTCCCCAGCGGCTCGATCAGGCCGGATTCGCCTGCGACTTTCCCACGATCGAGACCGCGCTCCGCCACGAACTGGGGCGCTGAGAGCGCAAGGCGTCGTGCGAATCAACCGCCGCCGATGATCAGCCGGCGGAGGCAACCCAGTCCGCTGCGGCTGAGGAGGCTCGGCGGGTACGACGCTGCGGCGCGGGCAAATCGTGCGCGCGCGTCCGCTCCGCGACCCTCCGCGAGGTCGCGAGCCGCTCTCGAATACTGAGAGCCACTCTTCAGCATCGCGATCCGGTGCCGCGCGATGACCCGTTCCTGAAGCGAAAGCCGCGGGAGGTAGCGCGCGCGGATGATGTCCCACTCCGGCTCGAACTTGTCGATCTCCGCGACAGTCTTGCTGGTCGGATGGAAGCGATACGCGGCCAGCGGTCGGTTCACCGGGATGCACTTCTCGCCGTTGGCCAACAGCTTCGCGAAAAATTCGAAGTCGAACAGGAAGTGAAGCGATTCGTCGTATGCGCCAAGAGACTGCATCATTTCGCGCGACCAGATGTGGCCCGGGGTCGCGGCCTGAAAGTTGAACGTTATGCAGTCGAGCAGCGAGGTCGGCACATTTGGCATGTGCCAGTCGTGGTACGGCTCGACAGCGGTGCCGAATCCGAGGACGCCTCCAGCGACCCAGCGCGCGCCGGGAGTGTCCGCGATCGTCTCGAGCGCTGTATGCAGCGCGCCGGGGAGGTACACATCGTCGGCGTCGACTTCGGCGACGAAATCGCCGGTTGCGCGCGCGAGTCCTTTGTTGAAGGCGTTGGCCTGACCGCGGTCTTTTTCCGAAACCCACCAGGCGAGGTGTTTCTCGTACTTGCGGATGATGTCGACCGTGCCGTCCGTGCTGCCGCCGTCGACGATGATGAATTCGAGCCCGGGGACGTCCTGATTCAGCACGGACTCGATGGTCTCGGCAAGATAGCGCTCCGCGTTGTACGCGGGCGTTATCACGGTGAGCGTCGGCAGCGGGTTCACGGGGAGAACATATCGCGTTGGCGTATCCAGTGGGAGCGAGTAGTTTCCGCACTATGAGTCATTCGACCAGCCGTTCCGGACATCTCCGCGCGTCGAATGACTAAACGCGCCCTGATCACCGGCGTTGTGGGCCAGGACGGTTCGTATCTCGCGGAGCTGCTCCTTTCCAAGGGATACATCGTTCGGGGCATCACCCGGCGCGCGAGCTATCCGCACACGCAGCGCATCGACCATCTGTTCAAACAGCACGACGACCGAGACCCTGCGACGCAGTTCCGGGTCACGTACGCGGATCTCACCGATAGTTCGAGCCTTGGCAACGTCTTGCAGGAGTTCGAGCCGACCGAAGTGTACAATCTCGCGGCGCAGAGCCACGTCGGAATCAGCTTCGAGACAGGCGAGTCGACGCTGGACATCAACGCCATCGGCCCGTTCAGGCTGCTCGACTCGATCCGTCGCGCCGGCGCGAAGGATGTCCGCTACTACCAGGCATCGTCGAGCGAGATGTTCGGCGCGTCACCGCCGCCGCAGAGCGAGGCGACCCCGTTCCTGCCGCAGAGCCCGTACGGCGTGTCGAAGGTCGCCGCGTTCTATCTGACGAGAATGCACCGGATCGCGTACGGGATGTTCGCCTCGAACGGCATTCTGTTCAATCACGAGTCTCCGCGGCGCGGACTGAACTTCGTCACGCGCAAGATCACGCTGTCGATCAGCCAGATCGTTGCGGGCGAGCTCGACCGCATTCAGCTCGGCAATCTCGACGCCAAGCGTGACTGGGGATTCAGCGGCGACTACGTCGAGGGAATCTGGCGGATCCTTCAGCACTCCGAGCCGGATGATTTCGTGATAGCAACCGGCGAGATGCACACGGTCCGCGATTTTCTCGGCAAGACGTTCGGGATTCTCGATCTCGACTGGGAGGATTTCGTCACGCAGACCGATCGTTTCCTGCGGCCCGCAGAAGTGCCGGCGCTTCTCGGAGATGCCACCAAGGCGCGAAAGCTGCTGGGATGGAAGCCGACAGTTGGCTTCGATGAACTTTGCCGCATGATGCTGGAGAGCGATCTGGCGGCGAAGGGATTGACGCTCGATCAGGCGAAGGCGAAAGCAAAATTGCTGAAGCCGCGGCGCCGCGGCGCATGAGCGCGGAGTTCTGGCAGGGGAAGCGCGTTCTCGTCACGGGCGGCGCCGGGTTCATCGGCTCATACGTGGTCGCGAAGCTCGTCGGCGAATTCGGACTGTCGCGCGATGCGGTGCGTGTTCCGCGCTCGCGCGACTGCGATCTCCGCGCGTACGAGAACTGCGCGCGCGCCGTCGACGGCTGCGACATCGTGATTCATCTGGCGGCAGTCACGGGCGGCATCGCGTTCAGCCGCGCGCATCCGGCGTCGCAGTATCACGACTCCACGCATATCGACCTCAACGTGTTCCGCGCCGCGCAGGCGGCCGGCGTCAAAAAAGTCGTCGCGATCGGCAACCTGTTCGCGTACGCGGCCGACGCGCCCATTCCGCTGCACGAGCGCGACCTGTTCAACGGCCTGCCGACCGACGCCCATCGGGGAGTCGGCTGGATGAAACGGAATCTCGCGGTGGTCGCCGATCTCTATCAGCGCGAATTCAATTTTCCGATCGCCGTCATCTACTCGGCCAACGCCTACGGCCCGCGCGACTCGGTGGACCCGAAGCACGCACACGTGATTCCGTCGACGATCATGAAGTGCCTCACGCAGCGCGAGCTCGTGGTCTGGGGTGACGGCACACCGACGCGCGATTTTCTTTTCGCCGACGACGTGGCGCTCGGCCTCCTCCTCGCAGCCGAAGAGCTCGGTGGCGGCCAGTTCATGAATCTCGGCTCGGGCACGGAGGTGAGCATCCGCCAGTTAGTGGAGCTCATCACCCACTTCACCAAGTTCGAGGGCCCAGTCTCGTACGACGCGAGCAAGGCCGGCGGCGATGCGCGCCGCTGCACGAGCGTCGAGCGCGCGAACGAACTGCTCGGGTTCTCGCCGCGAAACGACATCCGCGCCGGAATCGAAGCCACAGTGCAGTGGTACCGCGAGCACCTCCTTCCCGCGGCGAAGAGCGGAGCGGCATCGTGACCACTCCACCGAAAGCGGCGCCGGCGTTCATCAATCAGATGGAGCCTTGGATCGACGAGAACGAAGTCCGTCACATGACGGAATATCTCACGTCCGGCGGCTGGCTTACCGAGTTTGCGAAGACGAAAGAATTCGAGGGGATGATCGCCCAATACACCGGCGCGAAGCACTGCGTGGTCGTGGCCAACGGGACGGTGAGCATGTCCGTCGCGTATTGGGCATGGGGAATCGGTCCGGGCGATGAAGTGCTCGTGCCGGATGTCACGATGATCGCAACGCCGAACGCCGTGCGACTGGTGGGCGCAACACCCGTGCTCGTTGATGTCGAACCCCCGACGCTCTGCATGAACATCGCGCTCGCGGAGCGCGCGCTCACGCCGCGCACGAAGGCGGTCGCGCTCGTGAGTCTCAACGGGCGCGCGCCCGGCATGACGGCATGGAAAGAGTTCTGCGATGCTCACGGACTTTTCCTCATGGAAGACGCCGCGCAGTCGCTGGGCTCGTTCCAGGGCGGCGTGCACCTCGGCCGATTCGGAGCGATCGGGTCGTTCTCGTTCAGCACGCCGAAGATCATCACAACCGGTCAGGGCGGCGCACTCATCACGGACGACGACGAGCTCGCGCACCGCATGCGCAAGATCAAAGATTTCGGCCGAGAGCGCGGCGGCACTGACTGGCACGACATGATGGGCCAGAATTTCAAATTCACCGACGTGCAAGCCGTGCTCGGGATCGAGCAGATGAAAAAACTCGAGTGGCGCGTCGCGCGGAAAAAGGCGATGTACCGCCGCTACGAATCCGCGCTGCGCGGCATTCCGCAGGTGGAGATGCTCGCGACGTCGGACGAAACCGCGCCGTGGTTCGCGGACATCTACGTTCCGGAACCGGAACGCCTGCGCGATCACTTGAAGTCCCGGATGATCGGCACCCGTCTGGTGTATCCCGCCATCAACAAGCAGTCGATTTATCCGACCGAGGGTTCGTTCCCGGTGTCGGAAGATTATTCCTCGCGAGGGCTGTGGCTGCCGTCCGCGTCGTCGCTCAGCGATGACGTCATCGATCGCGTTTGCGACGAGATTCGCGAGTTCTTTAACAGCGCGCCGCGCGCCGGATGACCAGGCTTCATCTCGGCAGCGGGAAGCGGTTCATCCCCGGCTTCGTGCACATCGATCTGGCCGACTTTCCGCACATCGATCATCGGCATGATATTCGAGCGCTGCCGATGATCGCCGATGGCGCGGCCGAGCTGATCTACGCGTGCCACGTGCTGGAGTACTTCGACTGGATTGAAGTGCTCGACGTGCTCGCAGAGTGGAAGCGGGTGCTCACGCCGGGCGGCGTGCTCCGGCTCGCCGTGCCCGATTTTGAAGCCCTCGCCGCGGTCTACACGCGCGACGGAGATCTGAACACAATCATCGGTCCGCTCTATGGACGGTGGCCGATCCCGGGTTCGTCGCAGACGCTCTATCATCACACGGTCTACGATTTCAAATCGATCACGGCATCGCTAGAGTCGGCTGGCTTCACCAATGTGCGCCGCTACGACTGGCGTGAGACGATTCACAAGGACTACGACGATTACTCGCAGGCGTACATCCCTCATCTCGACAAGGAACACGGTACGCTGATCAGCCTTAACGTCGAGGCGACGAAACGATAGCGATGGCTTCCGTCATCACGGACTTCCACAGCCACCTCGTGCCGGGCGTGGACGACGGTGCGCAGGAGCCGGAAGACAGCGCCGCTGCGCTCGCGCGATTCAGAGCGGAAGGCGCGTCGCAGATCATCACGACGCCGCACTTCATGGGTTCTCTGACGCTGGACCCGCCGAAATGCGCCGCGCGTCTGGCGGAATTCGACGCCGGATGGGAGACGCTGCGCGCGGTTGTCGCGGCAGACGGCGAGAAGATGGGAGGCGCCATGCGTGTGGAGCGCGGCGCCGAGGTGATGCTCGACGTGCCGAACCCCGACCTCTCTGACGAGAAGCTCAGGCTCGCGGGGGGACCGTTCGTTCTGGTCGAGTATCCGATGCTGCGGCTGCCGCCGGTGAACGCGGAGTTTGCGCTGATCGCGTTGCGCGCGCGCGGCTGGATACCGGTCGTCGCGCATCCCGAGCGTTACAGAAACCTCGACCCGACGCTCGTCGAGCTCCCGCGCTTCCGGCGCGCGGGCGCGTTCCTGCAGATGAACGCGGGCTCACTCTTCGGCGACTACGGGAAAACCGCCGCAGGACACGCGCGCAGGATTCTCATGGCGGGCGAGGCGGACTTCATCGGGAGCGACTATCACGCGCGCGGCGAGCCCGGACTGCAGCGATTCGTGCGCGCAATGACCGACGCCGGCTTCAGCGAGCAGGCCGAACTCATGACGGTCATCAACCCCGCGCGCTTGCTGGCGGGCGACGAGCCGTTGCGCGTGCCGCCGATCCAGACGAAGATCGAATCGCGTTCGCTGTGGGAGCGTCTGTTCGGCTAGCGCCGAAGTCCGCGCAGCTGCAGCTCGAAGTCGAGCGAGTTCGTCGCGAGCGTCAGCGCGACTTCGAATGAAACGCGGCCGCTGATGACGAGATCGGCCAGGTTCTGATCGAACGTTTGCGTGCCATACTCCGCGCGCCCTTCGGCGAGCGCCGGACGAATCTCGGCAAGGCGTCCTGCGTCGGATATCACTTCGCGCACGAGCGGCGTCATCACGAGCAGCTCTGCCGCGAGCACGCGTCCGTTTCCATCGGCGCGCGGCAGCAGCCGTTGCGATACCACGGCGCGCAGCATTTCGGACGCGTGAAGACGCGCCGCGTCCTGCTGTTCTGCCGGAAGTCCGTTGAAGAACGAGCGAAGCGTGGCGGTCGCATCGGGCGCGATGAACTTGCCGATCACGAGACGTCCCGACTCCGACGCGCGAACAGCGAGCTGAATCAGCTCCGGATCGTCGAGCTCACCGACGACGATCACGTCGGCATCCTGTTCGAGCGCCGCGCGCATGCCCTCCGCGAAGTTGTCGGTGTCGACGCCGACTTCGCGCTGCGTGATCGAACACTTGTCGTTCTTATGGAGGAACTCGATTGCCGACTCGATGACAACGACGTGCCGGCGCTCCTGAGAATTCGCGTTCAGGTGATGCACCAGCGCGGCGAGCGTGCTCGTCCGACCCGACCCGGGCACGCCGCTCACGAAGACGAGACCGAATGCGCTGCTGAGCACGGCATCGCCGAGTGCTGTCGGCAGCGCGAGTTCCTGAAGTGTCGGGACGATGCTCGGCACGACCCGCATGACGATCGCAAAGCTGGATCGCTGACGGAGAATGCTTACGCGGAATCGCGCGACGCCGGGCGCGCTCCACGGGCCCGAATAATCGCGGACAGCGTCGATGTTGGGCGCGTTGACCGACGTGCTCAGGATGTGCGTGACCATTTCAAACGTGCTGACGGCGGTGAGCACCGGCGTCTCGAGCGCCTGGAGCTTGCCGTTCACGCGCGCGTATACCGCATCGCCCGCGCGAAAATGAATATCCGTTGCGCCGCGCTGAAGCGCATCGACGAGATACTGTCGAAGGCGCTCGACCTCGACCGGAGAAGCTGACGGCCGAAAACGCAGCTCCTCGCTGCTGCCAGCGGAACTCAGGGAGTCGCCCATCGTGGGATTGGAGACGTTCAGCGCTCGTTGCAAACGATTAGACTTAACTTAAGGGGTCAGAGGCAGTTGGCGGGCTTCTTTACGACGGCGTTCACCCACCGAAAACACGGCACTGTACAAATCTGAACACTGGCCGAAAACTGGCCAGCTACATACTTTAGCATCATTGGAGCTCGCGGGCAACCTTATTACATAATTGCGCCACCGGGTTGTCCGTCAATTCCGGGCTCTCATTCCCTAAAACGACAGACGACTCGTTGACAGATTCGTGACGGCTGGCTCGCCAGTGCATCTGACGCGTCTCGAGCTTCGGCATCGCGCGCTGGCACTCCAGCGGCGGCGATTCTGGCGCGAGTTCAGCTACGGCGCGATCCTGGTTCTGGCCGACATCATCACGCTCGCGGCGGTGTTTTCACTGCTCGGGATGCTGCCGAGCGATCAGCTGATTCCCGGGATGGGAGACGCAGGCGAGCCGTTCGTGCGTGGTCTCATTCCACAGTCGGCGATCGCACTTGGCCGACGCGTGACGTCCTTGCTCTTCTGCCTCATCGTGACAGGCAGCTACGCGCAAACCGAGCGTCAGGCACATCCCGCGCGGATGGCCGCTGCGCTGCTGCTCGGCTTGGTGCTGCCGCGCTGGGTGGAAATGTGGCACACGGCGCTCTCGGCACGATGGCTGCTGCTCGGATTCGTGCTCGCGGCAACGTGGGTCGCGCTCGTGCTGCAGCGTCGCGCGCTTGTCAGATCGCTGAGGAGCATCGATCCACGTTCGCTCGACCGCGCGCGCACGCTGATCGTCGGATCAGCGGAGGCCGTCAGCGGAGTCGTGTCGGTCCGCGAATCCGATCGTGACCAGTCGCCGACACCGACTTTCGTGCTCTCAGAGACTTGGCCGGACGGGACCGCGGAAAGCATGCGCGAGCTGTATTCCGCGCTCGCGGACTGGGACGCCGACGCGGTCGTGCTCGTGGGCGCACTCCGCGACGCTGCGTTGCAAGCGGTGATGATCGCGGCCTCGAGCGCGGGCGCGAGCGTCTACGCCACGCGGAGGGCAGCCTTCCGCCAGCTCGACGAGCCCAGTTTCGTGCTGCGCCGGGCCGAGCCGATTGCGGTGCTCTCGAGGCCGGCGCTCGTGGGATCGCAGCTCGTGCTCAAGCGATTCGTGGATCTCGCAGGCGCGGTGTTGGGGCTCGTGGTGCTGTCGCCGATCCTGCTGCTGGTGTCGCTCGTGATCAAGCTGACGTCGCGCGGTCCGGTGCTGTTCCGGCAGGTACGCGTCGGGCTCGGCGGCGATCCGTTCGTGATGATGAAATTCCGCACGATGGTCGACGATGCGGAGCGTCAACAGGCCGAACTGGAGCAATCGAACGTGTACGCGAGCGAGCCGCTCTTCAAACTCGCCAAAGATCCGCGCATGACGGCGATCGGCATGTTCCTTCGAAAGTCATCGCTCGACGAGCTTCCGCAGATGCTGAACGTGCTTCGCGGTGAGATGTCGCTGGTGGGGCCGCGCCCCGCGCTGCCGTCGGAAGTGCGCCGATACCAGCAGCACCACTTCGTGCGTTTTGAAGTGTTGCCCGGGATCACCGGTCCGTGGCAGGTGGGCGGCCGAAACTCGATCACGAGCTTCGAGGACATCGTTCAGCTCGAGTCTTCGTACATTCGTGGGTGGACGGTATGGCGCGATCTGGCGATTCTGGCACGAACCGTTCCTGCGGTGCTGAGCATGAAGGGGGCGTTTTGAATGCAGACGGCGGACGCCAGACGGCGGACAGCAGTGACTAACGTTTCTAATGATCGTGTATATCGACAGGTGCAGGCGCGTCGAAAAACGGCCTGGCATGGATCTCACTCTCGAACCAATCGCATGACGGCATTTCGGCAAATCGGGATAGTGGCACTCGCGGCGGTCTCGATCGCGGCGTGCGCGACGCGCAGACCTGAGACGCAGATTCCCGAGGCACCGCACTCGATCGTTCCCGTATGGCGGCTCGAGACGGGCGACCTGATCACGACGAAAATTTATCGTGAGCCGGATCTGTCGTCGCAGACGACGGTCTCGCAGAACGGCGAGGGATATTTTCCGGGAATCGGTCGCGTGAAAGTGTCGGGCCTTACGCTCGATTCCCTGCAGCTTGATCTGACCGCGCGCTACGACAAACTCGTGATCGACGCTGCGGTCGACGCCGTGATGATGCGCGATGTGATCATTTACGGGCAGATCAGGTCGCCGGGTGTCTACAGTGTGGATCCGTCGCTGACGGTGTTGGGTCTGGTCGCGAAGGCGGGTGGCGCGACGGGAAGCGGCAAGACGGCGCTGCTGACGCTCGTGAAGGGCGACGGCCGCCAGTACCGACTGACCCGTGAGGTCAGACTCTCGGCGCTCGACATCGTGCACGGCGACGCGATCTTCGTCCAGGACGAATCGTTTCTCGGCCGCAACTCCGCGACTTTCGGAAGCGTCGCTCTAATCTCGACCGTGGCTTTGTCTGTGGTGTCGTTGCTCATCCTGTTCCTCAAGTAGGCGGACTCGTGGAGAATCTGCCAGCAGTCCAGTCGCCGTTCGACGAGCCGAGCGATGAGATTGATCTTCGCCGCGCGTGGCAGACCGTCTCGCGCAGCGCGTGGATCATCGTGGTGTGCGTGGGACTCGCGGTCGCCGCTGCGGTGGTCGCGGCGCGCCGCATCGTTCCGCAGTACGGTGCAGCCGCGACGGTCCGGATTGTAGAAGCGCCGAAGGCCGGGTCGCCGCAATCCGCAATGATGTACTTCGGCAACGAAACGCAGAGTTCGCTCGCGATGGCGGCCGAGGTGATTACGAGCCGCACGCTGGCGGCAGAAGTTGTCGACTCGCTCGGACTTCGCCTGTATGTGGCCGTGCCGCAGCGCGTCGTCCGCAGCACGCTGATATCGAAGGCGAAGTTCTCGGCGGATGCGCCGTCGGTTGCCTATCGCATTTCACGAGTGCCCGCCGGACGCGAGGTGCGCGTGCTGCCGGAAGATTCGGTGCTCGGCGTGTTTCCCGACACCGGTTCGCTGAAACTTCTCGGCGGCAGCATCACGCTTTCGAGCGAAGGACGGCAGCTCCCCAAGATGACCGTCGCCGTGGATCCGCGGATTCAGATTGCCGAGGCGCTGCGCAGCCAGCTGGTGGTGCAGCCGACGAACAAGGACGCCAATGTCCTGATGATTTCGTATTCGGGGCCGGATTCGCAGCTGGTGCGGGATATTCCAAACGCCGTGGCGCACGCGTTCGTGAAGCGGCGGATGGAGCTCGACCGCGGCGGCGCGGTGCAGCGCATAGACTACCTTCGGCGTCAGCGGGCGACGCTCGCCGTCGACGTGGCCGACGCCGAATCAGCGATGAGGGCGTATCTGGAGAAGGAAGGGATCGCGGGCGTGTCGGAGCAGCAGATGGCGCTGCAGTCGCAGCTGCTCAGCTTGGAGAGCACGCAGCGTGATCTGCAGGCGAAGCGCGAGAATATCGCGCGCGCGCTCGAACCGCTCAGCAGCCCCGATTCGCTCAAAGCGCGCGAGCTGTTTCTGCAAAAGCTGATGACCACGGAGGCGTTCCAGCGGTCCGGAATCGCAACGGAAGAAGTGCAGCACTACAAGCAGCTGCTGCAGGCGCGCACGGACATGGTCACGCGGCGCGTCCCGACCTCGCGTGAAGTGATGGACCTCGACAAGGCGATCCGCCAGTCACAGGAGGCGATCCGCCGCAGCACCGAGACCTTCCTCGCGAATCTCGATCAGGAAATTCTGGCGCTGAAACCGCGCATCAACTCGCTCGACGCTGCGCTGAAGAAGATCCCCGAGCAGAAGCTCCAGGCCGAGAAACTCGAGCGAAATAGGAAGATCGTCGAGAGCATGATCACGCTGGTCGAAGGAGAGCTCAAGGACGCGGAGATCGCCGCGGCCGTGACCGACTCGACCGCGACCGTGCTCGACGAGGCCGTAACGCCAGCGCCGCAGGGTGGATCGTCGACAACGCTGATCTATGCAGTGGGTGTGTTCTCCGGATTGCTCGTGGGCGTGATCGTCGCGTTCATGCGCGACTGGCTCGACACGACGGTGCGCACCGAGCAGGACCTTGCCGCGATTATCGGCGTCGCCGTGATCGGTACGATTCCGAATCTTCAGCAGCAGGCGCGCAGTGTGGGATACCGATTGCCGGCGCCCGAGGGAGCCGACGCCGCGACGCCTGCCACGGGACGGGAATACCAGACGCCCGCCGCCGAAGCGTACAGAACTTTGCGCACCAACCTGAACTATCTGACGCCGCCGCGTCCGCCGCACGTGATCGTCATCACGAGCGCGCTTCCGGGCGACGGCAAGACGACGACCGCGGTCAACCTCGCGGTCACGCTCGCGCATCAGGGACAGCGCGTGATTCTGATCGACGCGGAAACGCGGCGCGGCACCGTCCACGAAGTGTTCGGCATTCCGCCTTCGCCGGGGTTCTTCGACCTCATGTACGGCCAGGCCTCGCCGGGCGAATGCATCCGGCGCGTCCAGATGGAAGGCGGCGGCACGATCGACGTGCTGCCGCTTGGCAGCGCGCCGAGCGTCAACCCGGCCGACCTGCTC
>JANYIJ010000039.1 GCA_025362095.1 Gemmatimonadota bacterium | reverse complement strand
GGAATTCGAATTCCTGTTACGACCCGATGCGGAGTGCGGCTGAGGAATCCGAATTCCTCTTCCGCACTCCGCATCGGGTCGTAACAGGAATTCGGATTCCTCTTCCGCACTCCGCATCGGGTCGTAACAGGAATTCGAATTCCTCTTCCGCACTCCGCATCGGGTCGTGTCAATTAGAACGGCAAATCATCATCTTCTTGATCCAGCGCCCCCGGGAATTCTTCAAAATCCCCACCCGCCTTTTTCGCTCCGGCAGCCGGACGTGTGCGCGGCGCGGAACCTTCGAACGAATCGCCCCCGCCACCGCCGCCCTTCCCGCCGAGAAGAAGAATCTCGCGCACTTTGATTTCCGTCACGTAACGCGTCTGCTTCTCCTTGTCCTCGTACTGGCGGTACTCGATGCTGCCCTCGACGTAGAGCTTGTCGCCTTTCTTGACGTAGCGCTCGATGATGTCCGCGAGGCCGGTGCCCTTCCCGCCCGTGTTCCAGGCGATGCACTTGTGCCATTCCGTTTTTTCCTGCTTCTCACCTGCCGCCGAGTTCCACTGCCGCGTCGTCGCGAGCGAAAAATTCGCGACCTTGCTGCCGTTGTTCGTCGTGCGGATCTCGGGATCGTTCCCGAGGTTTCCGATGAGGGTGACTTTGTTCAGGCTGCGGCTCACAACTCCTCCTCAAATAGTGTCGTTCGATAAAGTGAATCTACTTCTCGCGTGAAGCTTCACCAATTCCATCCGGACAGCGGCTAAAGCTTGCGCCGCATTATGAGCGCGTCTTCGTCCGGCTTCCGGTAATACTTCGTTCTTTTGCCCGCGACCTCGAACCCGCGCGCCTCGTACAGCTTGCGCGCGGCTTCATTCGACTCGCGCACCTCAAGGAACACCGTCTGCGCGCCGAACTCGGCGGCCGCGCGTAAGATCCGGTCGAGCAGCAGCGCCCCCACGCCCTTCAAGCGTGCAGAGGGCGCCACGGCGATGTTCGCGATTTCCGACTCGTCGGCCACGTACCACGCCACGGCATATCCCATGAGCTCGCCGTCTGCATTCACCGCGACTTCCATCTTCGCCCGCGGATGATCGAGCAGATCCCTGAACCCCTCCAGCGCCCACGGATCTCCGAAAGATTCGCACTCGATCGCGTGGATCGCGGCGAGGTCGGCCTCGACGGCCGCGCGCACCAGCACGCCGTCGGGAGCCGCGCTCACTTTGCTTCGCCCATCAGTGACCTGCCGTGCGCCGCCTCCCATTTCACCTGCGCCTCGGCGAGCCGTCCATAGTCCGGTTCCCATGAGTCGAGCGACACACGGCCGCCAGACAGAATCGTGTCGAGCATCACTGCCGCGCCCCGCGCGTGCGGCGCCGCCTCGACCATTTCACGCGGCCCGATCGCGCGCGCGCCGAGCCGGTCGCACTCGCGCGCGACGTCGGCGTCGCGCACCATGCCGAGCCGCTCGATCTCGCGCACGACTCCGTCCGCTCCCACCTCGTAGAGCGCCGCGTAGCGCTCTCCGCGCATCGCATCGAGCAGCGCGAGCCAGCGCCCCGGCCCGAGACTTTCACTGCGCGCAGCGACGATGAGCGCGAGCGACGACACGGCATAGAGTCCCTCTGCGCGTTTGCCGTTCCCCATCACGATCCCCTTCGCAATCGCGCCGGCGATCCTCAGCGACGTAAAACTCCCCGGCCCCGCTCCGCAGATCACGCGGTTCACGTCGCGTGCCGAGCAGCCGGCCTCGCCCAACGTGGCGATCACCGCAGGCATGAACCGTTCTTCCTCCGCGCCCCTCATCATCGCCTCGCCCTCGGCGACGAGCGCGCGATCGCGCAGCACCGCGACGGTGCCCACATAAGTCGATGCGTCGAGCGCGAGCGTGATCACAGCGTGCTCACAGCGTGCTCACAGAGTCACGTTCCTGAGTTCCGGATTCCCTTGCACATGCGCGAGAATGATCTCATGCGCGGCCGGTGGCAACTCCGTGCCCGCGCGATCGGGCCATTCGATCAGCACGACTGCCCGCGACGCGAGGATGTCGTCCCATCCGATGTTGGCGAGCTGATGCGGCCCGTCGAGCCGATAGAGATCGAGATGCAACACGGGTGATTTCGGCGCGTGGTACTCGTGCACGAGCGCAAAGGTCGGACTCGTGACGGCGCCGGTTACTCCGTAGCCACGCGCGATCGCCTGCACGAGCGTCGTCTTGCCCGCGCCGAGGTCGCCGGCGAGCGTGATGACGCATGGCGCGGTGAGACGGGCGCCGAGCGCCTCGCCCCACTTTGTCATCGCGTCGAGCGTGAGTTCGCGACTATCGCCGGGCATGCGCGCGCCGCGGCTCGCTCCGCGTGCCGTCCATTTTCGCGCGGATGTCGAACAGTTCGTCGCGCAGCCGCGCGGCGCTCTCGAAATCGAGGTTCTTGGCCGCCTCGCGCATTTCCTCTTCGAGCTTCAGAATGAGCCCCGGCAGATCCGCGGTGCCGTAATGCGCGGCGGCTTCGGCGACCTTCTGCTGTCTCTTGCGCGACGTGCGGTCTTCTTCGCGCGCATCGCTGCCGTCGCGCGCGTCCGCCACGCGCGTGATGAAGCGCACTTCCTCAATGCTCTTCGTCACGCCGACGGGCGTGATGCCGTGCTCGACGTTGTGTGCGCGCTGGATCTCGCGGCGGCGGCTGGTCTCGTCGAGCGCGCGCTGCATCGAGCCCGTGATGCGGTCGGCGTAAAAGATCGCGCGGCCGTTCACGTGCCGCGCCGCGCGGCCCACCGTCTGGATCAGCGCGCGATCGCTGCGCAGAAATCCTTCCTGGTCGGCGTCGAGGATCGCGACGAGCGAAACCTCGGGCATGTCGAGCCCCTCGCGCAGCAGATTGATGCCGATCAGCACGTCGAACTCACCGAGCCGGAGCCCGCGCACAATTTCCATTCTCTCAATCGCGTCGATGTCACTGTGCATATAGCGAACGCGGACCTTCACCTGCTGCAGATAGTCGGCGAGGTCCTCCGACATGCGTTTCGTGAGCGTCGTGACGAGCACGCGCTCCCCCTTTCGTTCGCGAATGCGGATCTCGTTGAGCAGGTCGTCGACCTGTCCGCGCACGGGGCGGATGTCGATCTCGGGATCGACGAGCCCCGTGGGCCGGATGATCTGCTCGACCACAACGCCCTGCGAAAGTTTGAGCTCGAGATCGCCGGGCGTCGCCGAGACGTTGATGGCCTGCGGCGTGAGCTGCAGGAACTCGTCGAACATGAGCGGCCGGTTGTCGAGCGCGCTGGGCAGGCGGAACCCGTATTCCACGAGGGTCAGCTTTCGCGCGCGGTCGCCGTGCAAACCAGAACCACAGGAAAAACGCGAGCGGCAGCCACAGCAGCGCGCCAAGCATGAAGTGTTTCAGCGGCGACAAAACCATTTATGAAACCCAGACACGCGCGTTACGGAACATCCGCATCCACGGCGAATCCTCACCCCACTCGCGTGGCGCCCACGACATCTGTACGCTGCGGAACACGCGCTCCGGGTGCGGCATCAGCACGGTCACGCGGCCATCGGCGGCGGTCAGCCCGGTGATGCCCTTGGGGGAGCCATTTGGGTTCAGCGGAAACGCTTCG
>JANYIJ010000094.1 GCA_025362095.1 Gemmatimonadota bacterium | reverse complement strand
TTCGACAAACCGAAGCTGCTGACGCCGGGGACGGCCTACGAGTACAAGATCGATATGTGGTACACGGGCATAGTGATAGCGACTGGCCACAGGCTACGGGTGACCGTCGCGTCGGCGGCGTTTCCGAAGTACGATCGGAATCTCAACACCGGCGGGGACAACGAGCGCGAGACGAAATTTGTGAGCGCGCACCAGCGGGTGCTGCACGATGCGCAGCATGCGTCGCGGATTCGACTGCCGGTGATTCCCCGCTAGAAGCTGCCTTCGCTGGAGGAACGATGCTCCATTTAGAACGTGGGACGCGGTTCGTTATCGCCTCAGTACTCTCTGTGTGCGGGTCGACGATTCTGGGAGCGCGGTTGTTAGTGTCTCAATCCCGCTACCCACAGCGGTTTGTTGGCTGACTCCAGATCGCCGTCCCACGATGCCAGGCGGCGACCAGTCTTCACATCGTGCAGCTCGCAGTGCGAAGTCTGCTCGAAATGCAGTGGACCGGTGTGATAGGCGACCTGTGCGCCGCGTGAAAGAAATGCCCAGCTGTAGAAAACCTGCTCAGTCTTGAAACGCCGGCTGATCTTCCCGTCGCGCCAGATGACGAGTGTTTCCGCCACACCGTAGCTGATTTCCTTCACGCGGAAATCGACGAGCCAGCCAACCGTGCGACCATCCGCCGCCATCAGTGCGTCGCTGATGCCGGTCTGCCCGCGCTCCTTCGCGACGTGCGTGACCTTGCGATGCGCAAAAGTAATCTGCGCGGCGCCGAACGAATCCGGCGTCACCGAAAGCGGGTGGAGCTGAGCCATTGCCCCGACGGGAACAAGCGCGACGAGCAGGAACGCCGCGCGCAGCGATCGGGTCATCGACTGGCCGCGCTGCTCCGCCGCCGCGCGGCGAGCAAAATCCCAACCCCCACGAGATTCATCAGAACAATCACCGATGAAATCTTGAACGCGAATCCCGCCGCGCTCTTCACCTCGATAATCGGAACCACCGACAGCACGATGTTGAGTAAAGTCATCAAGAGCCCCGACATCGACGCAACCTTCAGCCACATCGGCGGCCTCGGTGTAATGCCGCGCAGTCCCCAAATCGGAATCGCGAACATCACCACATAAGTCAGCGCGTAAAGCGTCTGACTCGCGTTGAACAGCAGCTGGTACGCCTCCGCCTGGCCGACTCCGATGTTGCTGAGCAAGGCCATCGCAAACGACGCTGCGCCGACGAGAACAATCGAGTTCACCGGCGTCCGATACTTCGAGTGCAGCTTGCTGAACCACGGCGGCAGCATGCGGTCCCAGCCGGCGACCATCGGCAGGCGCGTCACCGCCGTGAAGCTCACGCTCGCCTGAGCCATGCGCGAGGCGAGCGTCATGAGAATCGCGATCGTCACGAGCGGGCCGGCGATTCCGAACGGACCGAAGCCAATGCGCAGCACCTGCGGCAGTGGGCCGATCAAATCCATCTGCTCGGTGGGCACGTACGCGACCATCGTCGCGGTACCCATCACGAACATGATCGCGATGATCGGCGCTGCGATCAGCACCGACTTTCCCACGGCGCGCGCGGGAGATCGTGTTTCACCAGCGAGAATCGCGATGTACTCGAATCCGCCGAGCGCGCCGAATCCGATTTTGCCGAGGATGTTCAGGTTCAGGAGCGAGAACTTGGGAATCTCCGTGCGGAACGGATGGTACTCCTTCAAGTGGCCCGTTGCCAATCCGAGCAGCGGCAGGAGAATCAGCGCGCCGAAGAGCACGAGCATAAACACTCCGCCGGTGTTGTGCACCCACTTTCCAACCGACAGCCCAATCGTGCTCGCCACGACCATCAGCGAGAGGATCACTCCGGTGCACAACATCACGAACCATGTGCTATGCGTCATCCACCCGGCGCTCGGTCCGATCGCGTACGACAAATATGTCGCCGCCGTCAGACCGATCTCCGATGCGAACACGATCACGTACAGCCAGAGATTCCACGCGAGCAGGAATCCTACTGATTGGTTGAAGCCGAGTTTCGCCCACTGATAGAGCCCGCCCTCGAGCGGCATCAGTTTGTTCAGGTACATCACGACGACTGCGGACGGAATAAAAAACAGCACGAGTGCGAGCAGCCAGAAGACGACGTGCGACGGGCCGAGTTTTCCGGCGACGCCGATCCAGCTGAGTCCGACGATGAAGAGGATCTGCGTGAGGGCGAGGTTGCTCACGCCGAGCTCCTTCTTGAGCGACTCGCTGTGTGCTTCGACGTCGGCTTCGGCTTTCGCGAAGTTGTTTCCCGTGGTCATGCGCGCGTCTCGCCGAGGAGTGACCAGTAGCGCGCCCACGCTTCGAGCCCTTCGTGGAGGCGGTGGATGCGGAAAAATTCGTTTGGCGCGTGGTAGTCTTCGTCGGCGGTGGAGAAGGAGAAGAAGACGGTGTCCAAGTTCATGTGGCGCTTGAAGAGTTCCGAGATCGGAACAGTTCCGCCCATGCGGACTATGAGAGGGGAGACTCCATAAACAGTTGTGAGTGCTGAGGCTGCAGGTTTCAGGGCTGGGTGATCCACTGCGATGCTGGCGGGGCGGGCGCCGTGGTCACTGATGCGGACGTCGAGTTTCGTGCCTGCCGGCACGTGCGCCTCGAGATGGCGCTTCACAAGTTCGTTGATCTCAGCGGGATCCTGATCAGGAACTAATCGGCAGGTGATTTTCGCGTGGGCTTCGCTTGGTGTTACGGTCTTCTGGCCGGGGCCGGTGTAGCCGCCCCACATGCCGTTGAGCTCGAGCGTTGGGCGCGTCCATTGGCGTTCGAGCGTCGAGTATCCGGCCTCGCCGAAAACAGACGGTGCGCCGACCTGCTTTAGATACGCAGATTCATCGAACGGCAGCGCCGCGATGTCGGCGCGCTCAGCGGGCGTGAGCTCGGCGACTCGATCATAAAAACCCGCCACCGCGACGCGGCCGTTCGCGTCGTGCAGTGAGGCTATCAAACTCGCCATCGCATGCAGTGGGTTCGCGACTCCGCCTCCATGACGACCGGAGTGCAGATCCTTTCCCGCGGCGGTCAGTGTGAGCTCGAGTCCCGCGAGACCGCGGCTCGCCACGGTGAGCGACGGTTCGTTGATGCGCCACATCGCGCCGTCGGCGGAGAGTACGAAATCGGCGGCGAGCAGCTCCTTGTGCTCCTCAATGAATCCTTCGAGATGCTGACTGCCAATTTCTTCTTCGCCCTCAAACATGAACTTCACGTTGATCGGCAGTTCACCGGTCACCTTCAAGAACGCCCGCGCGACTTTGATCGGGATCAGCATCGGTCCCTTATCGTCTGAAATGCCGCGCGCATACACCCGGCCATCGCGCACAGTGGGTGTGAATGGGGGCGACTCCCATTTCTCCAGCGGGTCGGGCGGCTGCACGTCGTAATGACCATAGACGAGCACGGTGAGTTTTCCGGGCGCGCCGAGCCATTCACCGTAGACAACCGGATTGCCCTCTGTCGCGATCGTCCGCACCGCGATCGGACCCGACGCCTGAAGCTCGGCGGCAACCCACTCGGCAGCGGCAGTCATGTCCGCCGCGTGCGCTGGATCGGTGCTCACGCTGGGAATCGACGCGAACTCCACGAGGCGCGCGAGGATCTTGTCGTGGTTCTCGCGCAGCACGGCGAGCACGCGGTCGTTCACGTTACTTGCCGCCGTCGATCGAGAGCACCTGGCCGGTGATCCAGTTCGCGTAATCCGACGCGAAGAAGAGCACGCCGCTGGCGATGTCGTCCGGGGTGCCGAGCCGTTTCAGCGCGATGCGGTCAATAAGTTCTTTCTGTCCCTGCGCGCCGTACGAGTCCCACTGCTTCTCTGTTGTCGTGTTCGAGCGAACGAATCCGGGCGCGATGTTGTTGACGGTGATGTTCCAAGGTCCGAGTTCATGCGCGAGTTGACGTGTGAGCCCGATCTGCGCGGCCTTGGCTGATGCATACGCCTGAATGCCTGTCAGGCTGATGCCCAGCCCGGCGCCGCTGGAAATGTTGATGATGCGGCCGCCGCGCGCGGCCTTCATTCCCGGCGACACTGCCTGCGTGAAGTAGAACGCGCCCGTGACGTTCACCGCAAAAATGTCCTGCCATTGTTCGGGCGTGACTTCTTCGAGAGGCCGACCGATCTGTCCGAGCACGCCGCCGGCGTTGTTGACCAGGATGTGCACGAAGCCCGTCGCGGCGGACGCATCGGCCACGAACTTCTCCACAGCGCTCTTGTCGCGCACGTCGACTCTGCGCGACGTGCACTTTCCTCCCATCGAGAGAGCGAGCCGCTGTGTTTCGAGCAGCTCCTCGTCGAGCACATCGCAGGCCCAGACGATCGCGCCGCGTTTTGCGAATGCGAGCGCGATGGCGCGGCCGAATCCGTGCGCGGCGCCGGTGACGATCGCGGTTTTGCCGTCGAGATCGATATTCACGGAGTTCTCATGCGGGGGCGAGTGTTGCGAGCTCGTCGAGCGTTTCGAGCGACTGAGGGCGTACACCGTCTTCGATCTCGTGAATCAGTTTCACAAGTTTGCGCGTGATGGGAACTGCGACGCCGGCGTCTTTTCCGATCGTCGCGACGATTCCGAGCTGCGGATCGACTTCTGTCGGTCGTTTCCGCACGGCGAGATCGCGCCAGATGCCGCTGTGGGTTTTCGCTGATTTGCGGTTATGGACGACGAGAGCGTCGAGCGACCGTTCGGCGGCTCCAGCAGGAGCATCGGGCTCATACGCGGCGGGATCGAATCCGTCGAATGATTCGGGAATCACGCCGCGCGCCTTTGCGACGGCGAGAATCTCTCGCGCGAGCGCGATGTACAGGTTGCGGTACTGTGGCAGCGCGAGCGCGTCGGCAATCGGTTCGTTGGTGAGCGCGGTCGCAAAGAGCATCGCGCCGTACGCTTCCTTTCCCCAGAGAAAGCCCCAGATGTTCGGCGTGACCAGCGCGCGCCGATCGAAGTCGCGCCACGCATCTCTGATCGCAATCGCCCTTGGCGAAATGCGACCGTCGATTTCACCGACGACTGTGGCTGCGCGACTGCCGTGCAGAATTACGCCAGGCTCGATGTAGTCCGCGCCAAAGTTCACGAACGCCCCAACGGTCCGTTCTTTGCCGACGATGCCGGCGATCGTGAGCTCGTTGAGCCCGTTCTGCACGGAGATCACGCAGCCATCGTGCGTCAAGTGCGGAAGCAGCGCGCGTGTTGCGGCCTCAGTGTGGTGCGCCTTGGTGCAAAGCATGATCGTGTCCCACGTGAGGCTCAGCTGGGCGGGCGAGAACGCCGGCACATGCTGCGTGAACTCCTCGATGGGTCCGGTGATGCGAATTCCGTTCTTGTTGATTGCCGCGACGTGATCTTCAACGTTGTCGACGAATGTCACATCGTGGCCGGCGCGCGCGAGGTATGCGCCCATGGTGCCGCCGATCGCGCCGGCTCCCCACACGAGGCATTTCACTGCTGACTCCTCACGCCGGCTCGCCCCACGAGCCCGTGAGCAGGCTGCGAGTTTCTTCGACGGCGATTTTCCACAGCTCGAGCATCTCATCATCGGACCGCTGATAGAAGCCGCCGAAGTTTCCGTCGCCGAGGTACTCGCGGAGCTCCACAGGATTGATCGCGCGCACGCGGGCGAGATCGACCATCTCTCGCTGGTTCTTCGGCATCTCGACGCCCGGCAGCCGGGTCCACGGAAAGTTTTCCATCCACGATCCGTGCGAGGCAACGGGGTCGATCGCCTGCACTTTGGCCCATGTGAGCGGCGCGTTCCACCAGTTGTGGTAGAGCACGCGGCAGTTCGGGTGATCGGCGGCCCATTCGAGCACGAACTGCTGCGCGGCGTTGTTGCCGCCATGGCCGTTCACGATGAGAATCCGGCGAAAGCCGCTGTGCGCCATGCCGTCGAGAATGTCGCTGACCACGCGCAGATGCGTCTCGACCTTCAGCGAGATCGATCCCGGAAACTCGCGGAAGTAGGGCGTGACGCCGTACGGCACAACCGGAAAGACGGGGATGCCGAGCGGTTCGGCTGCCTCGACTGCCACGCGCTCGGGGAGGATGCAATCGACCGTGAGCCGCAGATGGCTGTGCTGTTCGGTGCTGCCGAGCGGCAGTAGTGCGCGGTCGTCATTTTGCAGGTATTGTTCGACCTGCATCCAATTCATATCACTGATGCGCACTTTGATTCTCGTTCGGGTGACGGGCCACGGGTCAACTTACGCGCCCCTCGTGCAGAGGGCGAGGACCACATGATGAAGACCAGCAAATACGCAGTTCTCGCGGCCATGCTCCTCACCGCGGCGAGCAGCTTGCGCGCGCAGCAGCGCGCGGATTGGACGGAGCCTTTCCCGCCGTTCAAGATCATGGGGAATCTCTACTACGTCGGATCCAAAGGGCTCGCGAACTATCTCGTCGCGACGCCGGAGGGGCTGATCCTCATCAACAGCGACCTCGAAGCCAACGTCCCGCTCATCAAAGCAAGCATCGAAAAACTCGGCTTCAAATTCACCGATATCAAGATCCTCCTGATCAGCCACGCGCACTGGGATCACGACGCCGCCAGCGCGACGATCAAGAAGATGACCGGCGCGAAGTACATGGTGATGGATGCAGATGTGCCCGTGGTGGAGTCTGGCGGGAAAACAGACTTCCAGTACGGCAACGATCCGGCCACACTCTACGCGCCGACGTCGGTCGATCGCGTTCTCCATGACGGCGACGAAGTGAAGCTCGGCGGCGCCGTGCTCGTCGCCCACCTCACGCCGGGACACACGAAAGGGTGCACAACCTGGTCGATGTGGGTCGGCGAGGGCGATAAGAGCTACAACGCGGTCATCGTCGGCAGCCCGAACGTAAACAACGGATACAAACTCGTGAACAACGCTGCGTATCCGGACATCGTGAAAGATTTCGAGCGCACGTTTCGCGTGCTGAAGAAACTTCAGGTCGACCTGTTCCTCGGCGCGCACGGCGCGTACTTCGATATGGAAACGAAGTATCCGAAGATGAAGGAAGGATCGCCGTCGCCGTTCCTCGATCGCGAGGGATACATGAAGTATGTGCTGGAGCGGGAAGCGGCGTATCGAAC
>JANYIJ010000208.1 GCA_025362095.1 Gemmatimonadota bacterium | reverse complement strand
CGGCCGAAGAGGTCTACCTCGGCCTACGCACGATAAGTGGTCTCGCCGTGACGAACGTCGACGCGGAAATCACTGATCAGTGGCAGCGGGCGGGCTGGGCAAAACTGCGCACCGGTCGGGTGACGCTGACCGCGGAGGGCTGGTTGCGGCTCGATAGTCTCGCCGCCGCCTTGACCGCTGTTCGAAGCCATTAGTAGACTAGGACTTATGGCGTCGACCAACTCCGAGCTCTCGGATCGCGAGCGGCAGATCCTCGAGGCGGTGATTCGGTTCTACGTCGAGTCCGCCGAGCCTGCGGGTTCGCGCAATCTTTCGCGCCGGTTTGGACTGGGAGTTTCGCCCGCAACGATTCGCAACACGATGAGCGATCTGGAAGAGAAAGGATTTCTCTTCCGTCCGCATACGTCGGCAGGTCGCATCCCCACTGATAAAGCGTATCGCGTCTATGTAGACGAGCTGATGCGCGTGCGCCCGCTCGATTCCGTCGAGCGGCTGCAGCTGGCGCAGGAAATTTCCGCGGGCGGGTCCGCGATCGAATCAATTCTTCGCCGCGCCGCGCAATCGCTCGGCGTTTTGACCCAGGAGCTCGGAGTCGCGCTCGGCCCCCGCATAGATCAGGCGATGCTCGAAAAGCTCGAACTCGTGCGGCTCACGAGCGAAAAATTGATTCTGGTGCTCTCGCTTCGCGGTGGCGCGGTGCGAACGATCTTCATTGAAGTCCCCGGCGAAATCGCAGACGACGCGCTGCTCGAAGTGCAGCTGGTGCTCAATGAACGGCTCGCGGGACTGTCGCTCGGTGAGATCCGGCATTCGCTCGGCACCCGACTGCGCGACGCGACCACCGGCAGCGGATCGTCCGAACTGCTGAACATATTTCTTCAGGAAGGCGACGCGCTGTTCGACGTTTCCGGCCCCGACGACAGTCAGGCGCTCGTGCTCGGTCAGGCGTCGCTGCTCGCCGACAAACCGGAGTTCGCGACCGGTGAAAAAATGCGACGGCTGATCGAGATGACGGAGACGCGCGCAGAACTCGGCGCCCTGCTGAGGAGCCGATCGTCCGCGAGCGGAGTTTCGATTTCGATCGGAAGCGAGCACGGGTCCGCATTGCCGGGCGGGCTGACGCTGGTCACCGCGGAATATCACGCGGGCGGTTTGTCCGGCGTGATCGGGGTGATCGGCCCGACGAGAATGTCGTACGAGAAAGTGATCGCTCTGGTGACGCATACCTCGTCGTTGGTAACCGATCTGCTCGCTTGAACTATCTCACGCAAGTGTTTGACTACATCGCCTCGCGCTATCTCGCCCGACGCGGTGCGCAGCATCTGAAGGCCGGCTATCGCCCTGTGGCGGTATTCGCGTTCGATCGCATCGGCCACATGATCAATCTCGAGGGCCGGTATGAATCCGCCGAGCTCGATTGTGCATTTGGTTTCCTGCGCGCGAGCGGGCTGATCCAGGGCGATGCTGTGGATGTCGGCGCGAACATCGGCAATCACTCGCTGTATTTCGCCGAGCACTATGCGAATGTGCTGTCGCTGGAGCCAAACCCGCGGCTGTTCGAACTGCTCAAGGTCAATGCCGATCTCCGAAAGAACATTCGCCCGCTGAACATCGGCGCGAGCGATATCAGCAAGGAAATGTCGCTGAGCTACGATTCGTCGAACTGGGGCGGCGGTCAGCTGTGGGGCGAGCGGCCTGATGCGAGCCGCGCGTTCACCGTGCCGGTGAAGGTGCAGCGGATCGACGATCTCACGGAGATTGCCGATCATCCGATCGGCCTGCTGAAGATCGACGTGGAAGGACACGAGCTGCGCGTGCTGAAGGGCGCGGCGACGATGATCAAGCGGTCGCGGCCGGTCGTCTTGTTCGAGCAGCACGCGCACGAGGCGAAGGACGGCACGAGCGAGGTTGTCGACTTCCTCAAGGCGAACGGCTATTCACTGTTTTATGAAGTGCGGTCGTTGCCGAGTCTCCCGCGGACGTGGCGATTTCCGGGGCGGATGGCGCTGAACGGGTTGATTCGGCTGCTGTTTGGCGAACGGAAACATATTGTGCCGATTAAGCGTTTTGAGGATGTTTTTTATCCCATGGTAATTGCCCTACCGGCACCTTGACTGAGGCCTGACAACTAAATCCTGAGCACTCAGACCTGCAGTGTTGTGTTTTGAGGATTTAGGGGTCAGGTGACAGGTTACTATTCTTCCAGTTCAATCTCCCGTCTGCATTTAATGGCTGATTTTTACATAACTCTCGGGCTCGAACGTTCCGCGACTGACGACGATATCAAGCAGTCGTATCGTCGTCTCGCGATGCAGTACCATCCGGACAAGAACGCCGGCTCCAAGGAATCCGAGGAGAAGTTCAAGGAGATCTCCGAGGCGTACGACGTGCTGCGCGATCCGCAGAAGCGCGCCGCGTATGACCGTTACGGCGAGGCGGGGCTGAAGGGCGGCGGTGGCGGCGGCGGATTCCACCACGTCGACATGTCCGAGGCGTTGAATATTTTCATGCGCGACTTCGGGCTCGGCGATTTGTTCGGCGGCGGCGGGTCGCGCCAGCAGAGCGGGCCGCGGTCGGGCGCCGATATTAAAATCGATCTGCGGCTGACGCTTTCCGAGGTGGCGACCGGGATCACGAAAGAGATCAAGATCAAGCTTCTCGATCCGTGCGACCGCTGCAAAGGCGTGGGCGCGGAGCCGGGGACGAAGCCCGCGCGCTGCCAGACGTGCGGCGGGCAGGGCGAGGTGCGGCGATCGCAGCGCTCGTTCTTCGGGCAGTTCGTGAGCGTGGCGCCGTGTCCGAGTTGCGGCGGCGAGGGCGTGATGATTTCGTCGCCGTGTAAAACTTGCCGAGGCGAGGGCCGTCAGCGCGGCGAGCACACGATCCCGATCAACATCCCGGCGGGGGTTTCGACTGGGCAGTACATGCATTTGCGCGGCGTGGGGAACGCAGGCGCACGCGGCGGGCCGCGCGGCGATTTAGTGGTGATGTTCGATGTGGAAGACGACGATCGCTTCGAACGCGACGGCGAAGATCTTTACACAGAAGTGCTGCTGACTTTTCCGCAGGCGGTGCGCGGCGCGGAGGTGGAGGTCGCGGGGATCGCGGGCCCGATCATGCTGCACATTCCGATGGGCACGCAGAGTGGGCAGCTGTTTCAGCTGCGCGGGCGCGGTCTGCCTCGCGTGAACGCGAGCGGCACGGGCGATCTGCATGTGCGCGCACAGATCTGGACGCCAAGTGATCTGACGGCAGATGAGAAGCGCGTGATCGACGAGCTCGCGAAGGTGCACTCGCCGGTGCCGGTTGGCCGGAACAAGGGCTTCTGGGCCAAGATGAAAGAAGCGCTGGGCGCGTGATGCCGGAGGCCGGAAGCCGGAGGCCGGAAGCGTGGACGCGTTTGGCGGTGCGGCCTTCGCATGCTGATCTGCGCGACGCGGTGAGTGCCGCGATGTTTGCCGGTGGCGCGCAGGGAATCCATGAAGAGGGCGATCTTTTGGTGACGCATTTGGAGTCGGCCACGGAGACCGGCGCGATCGAGCGCTCCGTGCAAAGCGTGGATGCGGGCGCGGTGATCGAGACGCGAATGATTCCGGCGGTGGACTGGAGTGTGGCGTGGCGGGAGACGATTCACTCGCACGCTGTGGGAGCGCTGACCGTCGCGCCGCCCTGGCTCGCTGCGGAATTGGATCCTGCGAAAACCGTGATCATCGAGCCGGCGATGGCGTTCGGGACGGGCGATCATCCGACCACGCGCGGGGTGCTCCGACTGATGCAGAGTTTTGTTCGCGAGGGCGATATCGGGGCTGACCTGGGCGCCGGGAGCGCGGTGCTCGCGATCGGCGCTGCGAAGCTGGGCGCGACGCGCGTGACCGCGGTGGAGATGGATCACGACGCGATCTCGAACGCCAACGAGAATATCGAGCGGAACGGCGTTGCGGATCGCGTGCGCGTGATCGAAGGCGATGCGGCGGTGATTCTGCCGCTGCTGGCTCCGGTGCGGGTGATCTTCGCGAATATCATTTCGGGAGTGCTGGTGGAGCTGCTGCCCGTGTTTGCGCGTTCGCTCACTGGCGATGGAGTCGCCATTTTGAGTGGCATCCTCGACGAGGAGCGGGAGAAGATGCTCAGCGTGTTTGCAGCAAGCGGATGGCGCGTGCTTTCTGAAGACGCGGAAGGCGCGTGGTGGTCTGTCGCGCTGGAGATGGGGCGCTAGTGGCGCTCGCGACTTTCGTGACGACCGAGCCGTTCAAGAACGGCGAGACCGTCACGCTCGGCGAAGACGAGGCGCATCACATTCGCGTGCTGCGGCTCGAGCTCGGCCAGCAGGTTGGTCTGCTCGACGGGCGCGGCACTCGTGGACGTGGACCGCTTGTGCGCTTGGCCAAGCGGCACGCGGCCGTTCAGGTGGAGGCCGTGTCGACGGTAGAGCCGCCGCCGTCGGTGCATTTGATTCTGCCTGTGGCCGATCGCGATCGTATGATGTGGCTCGCGGAGAAATCGACCGAGCTTGCGGCGACGAGCTGGCGGCCCGTGATGTTCAAGCGATCGAAGAGTGTGAACCCGCGCGGCGAGGGGACGACGTTTCATCAGAAAGTCGCCGCGCGTATGGCGGGCGCGCTCGGGCAGTCTCACGGCGCCTGGCTGCCGATAGCGTATCCGGAGGCGACTGTCGAGCGCGCGATTGCGGCGACGCCGGAGGGGCCGCGGCTCGTGCTCGACATGAAAGGAGAGCCAATGGGATTGCTCGTTGCGGCCGCGATCGCAGGTGCGACCGAGCACGGCGCGGGATTCTTGAAACCAATTTCAATCGTGGTGGGGCCCGAGGGCGGCATGGAGCCCGCGGAACTGGAGCAGTTCACTGCGTCTGGCTTCCGCCCGGTGAGTCTCGGGCACACGGTACTGCGGTTTGAGACGGCTGCGATCGCGGCATTGAGCGTGGTGCGCACGGCGCTCGCGACATTGCCGAGGACGATTCGTGGAAGCCGCGATGAACTCGAGGAACTGATGAATGGCTGATCCGTGTTTGTTTTGCAGGATCGCGAGCGGGGAGATCCCGGCGAAGATCGTCGCGGAGGATACCACGTGCGTCGCGTTCAGAGATGTGAATCCGCAGGCGCCCGTGCATGTGCTGGTGATTCCGCGGGCACATGTCCCGTCGCTGAATGAAGTCGCCTCGCCGGCGCTGCTGGCGGATGTGATGCAGATGGCGCGCGAGGTGGCGAAGCAGGAGGGGATCGCGGCGGGTGGATATCGCGTGGTGCTGAACACCAACGGCGATGGCGGACAAACGGTCTTTCATTTGCACGCCCATGTGCTTGGTGGGCGAAGAATGAATTGGCCGCCGGGATGAGGCGTGTGTGTTGTTTGATCGGGTTGGTTTTTCTCGGAGCGTGTTTTCGTACTGAGCCAGCGCCGTATACTCCGCGCGATGCGAGGCTCGCCGCGTTCCCGTTGTATTTCTATCCGTCCGTTGGATCTGCGAAAGCCTTTGTTTTCTTTTTGGGAAACGACATCGGGTTCTGGGGCGCGCATCAGGATCTCGCCAAGCGGCTCGCGGGCGATGGATATGATGTGATCGGGTTTGATGTCAAGGCGTACTTCGCCAAGTTGCCGGACGATACGCTCGCGCGGGCGAATGCTTTTCGCGACAGTGTGCTCGTGATGATCGCGCTTGCGCGGCATGAGCTGCACGCCGACTCGATGCCGGTGGTGATCGGCGGACATTCGATCGGGGCGGAGTTGGCGAGCTGGATCGCGAAGAATGCCTCGCCGCCCGGGCTTTCGGGGCTGCTGCTCATTTCGCCCGGCGCGCGCGGACATCTGCGGGTGTCGATCGCGGATTTGGCCATGAGCGCTGAGCCGACGGAGCCGGGGAGTTTCTCCGTGGCCGATGATATTGCGGCGCTGCCGGCGACCGTTCGAGTGGCGCTGGTGCGGGGAACTGATGATCGCTATCGCAGCGTCGATCCGGAATTGATGAAGGCCGGCGGCACGCGAATCGAGCGGTGGGCGGTGCCGTGGGGCGGGCACTCGATGAGGAATATGTTTTTGGCGGGGCCGTTTATTGATCGGGCCGTAGCCTCGGTGCTGCCGAGGTAGCGCAAGCTCTGCGATTTGTACGTCGAGACGTACCGCCACATGTACCGAACTCTGTGTGCCCCAAATGACCAGCAGCGCGCCCCCCACCCGCTGATACAAGATGGACGCAACTTTTTTCTCGCTACGTCCGAGCGTACGTCGGGTCGTACGGACTTGTAGTTCAAGACGTACGTCCTGACGTCACGGAAGAATAGTAGCGCCGAAGGGAAGAGTCGCCGAGGTAGTCGTATTCGAGAAGAGATTAAGGTTTCTTGCCGGAAAGTTGCTCGACAATCCGATCACAATCACCGTGTCGGCATACCAAGTCGCGCGATAATAGCGGATCACCCGCGCGAGATCGGCTGACGCGCCTTCGGGCGTGAACGTCCGCCAGAAATATTTCAGCGAGTTGATCCCCACCACGCTCACGCCCTTCTTCTGCAGCGCGCCGGCGATCGCTCTATCAATCGCCGCCCACCCGCCATCGCCGGACAAAAACACGGCGATCGTATGCGACGGCTTCGCCGCAATGATCTCGATCAACGGCAAATCTTTCACGGGCGACTGCTGTCCCGCCGCCGGCCCCGAAATCACCAAGAACAAACAACCGACCACCAGAACCACAAACCATCGCGTCCTCACTTCGACACCACTCCCTTCAAACTCCCCGACACCAGCGCCGAGACATTCGTCAGAATTCGAGGCAGCGCCAACCCGCCCGGCGACGCGAGGTACCGCGGCTCCCACACCGGATCGAACTTCTCCTTGTACGCGCGCAGTCCCTGGAAGTTGTAAAAATTTTCCGCGTGCCTGAACAGCAGCGCGCCCACGCGGCTCCACACGGGTGCGAGCTGGCGGTTCTCCAACCCGGACAACGGCGCCATGCCGAGGTTGAAATGCCCGTATCCCTCAGCCTGGCCCCACAGCATCAGCTGGATGAACAGATAGTCCATCACGCCGTCGGGAGCGCCGCGCGAGTAGCGCATCAGATCAACGGAGAGCTCTTCCTTTCGCGCGCCTTGCCAGAGATTTGCGAATGCGACTATTTCGCCGCGCCGCTTTGCCACGGCCACTGGTGCGTCGCTGAGATAGGCGTCGTCGAAATAGCCGATCGAGAATGCTTTCTCGCGCGTGTTCTTCGCGGCAAGCCACTCGTCCGAAACGGCTCGCAACTGCGGAAGCGCTGCGGGAACGTCCGCTTCGGCAATGATCTCGAACGTGCACTCCTCCTGCTCGACGCTCTTCAGCGCGCGGCGCAGTCCTTTGCGCGCCCCGCCGTCGAGTGAGAAGTCCGTGAGCCCGACCCGCGCCTCCTCGCCGAGCTTCATGAGCGAGAGGCCGAGGTCGAGATACAACGGCAGGTTGTGCATTCGCACCTGATAGAACACCGTCGACGCGCCGTGCCTGTCGGCCAGCTCACGAAACCGCCACGCGAGCTCCTGCCGCTCACGCGGTTCGCCGATCGGATCACCCATCGCGATGAAGCTGTTGCCGTACATCCGGTACATGATGAATGCGTTGCCGTTCTCGGCGAACAGGAACGATTTCCTTCCCACCAATGCGAGATTCGCCGAAGTGTCGGGCGATGCGCGCACGACGGCTTTCACTTTGGTGCGCGCCCACGCGTCCGCAACGGTTGGGTCGGGAATTTCCGCGGGTCTCAACAATCGCTGAACTGCCACCAGCAACAAGATCGCCGTCGCGCCGACCGTCGCGCGCAGGAATCGCGGCGCATCTCCGCGCAGCGCGAAATGCCACCAAAGATCGGTCGAGTAGTTGACGTGCTGATAAACAAAAAACCCGAGCCACACGCTCGTGCCGAGGGCAACGATCGTCATCGACGTCCACGCCGGCGTGAAAATCTCCGAGGTGAGCGAGGCGCGCCGGTAGAAATGGCGCCGCGCCGGAACGAGCGCCGCGAGGATCAGTGCGAGCACCAGCGCCTCTTCGAAATCGACACCTTTGAGAAGCGACGAAATAATTCCAACAGTGAGCGCGCCCACGGTCAGCCACCACGCCGCGTCGAGACGGCGTCCGAGTCCGCGCGAGAGCACCAGCAGCAGCGCACCTGTAAGACTGGCGATAAAGTGCGAAGACTCGATCACCGCCAGCGGCACCAGCGTCGAGAGCAGCCGCATGCGCGACGGAAGCGCCGGCGTCGCGCCAGAGATCAGCAGGATCGTGCCGCCGATGAACGTCGTGAGTGACAGCAGCACAGGCGCCACGCCGGGAACCCACGTGCCGGCCGTGCGCGCGACCCTGGCGAACATGGAGCGGCCGCGAATCACCTCGTGCGTCGCGAGCAGCGCTGCAGCAACAGCCAGCGGCAGCAGATAGTAGACTGCGCGAAACAGAATCAGCGTGCTCACCAGAACGGTCGGCGGCACGTACGTCTTCATGAGCGCCAGAAAAATCACGTCGAAAACGCCGAGCCCGCCCGGCACGTGACTGACCATTCCCGAGATCTGCGCGAGCAGGAACGAGCTCATGAAGATCAGGAACGTCAGCCCTGGCGTGTTCATCGGCAGCAGCGCCCACATCACCGATCCCGCGAACAGCCAGTCCGCGCTCGACACGGCGATCTGCGAAAGCGCGAGCCCGGGCGTGGGGAGCGAGAACTCCCAGTCGCGCACGCGCAGCGTCTTGCGGAAGAACGCGGTCGCAAACAAGTACGACGCCACCACCAGCAAGAGCGCCACACCGAGTGGGTACAGCGACGACACCGGCAGTCCGATCATCGCGGGCGTCGCAACGGGCTCGAGCACGAACGCGACGCCGCCCACCAGCAGCACGCCGATCCAGAATGTCACGCTGTTGAATCCGACGATCATCGCGATCTCGGCCGTCGACAGCCCCCACGCGTTGTAGAAGCGATAGCGCAGGCCGCCGCCGAGCAGGAGCGGGAAGCCCAGCGCATTGGAGAAGGCGTAGCCGACAAACCCGGCGAACGCGACGCGCTGCGGCGGCAGTGTTCGCTTCACGTAACGCAGCGCAAGCGAATCGTAGAGAATCAGCGCGAGATAGCCGCACACCGTGAGGCCGATCGCGCGGAAGAGATCGCCGATGGGAACGTTGGCGAGATCGGCGCGAACCTGACGGAAATCGTATATCCGCAGCTCGTGGCGCAGTGCGAACAGCGCCACGGCGAAAATCGCGAGCCCCGCGACGACCGCGGCGGTCTTGCGCCAATTCACCAATATCACGCGAGGATCACCCAGACAAACCCGGCAGTTCCACCGTTGCCTTGCGTTCCAGAATTCCCCATCCCACAACCCGGCCCCGGATCGCGGCGACGAAACTCTTCAGCACCACCGAGTACATGATCTGACGATACGCAAAGCGCTGCAGCATGATGAGCCACGAAAGTCCTTTTTCTTCGTCGGGCTCCATGAGGAATGCGATCATCGCGCCAAGCCAGTCTGAAAGGAGGAAGACGCCGTAGAACATCAGCACGTGCTCGAGATCGGTAAGCGCGTAGGTCTCGCCGTGCGTCTTGAACGTAAGCCAGACGGAGAAAAGCGAAAAAACAAACATCAGATCGGCCAGCGGCGAGAGCGCCGTGAGGAGCAGCTGGAAGAGCCAGGTGTTTGGCAGCGCGATCGCGCCGAGTGTGCCGTACTTCCGCTTGAAGAGCGCGTCGCGGTGCTTCCACGCGCACTGCAGCGTTCCAAACGACCAGCGGAAGCGCTGACGCGAGAGCGTGCCGAGCGTGTCCGGCGCTTCGGTCCAGGCAATCGCGCGCTCCGCGTAGGCGATCACGTGGCCAAGCTTGCGAATGGAGATCGTGAGGTCCTGATCTTCGGCGAGCGTGTCGTGTGTGAAGCCGCCCGCTTCGATGATCAGCGAGCGGCGCCACGCGCCCACTGCGCCGGGAATTACCGTAATGCAGTTGAGCAGGGAAAAAGCGCGGCGGTCGAGATTCTGCGACGTGACGTATTCGAGCGCCTGCCAGCGCGTCACGAGATTCACGCGATTGCCGACCTTCGCGTTGCCCGCGACGGCGCCCACCTCCGCGCGCGCGAGTGGCTTCACGAGCTCGGCAATGGTCTCCGGCTCGAATTGGGTATCTGCGTCGACGCAGACGACGATCTCGTCCGACGAGCGCTGTATTCCGTAGTTGAGCGCCGTCGATTTGCCGCCGTTCGCCTTGGTGAGAACGGTGACGTTCGGATTCGAGCTGAACGCCGCCATGGCGGTGTCGTAGGTGGAATCCGGCGAGCCATCGTCGACGACGACAATGCGAAGTCTTCCGGCATATCGCTGGGCGAGCAGGGACTCGACGGTCCGAACGATCACGCGCTCCTCGCGATACGCGGGCACAATCACGCTCACGGGCGGCGTGAACGCGGGCCCGCCGCCTTTCGCCCCTGATCCCCAGCGTTGAATCGCGGCGAGCACCATGATGAAGAGCAGCCGCGCGAGTCCGAGCACCACGCAGCCGAAGAAGACCCAGTAGAGTCCCCAGTCTGCGAGTCCAAGGAATCCGAATGAAACCACGTCCACAATTCGCGACCAGAGCGTGCGCGATGCGAGCGGCGGCATGGCTTCGTCGCGCGTGATGCCGGCGAGTTCAGACACGAGCACGGGCTGATATCCGCTCGCGACGAGCGAGTCGATCAGCGTGCCGAGAACCGCGACGGTCGCGGTGCGGTCGCCGCCGGAATCGTGCATGAGGATGACGTTGCCGTCGCCGCGCAGCGCCAGCGTCGAGGCAAGAATGGAATCGGGGCTGGTGATACGCCAATCCTCGGAATCCATCTCGACGCCGATGGTGAGGTAACCGAGATCGGTGCCGAGCGCGACGGCGTCGAGATCTTCACTTGACGTGGGATCGGCGTCGCCGAAATAGGGCGGGCGGAAAAGTGCGGTGCGGCGATTGGTAATCGTTTCGAGCAGGCGGCCAGTGGCCACAATCTCCAACTTCGAAAGAAACGGATTCGTCAGCGCGAGGTTGGGATGCGTGTACGTGTGGTTCCCGATCTCATGTCCTTCGCGGAGAATGCGCGTGACGATTCCGGGATATTCATCGGCCTGCCGCCCCACCACGAAAAATGTCGCTTTCACTCCGCGCGATCTGAGCGTGTCGAGAATCGCGTTGGTGTAGCGCGCGTCGGGGCCGTCGTCGAACGTGAGCGCGACTTTTCCGGGATCGCCGGAGCCGAACCGCTGCACGACCCACGGAGAGGGGAATTGCGCGATGCTCTCGTGCGTGATGATTTCTGTTTTCGGATCGAACTGGAGCAGGCGGCGTCCGTGCGCCGGACGCGTCTGAATTCGCAGCAGGCCGCCTTTGCCCGCGAACTGAGGATCGTATCCCGCGGGAATCGTGTCGAGCATGTGCGGCTTGCCGACTTTCACATCGTTGGAGATCGCGCGCCAGATGGAAGGATCTTCGGAGCCGAGCCGCCACACTGCGGAGCCCGCTGCACCGAGCGCGACACCGGCGCGCGACTGATTCCACGCGGTGACGCCGTCGAGAAACCAGGCGACGTGATCGGCGCCGGCGCTGTCGGTGTACGTCACATACGGATTCAGCGAGATGGAATCGAACTGCACCGTGGCGCCGCTGGATTTCGCGCGCAGCATCGCGTCCTGAAAGGTGAGCTGCGATCCCACGACCTTCGGTCCTGCGTCGTTCCAGTCGTAGCCGTAGGCACCGAGCGCGAGAATGGTTTTCTCGGGCGGAATCCACGTCATCATTTCCTTTGCTTTCGCCGCGTACCACGATTGACTCGCGACGGGGCCCGCGTCGCCGCTGCCGTAGTGCTCGTCGTAGAGCATGAGAAACAGGAAATCATTGGCAGCTGCGTACCGGCGCGCCAACGGTTCATCGGTGCTCGCGGCGACTGCCGACGTCAGCAGGCGCCCGCCGATCACGAGACCATTGCGCAGCAGTCGCATGAACTCGAACATCGGATCGAGCAGATCGTCGGGGACTTCTTCGAAATCGACGGTGATGCCGCGGAATCCGAATTTCTGCGCGGCCTCGACGAGCTGGATCGCAGCGGCCTGACGCGAGGCTGGCGTGGCAAGCATGCGGCGGAGCAGGACGGCGTCGAATTTCTTGCCGTCGAAATTGCTCACCATCGCGAAGATGCTCGGCCGGTCTTTCGCGGGGAGATTCTGCACGACGTACAGCACCTTCGCATCGGGTGTGATCTTGAGGCCGCCCTTGCCGAGGAAGATCCACTCGCCGATCACCCAGTCGAGATCGGTGACGTGCGCTTTGAAAGAGGTAAAAGAATTGTCGTCCCAGTTCACATAAAAGCCGGCGACGATCGGCGGACGGTCAGCGTTCGCCGGTCCTTTGCGAGCCGGGAGCACGGGCTCGGCCGCGCGGTTTACCGTGACGGGGAGACGCTCGGTGCGCGTGGCGGGCGGCGCGGGCTTGCGTGTGAGAGCTGCGAGAAGCTGCTGACGATCCGCACGTTTGCGCGCGGCGTCGCGGGTGACGACGAGGCGGTTCTGCGTGGGGTTGTTGCGGATCGCTGACTTGGCCGCCTGGAGAGTGGGGAGGATTGGCGGGATGAGAAACGTGATTGCCAGGCCCAGAGCGATGAGCGTGGAGACAATACCAACGACGAGCGTGGCGCGACGGATGTTGCGCCAGCGGCGGCCGCTTGGGTCTAGGAAGACGGAATTCGTTTCGGGCATGGGAGCAACACAAATCTATTCATCGGCCTTAGGGGGGAGGGGGAAGATCGGTGAGTAGTGAGGGGGAAGATCAGTGAGGGGTCCAGTTTGCCCTACTTTCCTATTTGGTCGTTTCTGTACTCCCTAAGCTTGCAGCTGCCGTCCCACTGCTTCCGTTCCCCACGGAGATCTCTGATCTGAGTGGGGAACCGAAGCAGCGGGATTTAAGTCTCTAGTTTCCCGAGGGCAGATCTCTGCGATGGTGGGCAAACTGGTCCACTACCCTCACCGCAGTTCCCCTACCTCTCCTTTCTACATACTTTTACGCTCGCCTTTCCCTCCCGCCCGCACCGCACTCAAGTGCCGACCCTGCAAGACCGCCTCCGCGACGATCTGAACAACTCCCGCAAGGCCCGGAACAAGCCCCTCACACTCGTGCTCGGCA
>JANYIJ010000203.1 GCA_025362095.1 Gemmatimonadota bacterium | reverse complement strand
CGCGTGCCCGATGGTGAGACCGCGTGGGACGACATCGTCCACGAGACCATCAAGTTCCCGAACAAGGACATCGAAGACTTCGTCATCCTGCGCTCCGACAGCACCCCGATCTACAACATGGCTGTTGTCTCGGACGACATCGCGATGCGCATCACGCACGTCATGCGCGGCGACGATCACATCTCGAACACCCCGAAGCAAATCCTGCTCTATCGCGCGCTCGGCGCGGCACTGCCGCGCTTTGCGCACTTCCCGATGATCCACGGGCTCGACGGCAAGAAGCTGTCGAAGCGTCACGGCGCCACGGCGGTCAGCGACTATCAGCACCTCGGAATCCTGCCGCAGGCGATGAACAACTTCCTCGTCCTGCTCGGCTGGAGTCCGGGCGGCGATCGCGAAGTGATGTCGATGGATGAAATGATTCAGCTCTTCTCCGAGAAGGGGCTGCTCAGGAAGGCCGCGGTGTTCGACACGAAGAAACTCGAATGGATGAACGGCCAGCATCTCTCGCGTTTGCCGGCGGAGGCGCTCGCGCCGCTCGCAGTGCCGACGTTCGTGCGCGAAGGGATTCTCAAAGAGAATGATCCCTACGCGACATCGCCGGAGTTCTATAAGCTTCTCGATTTCGTGAAAGAGCGCTGCCGCACGCTCGACGATCTCGCGCGACTCGCTCGTCCGTATTTCACCGCTCTGCCGTTTTCCATCGAGCCGGCGCTCGTGGATTCGCACCTCCGCAAGGATCCCGCCGTTACGAAGACGCTGCTCACCGACGCGCGCGCCGCGCTGGAACAGCTCCCGGCATGGACAGCCGAAGCCATGGAGCCCGCGCTGCGCGCAGTCGCCGAGAAAAACGGAGTCGCCGCGGGCAAGGTCTTCCAGCCGATGCGCGTTGCGCTCACCGCGAGCACCGTGAGCCCCGGAATATTCGAGGTGCTCGTGCAACTCGGACGCGATGTCTCCGTGCAACGCCTCACCGAGGCAGCGGCGCTCGCCACGTGACACGCGCGCCGCTCTCGCCGGTCGAGCAGCAGGTGTATCACTTTCTGCTCGATTTCCTCTCGGAGCACACGTTTCAGCCGAGCGTGCGTGAAATCGGCAAGCAGCTAAAAATTCCGTCGACGAAATCGGTCACCGATCTCCTCGCGTCGCTGGAGAAGAAGGGATACGTGGCGCGCGAGACGGGCCGTTCGCGCGGTGTGACGATCGTCGGATTCGCCGGCGGCGCCGGCACGATCCCTGTCCCCGTGCTGCGCGCGGAGAGCGGTCGCGCGGAAATGCTCGCCGAGGATCACCTCACGCTCGACCGCCGGCTGGTGCCCGCCGACGATGCGTTCCTCGTTCGCGCCACGAGTGAAGCGGCGCCAGCGCACGGCGTGCGGCTTGGCGATCTCGTGCTGGTGCATCCGTCATCGCGCGCGAAGGACGGCGATGTGGTCGTCGTGCGCGCCGCGACCGCGCTCTTGGTGCGGGCCATGTCGCGGCAGGGCGCGACGCTGCATCTCGCGGCGCCCGGCGCCGGCGTGGCGCTCGAACTTGGGCAGGGCGATGAGTACGTTGTGCTCGGGGTTTTGGCGGGAGTGTTTCGAACGACCGATGACCGGGGACCGAAGACCGAAAACGCCTGATCGCACCCACGACCAACCACCACACTCGCATGACCACAAACAATTGCGTCGCTCGCATTCTCATGGCTGCACGTTTTCTCGCAGTCGCTCCGCTGGCTGCGCAGTCGGCGAAGCCCGCCGCCGCAGCACCAGGCGAGTGGCCCCACTACAATCGAGATCTCGGCAGCTCGCGCTACTCGCCGCTGAGCCAGATCGATAAATCGAACGCCGCCAAACTCACGCTCGCATTTCAGTGGAAACCGGACAGCGGCGTCGCACCGCGCGAGTTCAAGAATGAAAGCACGCCACTGATGATCAAGGGCGTGCTCTACTTCACCACGGCGGCCAATCGTGACGTCGTCGCGGCCGACGCGCAGACGGGAAAGCAAAAGTGGCGCTGGCACCAGGACGAAGAAGATCGCGCAGCAGTCGCGCCGCGCAACGGCTCCGGACGCGGCGTGAGTTATTGGACCGACGGCAAGGAAGAGAGAATTTTCGTCGTCACGCCGGGATATCGCCTCATCGCCATCGACGCGAAGAGCGGCGCACAAATCCAGAGCTTCGGCACGAACGGAGCAGTGGATCTCAAGATGCAGATCGGCGTGCCGCTCGATCCGACTAAGGCGGTGATCGGCTCGAGCTCGCCGCCGCTCGTTTTCGAAGATTTCGTCGTAATCGGACCGGCGCTGGAAGTGGGATCACGGCCCGTCTCGTACAAGAACGTGCCGGGCCGCATTCTCGCGATGGACGCGCGCACGGGAAAACTTCGCTGGCGCTTCAACACTATTCCAACCGCCGGCGAGTTCGGCGCGGAAACGTGGGAGAATAATTCCGCGAGCTACACGGGAAATACCGGCGCGTGGGCGCCGCTCACGCTTGATCCCGCGCGCGGCTGGCTCTACCTCCCGATTGAAGCGGCCACCGGCGACTACTACGGCGGCCACCGCCTCGGCGACAATCTTTTTTCGACCACACTGCTCTGCGTCGACATTCGCACAGGCAAACGCGTGTGGCACTACCAGATTGTCCACCACGACATCTGGGACTACGACAACACCACTGCGCCGATCCTGACGGACATCACGGTCGACGGCAGAAAAATTCAAGCCGTCGTCCAGCTCACAAAGCAATCGTGGGCGTACGTCTTCGATCGCGTCACCGGAAAACCCGTGTGGCCGTTCGTGGAGAAGCCGGTGCCGGCGTCGGACATTCCCGGTGAACGCACCGCACCCACTCAGCCGTTCCCCACCAAGCCGCCCGCATACGACCGTCAGGGCGTGAGCGTCGACGACCTCATCGACTTCACTCCGGAACTGCGCGCTGCCGCACTCGAAGCGATCAAGCCATATCACATCGGACCGCTCTTCACGCCCGCGACGCTGCAGCATGCGCCCGATGGCACCAAAGGCCTGCTCTCGCTCCCCGGCTCACTCGGCGGCGCGGACTGGGAAGGCGGCGCGGTCGATCCCGAGACCGGCGTGGTGTACGTCGGCTCGCACACCGCGATCAGCGTCCTCGCGATGGCGCGCGATTCAGCACACTCCGACATGAACGTCGTGAACCTCGGCGGCGGTCCGCCGACTGTGCAGGGACTGCCGCTCTTGAAACCGCCCTACAGCAGAATTACCGCGATCGATTTGAACCGCGGGGCATTCCTCTGGCAGATACCGAGCGGCGAAACACCCGATCGCGTGAAGAACAATCCAGCGCTGAAGGGTGTGACGATTCCAAACACCGGAGGATTCGCGCGGCCGGTGGTGCTCGCGACGAAGACGCTGCTGTTCGCGGCGGAGGGATATGGAGGAGAGGCGATACTGCGCGTGCTGGACAAGAAGACGGGTGTATTAGTGGCGAGCGTGAAGGTGCCGGGAGGGGTGAGCAGTGTGCCGATGTCGTACGAGATTGGGGGAAAGCAGTACATCGCATTCTGGGTTTCTGACCAGCGCAATCAGGTTGCCTCGACGCTAGTGGCGTACTCTCTCCCCTAACTGCAGGGGCGAGATGGGAGGGCGGGCTCGAGGGGCGAGGGCCAGGGGTGAGCGGGAAGATCTAGGAGCAAGAGGCGAGCACTAGGGGCGAGCGGCCAGGACTGCTCGCCTCTTTTTTTTCTGCGTTGCGCACGTAGTCCTCAGCGCTCTTCCCTCGTGCTCACCCCTGCGC
>JANYIJ010000196.1 GCA_025362095.1 Gemmatimonadota bacterium | reverse complement strand
TCGGTCGTCTTGTAGACCTCGGCATAGCCGTTAAGCCAGATCACCGAGTTCGTGAGCGCCATGCCTTCCGCCATGCCCGGCGCGTCGAAGACCTGCTTGTGTTTCGCCTTGGCCACGCGATCGAGCCACGACATGTCCCATCCGCCCTGCGGCGCCGTTGAGGCGCCCTGCCCCCTGAGGTCCGCGGCCGTCAGCCCCACCGCCGCGAGCGCGGTCGCGCTTCCGGCAACACTAGCGATGAACTTTCGGCGGCTCGACTTCGCCTCGTCAGCGGACATGCGGGTGGCCTCAATGAAGGGGATGGGATAAAGTATTGAGAAGAGCAGCACTTCGCATTGGGCCGATGGTGGCATAGAATTCCCCGCATTCCGCATCAAGGTGCGGAGGCGGAATAAACTCCCCCGCAATCCGCATTTAATGACCGAAGACCTATCCCGGCGGGACTGGATGAAGCTCGTCGGAGCCGCGAGCGCCGGCTCCGTGGTCGCGACGAACGCATCCGAGGCCGAAGCAACTGCCGCGGACGCCGACCGCCGCGCAGAGATTCTCCTCCTTTCATCCACCAGCGAGGTTTTCGTTCCGCCACGCGGCCGCGCGTTCAACAAGTTCAGCTTTGATTTTCCGGAGCCATCCGTCGCGTTCGACAACCTGCGATTCGGCTTCATCGTCTTCGGCCGCGACAACGCATACGCGATGGATCCGCACGGAATGCAGGCGACCGAAACCCCGGGCGGGATGCGCATCACGTGCAATGGATTCACTTGGGCCGGCGGTCAGGAGAAACACGCGGGCACGCTCGTCGCGCAGATCAAAAAAACCGCTGACGGCGTGGACATCGACGTGACTGCCACGATGGACCAGCCGGTGAAAACCGTCACAACTATCGTTCGCGGTGTTCCGCGCGGAAAGTTTTCCAGTTCCGGCGGCGACTTTGCCGACGTGCGGGACAACGAGATCTCACTCGGCTATCCGTTCGGCGGCGGCGATCTCAATCTCAATGGAGGACTGACGACACCCGTCGCCGTCATCCAAAGCGCTGACGACGCGTTCTTCACACTGTCATCGCTCGACGACAAAGTCCGCACAAAGCGCATGTACTTCGCGCCCGGCGAGAACGGCTACAAAGCAGAGCTAATTCACGAATGCGAGGGCTGGCTCGACCTGAAGACCGTACGCGTTCCAACGTGGAAGATCGCTCGCACGAAATCTCCCGAGGCCGCATACGCCGCGCACTATGAGCATCTTCGCACCGCGTACCACTTCCCCGATTACGCGACGCGCCCCGACGTGCCGGCGTGGCTGCGCGACACCGCGCTCGTGCTCACGCTCCACGGCCAGCACTACACGGGCTACATCTTCAACGACTACGCAAAACAGCTGGAGATCCTTCGCTGGGTGAACACGCAGATGCCGGGCAAGCGAGTGCTCGCGTTTCTCTCGTCGTGGGACGGCCGCTATTACTGGGACTATCCGCATTACAAAGTGAATGATCGCATGGGCGGCGATGCCGGCTTTCGCGCTCTGATCACCGAAGGACAGAAGATGGGTTTCAAGATGATGCCGATGTTCGGCATGAACACCGCGAACAAGAAACAGCCGGGCTGGGCTCGCATTGCCGACGCCGTCACGCACAAAGTCGACGGCGACGAAGTCGATCTCAACTGGGTGGACTGGGACAACGACCGCCACCAGGAAGGGTGGCTCGGCTACATGAATCTCGGCGTGTCCTCATGGCGCAATCATCTCCAGGGACGAATCGACGAGATGATCACGAAGTACGGAGTGGATGCGTACTTCTTGGATATTGCTGGCGGCCACATCAACGACACCAAGGCCGACATGCACGCAGGCATGAAACAGATGGTCACCGAACTGCGCGCGAAACATCCGCAGGTCCTCTGCTGCGGCGAGATGCACTACGACGCGATGCTCGAGTTCATTCCGCTCTATCACTCAGGCGGCGGCGCGAAATATGCCAAGGACTATATCCAGCGCCACGCGAAATTCTTTTCGCATCTCAGCACGCCCGCGCCAGGGCGCGGAAGTTCAGGCGTGCACGAAGCGGGCTTCGGACGGTTCAACAACGAGACGCTTCAGCTCGGGCCGACGTCGATCCCCACGCTTCAGTTCGTTGACGACACGTTCGAGAAACAGCGCGAGACCGCCGCGGCAGTCATCAAGAAGGCGCGCGAGCGCGCGGGCATCTGATGCTCGATCAACTGCGCGGCGACGTATTGAAAGCGAATATCGAGCTCTCGAAGCGCGGGCTCGCCAAGGCCACGTTCGGAAACGCGAGCGCGATCGATCGTTCGTCTGGAATGGTGGTGATCAAGCCGAGCGGCGTGCCGTACGACACGATGACCGCTGCGGACATGGTGATCACGGATTTGAGCGGCAAGGTGATCGAGGGAGCGCTCAGGCCGTCATCCGATCTCGCAACGCACATCGAGCTCTATCGCGCGTTCAAGGAAATTGGCGGCGTCGTGCACACGCACTCGCACTTCGCCACGGCGTGGGCGCAATCGCTGCACGAGATTCCGTGCCTCGGCACCACGCACGCCGACCATTTCCGCGGCGCGGTGCCGCTCACCGATCCGCTGTCAGACGAAGAGATTGCGTCGGACTACGAGAAGAACACGGGCCTCGCGATCGTCCGTGCGTTTGACGACATCGATCCGATGGAAATGCCGGCGGTGCTCGTCGCGAGCCACGCGAGCTTCGTGTGGGGTGCAACCGCGAGTGACGCGGTCGAGACCGCGGACATCCTCGAAGAGGTCGCGCGTATGGCGTACCACGCGCTCACGCTCGATCCGGGCGCCGAGCAGATCAGCGATGCACTGCTCGACCGGCATTTTCTGCGCAAGCACGGTGCGAAGGCGACGTACGGCCAGCGTTCCTAAGGCAGAGATTTCGACGCGCAGCCGACGCCGCCGCAGGTGAGAGCGACGAACACCTCACCTCGTATCAGCCACTTGCCGTCGCGCTTCACCCATTGGGCGCTGTACCGGCCGGTGATGAGCGCCGCGCCTTTTCCGCCGCGGCGCGCGACCCACGTTCCGGTCTCGAACGCGAGTGGCCAGTGATCGCTCACGGTCACGCCCGTTGTCTTTCGATCGTAGACGAGCGCCGTGTCGCTCACGGGCGCTCGTTCGAGAATCGCTTTGTACGCGGCGATCCCATTCACTGACGCGCCGAGTCCGCGTCTGATCGCCACATCGTCCGTCCACCACGCCGCGGCGCGATCCACATCTCCGGCGGCCATCGCCGCATTCTGTGCGATTCGCGCCGCGCGGATCGCGGACGCGTCCTGTGCACGCACGGATGACGCCATCATCGCGCAAACAACTATTGCAGCGCTGAATCGAAGTTGCATCGGTCTCTCGTCGTTTAACGGTCCCGGGGTAACCGCTGCGATCGCAGCGATTCCCCCTGCCGTCTGCCTTCCGTCGTCTGCCGTCTCTTAAGGCTTGATCGGCACCGGCCGTCCCTTGTACTTCAGATAGAGACGCGTCTGTCTGTCATCGAACGGCATGTCACGGCCCTTGATGAAGACATACGACACCTGCGTGCGCAGGTCGAGCGGGTCGCCAGTCACAATAAAGAAGTTCGCCATCTTTCCCTTTTCGATCGAACCAATCTCCTTTTCCGCGCCGAAAATCTCGGCGGGCCAGATGGTCAGCGCCTTCAGCGCGCCTTCGGGCGCGAGGCCGTACGCTGTCGCAAGCGCGGCGTGAAACGCCACGTGACGCGAGTTCGATCCCTGCCCTGTGGAGAAGGCGAACTTCACGCCGGCGTCGTACAGCAAGCCCGGCTGCGCATAGATCTCGTCGTACGGCACGCTGTCGGTCGGTGCGGCTTCGAGCGAGGACAGAATCACTGGGATTTTTTTATCCGCGAGCGTCTTCCGAACTTTCCAGGCATCGGCGCCTCCCTGAATCACCACGCGAAGATTCCATTTTTCGCCGAACGCGATCGCCGCGAGAATATCCTGCTGCGAATTCGCGTTGATGATCGCCGGGATGTCCCGGTGATACAGCGGGCGCATTGCCTCGTAAATCAGGTCGAGCTTCGTCGCGCCGGCCGTGCGCGCGTCGTCGTACGCCTTCGACTCCGCCATGAACTGCGCGAAATCGGAGACGAGGTTCGGGTTTGCCGTCGCGCCGCCGCGGCCGCGTCCGCCACCACCGCCGCCGCGACCGCCGCCGCCCGGCAGTGTGAACATCATGCCGGCGCTCTTCACCACCGAGAGATCTTCCCAGTTCCAGCCTGCGGTGTTGATCATCGCGGCCTGGCCGCTGATCGTGCCGCCCGCCGGCGACGTGACCACCGTGGTCACGCCGTTCATCCGCGTCACGCCGAGCAGCTCGCTCTCTACGTTCAGTCCGACGAGCGCGCGGATGTGCGGATTGAAATCGCCCAGTTCGCTGCGCAGCGACATCGTCTGCACACTGCCGATGTCCTGCAAGCCGAGGCCGGTGTTGGCGTCGATCATGCCCGGATAGATGTACTTGCCGGTCGCGTCGATCACCTTTGCATCAGACGCCGAGGCCGACGCGCCGATTTCCACGATCCGGTTGTTGCGAACGAGGATGTTCGTATTCACTAGACGCTGGCCGCCCGGATTGACGATCGTTCCGCCCTTGATGAAGTAGGTGCCGTCATCGCCGGCGCTGGCCTGCGCGAGCACGCGCGACGACGACAGCGCCAGCAGCGCGGCCGCCATCGCGAACTGTTTTGTGGAGCGGTTCATCGAGTGCCTCCCGGACCCTTCGAGTCGCCTGCGATTTTGCGGAGCGTGCTCGCCTGGTTGCGGTCGAAGTAGACCTTGCCGTCGATGATCGTGTACTCGACCATTGCGTCGGGCGCGAACGGATGCGCAGAGAAGATGGCGATGTCGCCGTCTTTTCCCGGTTCCAGCGACCCGACCATCTTGTCCACGCCGATCTGCTTGGCGGGATTCAGCGTAACCATCTTGAGCGCCTCGTTCACCGGCATATTGCCGTAACGCACGCCGACGCCGGCCTCTTGATACAGACGGCGGATGCGCTCGTCGGAATCGGAGTTCACCGACACCACGATCCCGCGCTGCGACATGAGCGCCATGTTGTACGACGTGGCATCCCACGCTTCGACTTTGTAGCCCCACATGTCTGCGAACGTCGACGCCATCGCCCCGTGCTTCGCGATTTCATCGGCCACTTTGTAGCCCTCGAGCACGTGCTGGAACGTGTGCACCTTGAAACCATTTTCCTCGGCGACGCGGATGAGCATCAGGATTTCGTCGGCGCGATAGCTGTGCGAGTGCACCTTGAGATCGCCGTGCAGAATGTCGCACAGCGCCTCGAGACGCAGGTCGCGGCGCGGCATGATCGTGTTCGGGCTCGTCTTCACCGCGGCGCGATACTCGTTCCACTCCTGGTCGTACTCCTTGGCCTTCTGGAACCAGTAGCGCACGGTGAACTCGACTCCCATGCGCGACATCGGGAAGCGCTTCTCGTCGACGGGCGTCGTGGAACTCGCCTGCGTGACGTTTTCGCCGAGCGCGAACTTCACAATGCGGAACGCGCCCTTGAAATACATCGAGTCAGCGGGTTGGCCCCAGCGCATCTTGATGATGCGAGCCTGGCCGCCGATCGTGTTCGCGCTGCCGTGCAGCAGCAACGCCGCCGTTACGCCACCCGCGAGCGCGCGGTAGATGACGGGGTCATCGTTGCGCAGCTGCACCTGAACTTCCGGCGTCACCGATTCGCTGCCCTCGTTGATGCCGTTCTCGAGCGCGGCATGCGAGTGGGCGTCGATGATGCCCGGCATGACGAACTTGCCGGTGCCGTCGATGGTCTTCACGCCGGCCGGAATCGCCACGTCGGCGCCGCCGACCGCAGTGATCTTGCCGTTGCGAACGACGATCGTGCCGTTCGAGATGTCGCCGCGGGTGATGGTGATGATCGTCGCGTTTTTGATCGCGAGATCCTGGGCCGCGAGCACGACGGGCGCGGATATCGCCGCCGCTAACGCACAGAGTCGAATGAAGGATCGCATGTGAGTTCTCATGGTTTAGTAAAGGCGGCCTTCGATGAAGACGTGCTTGATCGGGTTCGTCGCGGCGAAGAGATCATTGCCGCTCACCACCACAAAATTCGCGAGCTTGCCGACTTCAATCGTGCCGACTGCGGCCGTGATGCCGAGTACCGCCGCCGGAGTCACGGTTGCCGCCTTCAGTGCGTCGTCCGAACTCATGCCGGCTTCGATCGTTGCGCGAATGCGATCGCGGAACGTGAGGCCGCTCTCGCCGCCGAACGAGGCCAGTGCCACCGGGATGCCGGCCTTCGTCAGCGCTGCCGCATTCGCATGCACTTCAGCGATGTCCGCTGCCGACGCCGCCGGAGCTACGCCGGTCTTGCCGCTGCCAACCGCGAGGAAGTTGCGGCCCGTGATCGAATCGGCCGACGGCCACTGGAGACTCACGACTGCCGTCGCGCCCGAGGTCTTAAGCGCGCTGATCACGCGCCAGCCTTCCTGCGATCCGACAACGATCGGAGACTTGAGGCCCATCTCCTTCGAGATCTCTCCGACGCGCGTGATCTGCCGCTCAGTCGACGCGACGAACCACGACGACATCTCGTTGGTCGCGGCGGGCATGAGCGCGCGGCGGAACGGATCGTTCACCGGACGGCCGCCCGGCGTTCCAGCCTTGAACGCTTTGTCGAGGCGCGACTCGTACTGCGCATCGAGGAATGCCTGGCGGATGTATGCGATGACGCCGATGCCGGTGGCGGGATACACGCCGCCACGCTTCGTGCCGAACGCGACTTCTTGCCCGGCGTCCGATTTCAATGTCAGCGGTCCCGAGGAGCGCGCAGCGGTCAGCGCAGCGCCAACTCGGCCCGGAAAGATTCCGCCGTCGAACACGAGGCCGACGGTCGTCACGCCACCCGCGCGGAACGCCTTGAGCTGGTCTTCGGTCGGCGAGAACTGATCCGCTGCCTCGGCGTTCGCGTCTACTTCAGGGAGAATGACCGGCGGAGCCGGCGGCCCGCCGCGTCCTGCAACCGGAACTCCGCGACCTCCTCCCGCAGCGCCGCGTCCACCGCGACCGGCTGCTGCGGCCGCGCCAGCATCAGCTGCCGCCGGCAGTGCGCGCGTCGGACTCGGAAGTCCGATGCTCGTCGCCGCGTCGATCAGTCCCGCGTAGACCGTGTGGCCTGCAAGGTCCATCTTCACGACGCCCGCGGGAATGTTGACGTTCGCGCCCACCGCGGCGATGCGGCCGTCACGTGTCAGCACCGTTCCGCGCTCGATCACCTTTCCGGGCGAGACGACAATTCTGACGTTCGTCAGCGCATAGTCTGCGCGCGAACTCGCTGGAGCTGCGGGGTTGTTTGCCTGCGCCACTGCCGTCGCAAATGCAATCGGCAACGCCGCGGCGGCGAGGAGGAGTCTACGTGCCATTCGTGCCTCTCCCTGATGACAGGAACATGAAAAATGGTGGCTCAAGGATGAACCTACGCACGGCCGCCTCGGGGTCAATGCAGGCCAGCGTCGGCATCCTTATAGATGCGGTACGGCGGACAGAAACGGAGCGTTGGAGCTGCACGCGCGTCTAGCGCCGCGCTTCGGCCGCGATCGCGCGAAGTTCCGGCAAGACCGCGCCGAACGACACCGGCGCGGAGGCGGGATCGCCGAGCGAGAAATAGAGCGAACGCCAGTGCGCGAACAGGCGATCGCAACGCGCCTTTACCGAGTGATCGGGTTCCACGGTTCGGTACGGCGGACAGAGTGCTTTCTGCGCGTCCTCGATCGTTTTGAAAGTTCCCGCCGCGAGAAACGCGAAGATAGCCGATCCCAAACTGGTGATCGACCGCTCCGGCACGAGCACCGGCTTGCCGAGCACGTTCGCATAGACCTGGTTGAGCACTTCGTTTTTCTGCGGGATGCCGCCGCCGTGGATCACACGATGGATCGGCACACCGTGCTCGGCCATTCGCTCGAGAATCACGCGCGTATGGAACGCGGTTCCTTCGATCGCCGCGAACAGATGATCCTGCGCGGTGTGATTGAGATTCCAGCCGAGCGTGACGCCGCCGAGATTCGGATTCACGAGCACAGTGCGATCGCCGTTGTCCCACGAGATGTGCAGCAGTCCCGTTTCTCCTGCGCGGAACGACTCTGTTCCGATCGACAATTCGGCGACGCTCTTGCCGCTGCGCGCGGCCAATGCCTCGAACAGGTAGCCGGTGGCGGAGAGACCGGCTTCGATGCCGACGAACTTCGGATGAATCGATCCCTGTACGACTCCACACAATCCGGGAATGCGTCCTGTTTGTTTCGCGATCGCCATCGTGCATGTAGCGGTGCCGACGACATTGACGACGTCACCCTCTGCAATGCCCGCACCGACTGCGTCCCAATGCGCGTCGAACGCGCCGACTGGAATTGGAATTCCTTCGTTGAGCCCGAGCTTCCGCGCCCATTCGGCGGTGAGTCGTCCCGCGAGGTGATCGCTCGTGAGATATCGACCGCGCAGCGCGTCGCGTGCGTTCGCGAGGAGCGGATCGACTTTCGCGAGAAATTCTTTCGACGGAAGATCGCCATCCCAGAGCCACTTGTGCCCCATCGCGCAGATGCTGCGGGGAAGTTCCTCCGGCTCGGAGATTCCGCACAGCACCGCGGCGACCATGTCGCAGTGCTCCAGCACGGCGACCATCGCGCCGCGCTTGTCCGGATTGTGCCGCAGCCAATGCAGCAGTTTTGCGAATCCCCACTCGGACGAGTACACGCCGCCGCATGCGTGAATCGCAGGCAAGTTTTCCGCGAGCGCAACGCGGGTGATTAGCGCCGCTTCTTCGTGCGCGCGATGATCGCACCAGAGATAATAGTCGTCGAGTGGCGCGAGCCCTTTCCCAACCGGGATCACCGTTGATCCGGTGGTGTCGAGCGCGATCGCTTCGACACTCGCGCCGGAAACATTCGAAACGTCGAGCGCGGTTTTCATCGCGGCTACGAGCGCCGACATATGCGCGTCGTGGGACTGGGTCGCGAAATCGGGATCGTTGCGTTCGCGCTTTACGTGATATTCCGAAACGCCCCAGCCCAGCGAGCCGTGCGCGCTGTCGACGATCGAGACGCGAACGCTCTGGGTGCCGAAATCCACTCCTGCGACGATTGCCATGTATGTCGTTTCGGTCGTCGGTGTTCTGTCGTCGGTCTAGCCGTGCCTCACGACGTCCCAGCCGAGGTACCGGGTCGTCGCTTCGTGAACAGAGTCGGCGACAGAGCCGAAACTCCCTGCGACGTGATGCTCGAATCCGTTTTCACAGATGTGATGCAGCAGCTCCTGAAGCTTCGGAATCTCGACGACTCCCGCGCCACCGAATGTCGTCAGCGGATCTTTGGTGAACCGACCCTCGCCCACATAGCCGCGAATCTTCCCCGTGCGATCATCGGTTGAGAAACGCGCGAAACTCATCGGACCGGCCTTCACGCGGCCCACCATCGTGCCGAACGTGTTCTCCTTCCCCACCGTTCCGGCGATGATCTCCTGATAGTCCATCTTCACATCTTCGAAGAACGCCTTGGGCAAGTTGCTGCAATGGAAACACACCGCCTTGTTCGGATCCTCGCCGTAGTTGTTGTTCCAGTCGAGGAGCGCGGCCGGCGTCTCCGATGCGAGCGTGAGCGCGTACATGCTCACCGTGCCGCACACGTCCACCTCGCACGCGCTCGGCAGCAGCTCATTGCTCATCATCGACATGATCGTGCACGGCACCACGCCGAAGAATTCTTCGAGCGAAGTCCAACACTGCACCGCGCTGACCGTGACGTCGGCCTCGATCATCCAGCCGTCGATCACCGCGCCGAGCTTCGCCATTTTCAACAATGCAAGTTGCGGAATGCCGTCTGTTGGCACGTATTCGGTCATCTGTTCGAGCTTTCGTTTCGTGACCGGGTCGTTGTCTTTCAGGCGGTCGACGCGGCCAAGGATTTCGGAGAGATCAATCGGCTCGACGCTGATTCCGCTCGCTTCGAGAATCTTCTCACTGTAGCGAACGGTTTTGAACGCCGCGGGCCGCGCACCGATTGCCCCGATGCGCGCGGTGCGAAGGCCGCGGACCACGCGGCACACGCCCGCGAACCAGTCGAGATCGCGCGCGAACTCCGGCGAGTCCGGATGCTCGGTGTGCAGCGACGTCAGTGAATATTTAATTCCATACTGCGTGAGCACGTTGCACGCCGACATTTTACCGCAGAACGAATCGCGCCGATGCGCGATCCCCATCTTCTTGGTTTCGTCGCCCCAGGCGTGCACAAGGACGGGCACATCCAGGTTCGCGAGGCGCAGCGTGTCGCCAATGGCGGCCTCGTCGCC
>JANYIJ010000195.1 GCA_025362095.1 Gemmatimonadota bacterium | reverse complement strand
CCGTACTGAACGAGGCCAACCACCGTGGAAAAACGCGGCGCCTGCACGGAATCCGCCAGCCCGCCAAGGAACTCGCCGGGCTCGCCCACCCGGGCACCAGTTCCGAAAACTTCGCTCGCGAGCTCGCCCATGCCGGGCTGGGCCGCCGCGCCGCCGGTGACCACTACGCCAGCAGACAGGCGCTTCAGGAATCCGGCCTGATCCACATCGCGCATCACCAGCTCGAAAATCTCGGCCGTGCGCTGATGAATAATGTGCGCGAGCAACTCTCGCGGAATCTGCCGGTCGCCCTGAGCAACGGTGCTCGGCAGCTTGATGATCTCGCTGTGATCGACCATCGGCTCGTACGCGCAGCCATAGGCCTCTTTGAGTCGCTCTGCGTCGGCCTGCGTGACTCCCAGACCGTGCACGATATCGCTGGTGACGTTGTTGCCGCCGTAATTCACCGTGCCGAGGTGCCGGATTTTCCCCTCGTGAAAAACGGCGACGTCGGTCGTCCCCGCGCCCATCTCCACGAGGCACACGCCAAGCTCTTTTTCATCCTCGGTCAGCACGCTCAGCGCGCTCGCCAGCGGCTCGAGCACGAGCTCGCCCACTTTGTATCCGGATTTTTCGACCGCCTTGCGCAGGTTCATCGCCGGCGACGAACCGATCGTGACCAGATACATCTCCGTCTCGAGCCGCGTGCCGATCATTCCGATCGGATCGCGAATGCCGATGTTTTTGTCGACCGTGTACTCCTGCGGGATCGCGTGAATCAGCTCGCGGTCCTGCGGAATGGCCTGCGCGCGCGCCACGGAGTTCGCGCGATCGACATCGGCTTTCGAAATCTCAGCGCCGGTGACCGACGCGATTCCTTTCGACGTCATCGCTTGCACGTGCTCGCCTGCGATACCGGCGTAGACAGTCTGCACCTGCGCGCCCGCCATACGCTCGGCGTCCTGCATCGCTTTCATGATCGAGCGGGTTGTCTCGTCGATATCCGCGACGACGCCGCGCCGTAAACCGGTCGTGCGCGCCTGTCCCACGCCGAGGATGTTCACGGTGGGATGCTTGGGCAGATCGCCGACGACCTCCGCGATGACGGCGGTGGTCTTCGCGGATCCTATGTCGAGGCCGGCTACGAGTCGATCGAGATTCATGCCAGAGTGTTCTGTTTTATGACGTGATTACGGCAAACGGGCGATGACTTGATCGCGGAAACGCAGGTCGAGTTCGGTCGCGCGCAGCTTTCTTCGCGCGAGATCCTCTTCGACTGGAATAATATCTGACAGCCGGTCCGCGGTGACGTCGCCGAGTGCGAGCACGTCGTGCGCGAGATTGGTCGGTGATTCGGTCAGGCGAAACAGCAGGTAAAAAGACGAGCCTCGAGGAAAGCGCCGCACTTCTCCGATTCTCGCGAACAGCGCCGGCGCCATCTCACGCACCTCGCCGAGCACGCGCAGCGTGAGCGTATCGCGCACGGCGAGCACCGGCAGGTCCACGTCCGCAGTGGCAGGATCGACGGGCAGCGAGCGTCCCGTCGCATCGACCGCTACGAGCCCCGACGCCGCCTGAACGAGGGCAACCGGCGGGTTCTCCGTGATCCGCACGAGCAGAGTGCCCGGCAATTTCCGCACGATGCGCACGTCGCGAACGGACGGATGCTGCCGCACACGCTTTTCCAACGGCCCCACGTCGTCGAACAGCGACTGCGTGGTGTCTATCCTCAAACGCGAAACGATCTCATCGGGGCTGACGTAACGCGCTCCGTCGATCTCCACGCGGCGCACGCGAAAAAAGTCGAGGCGACGAAGCGCAGCACGTCCCCACCACGGGCTCGCGACCACGACGGCGACGGCCAGCGCCGCGCCGGTCCGGCGCAGCAGGCGCACGGCCTTCGATCGCTCCTTCGGCGCTTCGTCGTTCATTTTGCCGCGCGCAGCAGCGTCAGCAGTTCGGGGCCGGTCTTGGTGATGTCGCCAGCGCCCACGGTCAGCACGACGTCGCCTTCCTTCACGAACGCAGCGAGCGCCTCCGCGAGTCCGGCCCGCGACCCCATCCACGCGGGGCGGCGGCCAGCGATCGTCGAGCTCTCGGCTACCAGCTGGCTCGAGACACCCGTGAGCGGCCGCTCGCGCGCGCCGTAGATGTCCGTGAGAAAGAGCTGATCCGCTTTGGCGAGTGCGAGGCCGAACTCCGGCGCGAAGTCGCGCGTGCGTGTGTAGAGATGCGGCTGGAACGCGATCACCACGCGCCTCCCCGGAAACGCGAGGCGTGCCGCCGAAAGCGTCGCGCGGATTTCCGTGGGGTGATGCGCGTAGTCGTCGATCACGGTTACACCGCGCTCGACGCCGATCCGCTGGAACCGGCGCTCAGCGCCGACGAACGCCGCGAGACCTGGCGCCATCTGCTCAACCGTCGCGCCGAATCGCGCGAGTCCCACGCCCAGCGCGGCGAGCGCATTCAGCACGTTGTGTTCACCCACCGCGCCGATGGTAACGCTGCCGCTCGCCTTGCCATCCCAATGCACATCGAAGCTGGTCTTCCCTTCAATCGTCTTGATCTTTCGCGCGACGAGCCGCGCCTCGATGCTGCCGATTCCATAGCGCACGACCTCAGCGCTCGCCGGCGTGTGCAGGTTGTTCGAGTTCGGCTGGTCGGCGCAAAGCACGATCCATCGCGCGCCACGCACGAATTGGTTGAACGCGACTTTTACATCGTCGAGATCGCGATAAATGTCGAGGTGGTCGGCCTCGACGTTCGTGACGACGGCGACGTCCGGTTTGAGCGCGAGGAAGCTGCGGTCGTATTCGTCGGCTTCCACCACGAACACGTCATCGCCGCCGGCGCTGAGATTTCCCTTCCACGACGCCACCCGCGCGCCGACCACTCCGGTCGGCTTGATTCCAGCGGCCGCGAGCGCTTCGGTGGTCATCACGGTGGTCGTCGATTTTCCGTGCGTGCCGGCGATTCCAATCAGCGTTCCGCCGGCGGTCGCTTCCGCGAGCGCTTCCGCGCGGCGGATCACCGGAATTCCGAGTTCCTTGGCGCGCGTGATTTCCGGATGATCTTTTGGAATCGCGGAACTCACGATGAGCGCGCGATGGCCGTCGACGTGCGCCGCATCGTGCCCGGCGCTCACGCTGATGCCGAGCCCCGCGAGATCCGGCGCGCCGGACGGAGTCTGATCGCACCCCGTGACCTTCGCGCCGCGCCGTTTGCACAGCTCGGCGAGCGCGGACATGCCCGCTCCGGCAATGCCCATGAAGTGCAGCGGGCGTGGGTCTTTGTTATCGATCAGCGGCATGCGGTCACTTCGATGCGGAGTGCGGATGAGGAATGCGGAGAAATGAGAGTATGTGCTCCGCAATTTCACGCGCGGCGTTCGGTTGCGCACGGGCCAGCGCGTGGTTGCGCAGCGCGGTGAGCCTTGAATGATCCTTGAGCAGCGATCGGACGATCGTGTCGAGACTCTCTGCTGTGAGATCGCGCTGGGCCAAATGCACAGCCGCGCCGGCGGATTCTAGCGCGAGCGCGTTTGATGTCTGGTGATCCATCGCCGCGCTGGGGAGCGGGCAGATGATCATCGGCACGCCCCACGAACAGAGTTCCGAAGTTCCCATCATGCCGCCGCGCACGAACGCGAGATCCGCTGCAGCGTACGCATCGGCGATCGGCGAGAGATACGGCACCACACGAACATCGGCGCGATCGAAATGCCGGAACGCATCGTACTGCCCCGCTCCCGTCGCCCAGATCACGCACAGCGTATCCGGAATTCCGTTTCCGACCCAGCGTCCCACGGCCTGATTGATCGCGCGAGCACCCTGACTTCCACCGAAGACCAGCAGCACGCGGGCGCCGGCGGGAAATCCCCACCTGGCGCGCGCCGCAGCCGGGTCGGGACGAATATCCGGCGGAGGCTCGATCGGATTTCCCGTGTTGCGAAAAACGCAGCCGGTATGCGGAAGCCACTTTTCTGCTTCCGGAAATCCGAGATAGGCTTCTGTCGAAATTCGTGTGAACAGACGCGCTGTCGCGCCGGGATGACTGTCGCCGATGTGCTGCACGATGCGCACGCCGTTCGCCCACGCCCACGCGAGCGCGGCACCGCTGGCATATCCGCCGGTTCCGACGACGAGCGCAGGACGCAGCTCGCGTCCGAGCGTGCGCATCCCGCTCCACGCCGAAAACGCGCCGCGAACAGTCTTCCAGTTCTTCCAGACCGCCGGCCGGTAGACGGGGTGCAGATCGAGCAGCGTGTGCGGAAACTCGGTGGTCGGCAGCACTTCACGTTCGATCCCGCGCAACGCGCCAACGAAGTGCGGCTTCACGGAATCGTCGAGCCGAACGAGTGCCCTCGCGATTGCGAGCCCGGGATACAAGTGTCCGCCGGTGCCGCCACCGGCGAAGACGACGTTCACCGCGCCGCCGCCGTGAGCGAGCCGGTGGGATCAGTCGCGCGCTCACCGGATACGCGCTCGCGTACGCTGCCGATGTTCACGAGAATGCCCGTCATCATCATCGAGAGAATGAGATTCGATCGTCCGAACGAGATGAACGGCAGCGTCAGCCCCGTCGTGGGGAGCAGGCCGATCACCACGCCGATGTGCAGGTACGCGGTGATGATCATCGTGGTCGTGATCCCGATCGCGACCAGCGACTGGAATGGTGTCCGCGCCTGCTTCGCGATCTTGAAGCCGAGCCAGCCCCAGAGCGCGTAGAGAGCGATCAGCGCGGTGAGTCCCACGAAGCCCCACTCCTCTCCGATGGAGCCGCCGATGAAGTCATCGTACGAGAGCGGGAGGAATCCGTTCTGCTGACGTCCTTCGCCGAAGCCCGCGCCGAACCAGCCGCCCGAGCCCACAGCGATCAGCGATTGCGTGAGTTGGTAGTTCACAGTCGCATGCGCCGCGCCCGCCATTTCACTGAAGCCCATCAGTCGTTCCATCACGTACTGCAGCCGCTGCGTCTCGGCCCAGAGAATCGGAGTGAACACGATTCCGAGAAACACGAAGTGGCCGATCCGCGCGCCCGCCGCGAACACGATGATCACCATCTGCAGCGCGAAGAAGAGCACGGTCGAGAGATCCGGCTCGAACGCCGCCATCACGCACAGCGAGCCGATCACGAGCAGGATCGGCAGCAGCCCCTTGGTCAGGCGCTTGAGCTGATCACCCTTCTTGACCACGAGCATCGCGGTCCACACGATCACCGCGAGCTTCGCGAACTCCGACGGCTGCACGGAGCCGTGCATGAGGTAGCGTCGCGCGCCGAGGATCGGCGGTGCGATTCCTTTCGTGAACGGCAGCACCGTGAGCAGCATGGCAAACAGCGCCAGCCCCATCACGAGCCACGCGTATTTCTTCCAGAGCTCGGCGTCGGCCTTCGCCGCGATCGCAAAGAACACGATTCCCACGCCGACTCCGGTGATTTGTTTGAGCAGGAAGTACCAACTCGGCAGCTTGTCGCGCACGGCTTCGAACGCGCTGGCGCTGTAGAGCGACGCAAGCCCGAAGGCGAGCAGCAGCGCAGACACCACCACGAGCGCGCGCGTTTCGATCGTCATGCGCCAGCGATCGCGCACGTGCGCGTGCGCGTGCGCGGCCGCGTGAGTCCTTCCGCTTGCGAACGGGAGAACCGTGGCGGTCATCGCATCGTGACGAGGCGCCGGAACGCGTCGCCCCGCATTTCGTAGTTCGTGAACATGTCGTAGCTCGAGCACGCTGGAGAAAGCAGCACTGCACCCCCGGGTCTCGCCGCTGCCCGGGCGCACGCAATCACATCATGAAAAGACGATCCGAGACGGACGAGCGGCACGTATCCCGCGAGATCGGCCTCGATGAGCGGCGCGGCCTCGCCGTAAGCGACCACGAGCGACGCGTGCGCCGAGAGTCCCCCGAGCAATGCCGTGTAGGGTTCGTTCTTGTGCTTGCCACCGAGCAGCACAACGGTCGGCCGCGTCATCGCTTCGATCGCGACACGAGCGGAGCTCACGTTGGTCGCCTTTGAATCGTCGATCCAGAGCACGCCGTCGACTTCCGCGATCACTTCGAGGCGGTGCGGCAGTGCCTTGAACGACCGGATGCCCTCGACGATTCGCGCTCTCGCCCCGGGCGTGCGGTGCGCGGAATCCGCGACGGCCACCGAAAGCGCAGCGGCAAGTGTGTTCGCGATATTGTGCGCGCCGAGCAGGGGAACGTCGGCAGTGGTGATGAACTCGGATCCGAACAGCCGCCACGCGCCCGGCGTGACCGAGGGTCCGGCATCGGCCTTCACATCGCGCATCGAAAAGCGCTGATGATTCCCGGGGACGTTCTCGGAACGCCGCTCGACTTCGGCATCGTCCGCGTTGGTGACCCAGACGGATCCATCGGTCGCGTTCGCGAACAGAAGCATCTTGTCGGCGTAGTACGCCTCGAGCGATTCGTAGCGGTCGAGATGGTCGGGCTCGAGGTTCGACAGCACGCCGACGAGCGGATCGATACTCGGCGTGTCGTGCAGCTGAAAGCTGGAAAGCTCGAGCGCGATCCACGCCGGCAGGTTCACCTTGAGCGCGATTTCCGAGAGCGGCGTGCCGATATTGCCCGCGGCGATCGCGTCGACTCCGAGCGACCGCAGCAGGTGCGCGATCATCGCGGTGATGGTGCTCTTACCGTTGGTGCCTGTCACGGCGATCACCTTCGCGGCGGGCAGAAAGGCGAGCGCGACTTCGATTTCGCTCACGATCGGCACGCCGTGCTCCCGCGCGATCACCAGCGGCGGCGCGTCGGGCGGCACGCCGGGGCTCACCACTACCGCTGCCGCTGCGCCAATCCGAGCGAGGTCATGCCCCTTCGCCTTCGCGTCGACTCCGATCCCCGCCAGCTTCGTCAGCGTGCCCGCGTCAGCGTCTGCGGCGTCGGACGCGTAGACGCGCGCGCCGGCGTGACGCAGCAGTTGTGAGACGGCCTGCCCGCTCCGGCCAAGCCCAATGACCGCGACCTCTCCGCGAAGAATCAGTTCGCGGATCACCGAAGCTTGAGTGTGCCGAGCGCCACGAACGCGCAGAGGATTCCCATGATCCAGAATCGCACGACGACCTGAGTCTCCGGCCAACCGTTCAGCTCGAAGTGGTGATGCAGGGGCGCTCGTCGGAACACACGATGCTGCTGCGCGTAGATGAGTCCGTATCGCTTGCGGCGGTACTTGAAGACGAAACGCTGAATCAGCACGGACATGGTTTCCGCGACGAAAACTCCGCCGACGAACACGACCAGAAATTCAGATTTCAGCAGGATCGCCACCGCACCAAGGGCGCCGCCGAGCGCGAGCGCGCCGGTGTCGCCCATGATGACCTGGGCGGGGTGCGCGTTGTACCAGAGAAAGCCGACACATGCGCCGAACACCGCGGTGCAAAAGATCGTAAGCTCGCCAGCATCGCGCAGGTAGAAGAGCTGGAGGTACGCCGAAGCGTCGGTGCGCCCCATCGTGTACGCGAAGATCGCGAAGGTCGCCATCGCGATCGCCATGAGTCCGGCCGCGAGACCGTCGAGTCCGTCGGTGAGGTTCACGGCGTTGCTCGTCGCCGTCACAACGAACGTCACGAACGGCACATAGAGCCACGCCGCGCCGATCGTCGCGGGTACCACGAGCATGTACTTCACGAACGGCAGCGTGGTGGACGCGCCGGGAAGTGCGTTGAGCGGCTGCCGCCAGATGTACATCGCGAGCGCGAATCCGATCGTCACCTGACCGATGAGCTTGTAGCGCTCGACGAGCCCGCGGTTCTCCTTCCCTTCGCGCTTCTGCTTGAGCTTGAGATAGTCGTCCAAAAATCCGATAGCACCCATCAGCAGCATTACGGCGAGCGCCAGCCACACATAGCGATTGTCGAGGCGCATCCAGAGGAGCGTCGGCACGAGCGTGGCGGCGAGAATGATCACGCCGCCCATCGTCGGCGTGCTCGCCTTGGCCGCATGCGAGTCGGGAGTTCCTTCACGCACGACTTGATGGATCTGCATTCGCTGCAACCACCGCACGAACATCGGTCCGACGATGAACGCGACCAGCAACGCCGTGACCGCGGCGCCGGCCGCGCGGAACGACTGGTAGCCGAACACGCGGAAAGGTCCGAAGTGCTGCCGCAGCGGATACAGGAAGTAGTAGAGCATCTCGTGTTTGGTGCGCGTCAGGTCGATCTGTAGGGAGAACCCTCTTCCGCCGACCACGCGGTGAGGTGTGGCAGAAGACGCTCGAGACGTACCCCGCGTGACGCTTTGAGCAAAATTACGGCGTCAGCCGCCAGCCGGGCCTTGAGCTGTGGCCAGAGGTCGTCAATGTCATTCGCGGTGATCACGCGTTCATCGCCGGGCGCGAGCCGCTCGAGCGCCGCAGCGAATTCGCCGATCCCCGCGACGATCTGCGCGCCCGACCTCAGCGCCTCCGCCGCCACCTCAGCATGGGCGCGCTCGGCGTGCGCGCCGAGTTCGCGCATCGTGCCGAGCACCGCGACCCGCTGACGCCCCGCCCCGACTTGCTTGAGCAGCGCGAGCGCCGCGCGCGCAGAGCCGGGATTCGAGTTGTACGCGTCATTGATCAGCAGCGCCTCACCGAGCGGATCGATCGCGGAGCGCATGGTGGGCATCGTGGTCAGGTCCATTTTCGAGATTGCGGCGCCGGAGTCTTCCAGCTGGATCCCAAACTCGCGCGCCACTGCCAGTGCGATCATCGCGTTGTTGAGATTGTGGCGGCCGCGCAACGGGATGTGAACGCGCGTGCCGTCGACCACCACTGAGCCGGTGCCGTCGGGCGCGAGACTGATCGCGGTGGCCATGAGATCCCCGCTGCCTACGCCTGCGGTCACCGTGCGGCGCGCGCGGCGCACAGACTCCGAGACGAGCGCGGGTTCGTCGGACGGCACGATCGCCACGGCGGCGCCGTCGAGCAGCGAGGCTTCCTCGCGCATCACGCCCTCGAGGCTGCCGAATCCTTCGAGATGTTCTTCCTGCACGGTGGTGATCACGCCGATCGACGGCGCCGCGATTTCCCGCAGCAGCGCGATCTCGCCTGGCATGTTCGTGCCGAGCTCGACGACCGCGACATCCGCGCCGTCGGGAATTGCGAGGAGCGTGAGCGGGACGCCGATCTGATTGTTGAGATTGCCGGTGGTGGCGTGCACGTGGAGCCGCGCGCCGAGCGCGGCGCGGATCAGTTCCTTGGTGCTCGTCTTGCCGTTCGATCCGCCGACGGCGACGAGCGGTCCACCCCATGCGAGGCGCCGTGCGCGGCCGAGCGCGCCGAGCGCGTGCAGGGTGTCGGGTACCACGTACGCGGGAACGCCGAGTCCCTGCGCGCGGGTTGCATCGTGCACGATTACTGCCGCCGCGCCTTTTGCGACGGCATCGGCGAGAAAGTGGTGCGCGTCGTGCTGTTCTCCTTTGAGCGCGACGAACAGATCACCGGGCTGGATCGCGCGCGTGTCGGTGCAGACGGCGCGGATCGGACGGTCGTCGGACGGTCCGCTGCCGAGGGCTCGCGCAATGCGGCCGAGGGTCCAAAAGCTCATACGGAACTCACCTTACCCCGACGAGCGGCGAGAACCTCGCCCACGATTTCTTTTTCATCGAACGGATATTTCGTCGTGCCGCGCACCTGATAGTCCTCGTGCCCCTTCCCCGCGAGCAATACGACATCACGCGCGGGATCGGCGATGGCGATCGCCCGCTCGATCGCAGCGCGGCGGTCTTCGATGCGCTCGAAGCTCGCAGAACCAATGCCGGCGGCGATTTCGTCGAGAATCGTTTCGGGATTTTCTGTGCGCGGATTGTCGCTCGTGACAATGATGCGATCTGCGAGGCGAGCCGCGATCTGTCCCATGAGAGGGCGCTTGCCGCGATCGCGATCGCCGCCCGCGCCGAACATCACGATCAGCGCGCCGCGCGTGAATGGCCGCAGCGCGGCGAGCGCACGCTCGAGCGCATCCGGCGTGTGCGCATAGTCGCGGAGCACGGTCGGCCGTTCGCCGACGATTTCGAGACGGCCCGGCACCTGCGGCTGCGTGCCGAGCCGCGCCGCGATCGCCGCTGCCGGCATGCCGAGTGCGCGTGCCGCAGCGGCGGCGCCGAGCGCGTTGGTCACATTGAAATCGCCGATCAACGGCAGACGCACCTCGTGCGACGCATTCGTCGTTTCCAAAAGCCATTCACTGCCGCGCGCCGTGAAGTTCAGGTTCCGCGCGCGCACGTCGGCGGTGTCCGTCAGGCCGAACGTCACGCGGCGCGGCGCGGGTGGGAGCGCGTCCCACGCGCGGTCGTCGGAGTTCACTACCGCCGCGCCATCGGCGCAGAGATGCGACACGAGCAACGTCTTCGCGGCGAAGTACGCCTCCATCGTGCCGTGATAGTCGAGATGATCTCTCGTGAGATTCGTGAAGACCGCCGCGCTGAAACGAATTCCCTCCACCCGCCGCTGATCCAGCGAGTGCGATGACACTTCCATCGCGACGGTGCGCACTCCGGAGTCCGCGAGCGCGCGCAGGGTGCGCTGCAGCTCGACCGGGCCTGGCGTGGTGAGCGACGCCGTCGTGCCCTGCAGCGGCGCGCCGCCGCTGCCCAGCAGCGTCCCGAGCGTCCCGATGCTCGCGCACTTCGCAATGGGATCGTCGAGCAAATGGCGGATCATGCCGACCGTCGTCGTCTTGCCGTTGGTGCCGGTGACGGCGACGAACCGCATCGCGCTTGCCGGCTCGCGATAGAACGCAGCCGCCGCGATTGCCGCGGCGCGCCTGCCGTCGCGCACGACGATTGCCGGCAGCGCAGTGCGCGAGATATCCTCAACAATCGCGGCGCCGGCCCCGGAGCCGGCTGCCGCCTTCAGGAAATCATGCCCGTCGCGCGCGGAGCCGCGCACCGCCACAAAGAGCGAGTCAGTGCATACGTCGCGGCTGTCGTCGCTGATTGCCGTGACGATGTCCGGCAGCGTGCCCGATGTGGTCACGAGCAGGCCGGCGCGCTCGAGCGCGCTGGTGACTTCGGCGAGGCGAACCGGCTTCACGAGTGGCTCATGGCGTCACGGCGCCCGCGCGAGGTGCACGATCGAGCCACTCGGCGCGAGCGTGCCTGCCGCCGGCGTGGTCGCCGCTGCGGCGCCGGATGCATCCGCGGTCGCGAGCGAAACACGGAAGCCCGCGCGATGCAGCGTGTACACCGCGCGCCGCACGGGAAATCCATGCACGTCGGGAACGGATCGCGCGGCGATCGCCGTGGAAGCGCGCTTCTTCTGCATGTCGAGTCGATACACGTAGGGCACGCTTCCCGACTCCGTCACGCGTACGATCGAGTCCGCGCTCGCGACGCTCGCCGGCAGCGGCACAGTGGCCGGCGCGCGCTTGGGCGCGGCAGCCAGATTTTTCCGATCGAGCGATGCGTCGCGCGCGGCGATCGCGGCCTGCAGGACAGTCTTCAGCACCGGCGCCGCGGCCTTGCCGCCGTAGATCGACGACGAGGGATTGTCGAGCTTGATCAAGATCACGAGCTGCGGCACGTCCGCCGGAAAGAGCGCGACGAAACTCGCCGTATATTTTCCCGCCACATACTTGCCGTGCTCGGTGCGTTTCGCCGTGCCGGTTTTTCCGGCGACGTCGAACGTCGCGAGCTTCGCCGAATCGCCTGTGCCGCCTTCAACCACGCCGCGCAGGAGATCGCGCACGGTGTGCGCGGTTTCTTCGGTCATGAGCCTGCGGACCACTGAACGCTTATGGCGATAGATCACGGTTCCGTCAGTCGCGCGAATCTCTTTCACGATCGCCGGCTGGAGCAGTTCGCCGCCGTTGGCGATCGCGGCATATGCATTTGCGAGCTGCAACGGCGTGACGTTCAGCGCGTACCCCATCGCGAGCGACGCGGGTGTCTGCTTGTCCCAGATGCGCGGCGTCGGCAGGCGGCCGCTTTCCTCTGCGGGATACGGCAGTCCGGATGGAGTTCCGAACCCCGCGTCTCTCAGAAGCTCGTACTGCTCGCGCGGCGAGAATCGCATCGCGAACTGCACGATGCCGATGTTGCTCGAAAAACGAATCACGTCGGCCAGCGAGAAACTCGGCGACGGATGATCGTCTTCGATCTTCCGGCCGTTGAGTTCCCACTTGCCGTTGTACGTGTTCATGACTTCGTCGACGCGCGCGCGGTGCAAGTCCAGCAGACGCGCTGCCACGAACGGCTTGAGCGTAGATCCCGGTTCGTACGGCTCCGTGAGCGCGGTGGCGGACGTCGAGAGCGGGTCGGATCGCCGGCTCGCCATCGCGCGCACTTCGCCGTCGTTTGGATCGAGCATCACGATATCGCCGCCGCTCGCACCGGTCTGACGGACGGCGTCGCCAAGCGCTTTCTCGGCGATGTCCTGCAACGTCTGGTTCACGGTGAGGACCACCGTTCGCCCCGGTTTCGCGTCATCCGCGTTCAACGTGGGCGAATCGAATCGCGTGCCTTTTGCATCGCGAAGCAGCGCGGTGTGTCCCTTCTCGCCGCGCAGCGTGGCATCGAGTGCTTTCTCGAGGCCGTCGAGCGGTTCGCCGGTGTCGTCCGAGCGGCCCACTAAGCGGCGGAGACCGTCGTTGGCGGGCGGCACGCGCTCGAGCACCGCCTCAGAGTGCACGCCGTGCATCGCGAGCGCGGCTGCAACATCGCTCATGAGAAACCGGCCGGGGATCGTCACCCAGGCGCGAGAAGTGTCGATCGCACGCGAGACCCACTCTGGTGAGACGCTCGCGTGCGCGAGGGCCCGCGCGAGAGCGGTCATGCGCAGCGGGCCCGAGTCGACTGCCGGCCGATTCAGCGTGGATTTTTTTTTACTCGTGCCGAACACTTCACGCGGCGCGATGTTCAGCCGCACGAGCTGCCGGCTCTCGACGAGCATGGCGCCTTTTTCATCGAGAATCATTCCGCGAGGCGCCGGCAGGGGCGAAGCGGCCGTCTGCTGCTTCGCGGCCCTGCTTCGCCAGATCGACGTTTGGAACAGCTGCACCTGCGCTGCGCGACCGACGAGGACCACCGCGAACAGCACGAACGCGCCGTGCACCAGCCGCACGCGGCCGGAGCTCGTCACCGTTTTGCCTGCTTCTTCGCGGGTCGCTGGAGATAGATCACGAGACTGTCACTCGGGATGTGCATGTTGAGCCGCTGCTCGGCCACTTTGGCCAGATTGGATCTGCTCGACGCATCGCGGATGTCGCCTTCGATTTTCGCGCGCTCCGCCTCCAGCGCTCCCCGTTGCTGCTCGAGGCGCTGCTGTTCACGGGCGCGCGCGTTGCCGAAGCTCCGCCTCCATATGACGCCCGTGGCCACGAGGACGAAACCAACGAGAACGAGGGCGACGATGGAGCGTCCTCTCATGCCACCCCGATGAGAAGTGCGGAACTACTCATGGACTCTTTCGCCAGGCCCGGAGGTGAGCGCTGCGTGCGCGGGCGTTGCGGCTCGTTTCTTCGGGTGTCGCGTTCACGGCTTTTCTGGTGAGGAGCTCGCCGAGTGCGCGGCCGCGGCAGCTGCACACCATTTGCTTCGGCGGGCAGATGCAGCGCTGGCTCCACTCGCGGAAGGCGTGCTTCACGATCCGGTCCTCCCCCGAGTGGTAGGCGATCACCGCGATGACGCCCGCTGGTGCCAGTCGGTCACGGAGCGCAGGGAGCGCGCGGGCAAGCGCGTCGAGCTCGCCATTGACGGCGATACGCAGGGCCTGAAAAAGCCGCGCAAAGTCGTTGGGACCTGACCGCGGCCCGAGGACAGCTCGGATCGCGCCGACGAAGTCATCGCTGGTGACGAACGGCCGGTTGCCGCGGCGCCGGACGACCTCGCGTGCGAGGCGGCCGCCCTTGGGTTCGTCACCGTAGTCTTTGAAAATGGTTTTGAGTTCGTCTTCTTCTCCTGAGTTGAGAAGTTCCGCCGCTGTCTGTCCCCCGCCGTCCCGCTGCGGTCCGTCGTCCGCCGCCGGCCGTCCCAGATTCATTCTCATATCGAGCGGCGCGCCTTCTCGAAAAGAGAAGCCCCTGCTCTCGTCATCGAACTGGTGCGACGACACGCCGAGGTCGAGCAGGATGCCGTCGAACGCGAGGTCCTTCAGTTCTGCCAACTGCTCCACGTCGCCGAAGTTCGATTGGATCGCGCGAAAATTGCCCTGCGACTCGAACGCGGCGAGCCGCGCCCGCCCGGTGGCGATCGCTTCCGGATCCTGATCGAGCCCCGTGACTTGGGCGCCGGATTCGAGGAGCGCGAGCGAGTGTCCGCCGCCGCCGAGTGTGCCGTCGAGCACGCGACGCGCGCCACCGAGTGCCTCGAGCACCTCGGCGACCATCACGGGGGCGTGATATTCAGAATCGAAGCGGGGGGAGGACACGAGTGAAATATAGACCGAAGACCGAGGACCGAAGACCGAGGACCGAAGACCGAGAACTGAAAGGCCCGCCGCTCGTGCTGAGCGGCGGGCCTTCGAGTCTGATCGATCGAGCTAAGGCTTCTTCTTGCCCTCTTCCGGTTTCTTCGGCGGAGCGCAATAGACTTTGATCATTTGCTCCGCAGTCTGGCTCAGCTGTCCGACGATCGGCATGAGCTGCTTCACGAGGTCCGGATTGGTTGCACCGCCCACCGGCAATTCGAGCTGCGCATTGACGAGCACGTCCTGCAACTGCTTAGCGCCGTCGCAGCTCTTAGCCGCCTGCACGTCGACGATCATGATCGTCGAGATGAAGTAGTGGCTGACGCCCATTAGGAACTTGGCGCCGTTCTTCGTCGTGCGATCGGTCGCGAGACTGTCGCCGTACGTGACGTAGTCGATGACTTTCTGGAAATTCGGAATCGTCTTGACCTTGTTCGTCGTGTCGTTCACGTACTTGAACCAGCGGTTGCCGATCGTGACGGCGATACCGCCGAGCGTGTTCTTGTCTTCGCCTGACTTCACTGCTTCACGAATCGCGACGATCGCGCTGTCGTACTCCGCCGCGTCGACGAGTGACGTGATGATGAGCAAACGCGCGCCGGGCGTTTTCGGATCGATTTCAAGCGCGCGCTTGAGCGACGCGACGGCCTGCTTCAACTGTCCGGACTTCAACTCCATCTGGCCGCGCTGAGCGGCGTAGTCTGCGCGACGCGGATACTTCAAAGTCGCCTTCGCTGCTGCCGCCGCCGCCTTGGCCCACGCGCTGTCGGTGCGATACGCGTCAATCGTACGATCGTAGTACGTGGTGTCGGAGAACGATGTATCCATCTGCACCATCGCGTC
>JANYIJ010000144.1 GCA_025362095.1 Gemmatimonadota bacterium | reverse complement strand
CTGCGCGTAAGGATCTGCGCCGCGATCTGAATATGCGCTTCACCGTCCGCGGCCTTTACGAGTCGCAAGAGAGCGTTAAGGACAGCTTGAGTGGCACCAACCTGCTCGTGCCCGGCCTGTTCACGGCGAGCGCCCTTGTTCCGTCCGCATCGAACTCAGTCAATTCGACAGGCACTCAGGTTCGTCAGATTGGCATGTTCGCCGGCATCGACCTCGAGTTCAAGGAGCGCTACATCCTCAACACGCAGATCCGTCGCGACGGTTCGTCGCTGTTCGGAACGGCGAACCAGTGGGCCAACTACGGCCGCGGTTCGCTCGCGTGGCGCGCGTCAGAAGAGCCCTTCTGGCCGCTGAAGAACACGATCAACGACTTCAAGTTCCGCGCGGCAATCGGCCAGGCCGGTAACCGCCCGAGCTTTTCGCAGCAGTACCAGACGTTCAGCATCAGCAATGGCACCGTGTCGGCGAACACGCTCGGTAACAAAAACCTCCGTCCGGAACTTTCGACGGAAATCGAGCTGGGCTTTGATGCGGAAATCCTGCACAAGTACGGCCTCACGGTCACGCACGCTCACGGCATCGTGACGAGCGAACTGCTGCAGGTTCCGCCGTCGGCGTCGTCGGGCTTCTCGAACCAGTGGAAGAACGCCGGGCAGCTCGACAACGCGACGTGGGAGTTCTCGCTGAACGTGCCGCTCATCGAGCGTCGCGATCTCCAGTACTCGGCTCGCTTCAACTTCGACCAGACCAAGAGCAACATCACCGGCATCGCCGCCGGCATCGCGCCGTATTACTACGGCTCGACGTACTACGTGGCCTCGAACGTGAAGTACGGCGAGATCTACGGCCGTCAGTTCCTCAACAAGTGCTCGCAGCTGCCGACAGCGTTCCAGAGCCAGTGCGGAACGAGCACCTCAAACTTCCAGAAGAATCAGGACGGCCTCATCGTATGGACGGGCGGCTACGCGCTGACCGACGGCATCACGAAGAATCTGTGGATGGCCGTGAACGGTGCAGCTACCGCGCCATTTGGAGTGGTGGAAAGCTGGGGCAACCCGATCGTGCTGCGCGATTCGCTCGGGCACGCGATCACGAGCCAGTCGTTCGGCTCGGCGCTTCCAGACCTTCGCTACTCGGTCGCGCAGACCTTTACGTTCAAGAAGCTCTCGGCCTACGTGCTGCTCGATGCCGTCAAGGGCAACAGCGTGTGGAACCAGGGTCGCGCGTGGTCGTTCGGCGACTTCATGAACAAGGAAGAGGGTCAGGCCAGCGCGAGCGTCAGCACGGCTCGTCCGCTGGGTTACTTCTTCCGCGTGGGCGCTCCGGACAACCAGGGCGTCGGTGGTCTGTACGATCTGCTCGGAACGAACACGGTATCGGTCGAGAACGCTTCGTACATCAAGCTGCGCGAAGTGAGCATCGGCTACCGTATCGGCAAGATTGGTGGTCAGGGAGACTGGACGGTTTCGTTCATCGGCCGCAACCTGAAAACTTGGACCGGCTACAAGGCATTCGATCCCGAAGTCGGGGCGACCGGTGGCGCGAGCGGTTCAGCAGCGTTGAACGCCGTCGACAACTACGGTTTCCCGAATCTTCGGTCGTTGACGTTCCAGCTCAGTTCGAGCTTCTAGGTCCAGTGTACCGGCCGTCCGCCATACCGGCGGGCGGCCGGTACGACCCCCACGAGGATCCAACCGCGATGAAAAAGACCTTTATTCGAGCAACCTCGGCCGCGGCGTGCGCCGTGTTTCTCGCAGCTTGCACCTCGGGGAACGTGCTCGACGTCAAGAACCTCAATAACCCTGACGTCGCTCGCGCGTATTCCACGCCAGCCGGTGTTGAAGCCATCATCGGTACCCTGTATCAGCAGCTGAACAACGCTGTGAACACCAACAACTTGCAGCCGCAGGCTCACGTACTCTCGCTCGAGGGCTACTCCACGGTCGCGAATTTCGGCATGAACGTCCGTGTCGCTATCCCGCGCAATGCGATCGTCAACGATCGCGGCAACAACGTGGACGGTGGCAACCTCGCCGACTTTTCCAACACGCAAAAGCTCGCGCGCAACGCCGCGAACCTTGTACAGGCGATCGATCTCATTGTGACCGGTGGCGGCACGACGGGCACGCCGGCTCAGGATCTTCGCGACCGCGGATTCGCGCAGTTCGTGAACGGGGCGGCGCTCGGGTACACATCGATCATGTATGATTCCGGCGCGATCGTGACCAACTCGGTGGCGAGTAGCGCGATTCCGCCGCTGGCGGGATACGCCGCACTGAACACTGCTGCGCTGGCGCAGATGGACTCGGCGCTGGCCAGTGCCGGCGGCGCGGCCGCTGCGTCGGCCTTCCCGCTTTCTGCGGCTTGGCTCGGTGGAAACGGCATGACGCAGGTGCAGTTCGTGCAGTTCGTCCACTCGTGGAAGGCTCGCCTGCGCGCCGGTGTGGCGCGTTCGACGGCTGAACGCGCGGCGGTGAACTGGGCCCAGGTGATCGCTGACGCGACCGCCGGAATCACCACCGACATCAAGATCAACGTCGGCGGCGGCTGGAGCTGCTCCTACGATTGCAACCAACTGTACGTCAGCAACGGCTGGCACGAGATGAGCGCGATGTTTCTCGGCATGGCCGATACTTCGGGCGCATACGCTGCGTTCATCGCGGCGCCGTTCGCCACGCGCGATGGATCGCAGGTTCTGATCCGTACGCCGGATCTCAGGCTGCCCCAGGGCGCCACCCGCGCCGCACAGCAGGCCGACACGCCGTACAATGGCAGCAGCTTCACGCCGGGCCGCTACTTCGCGAATCGTCAGGCCGCGGACGACTTCCCGGGCGACGGATGGGGCACATCGAACTACGATTCCAAGCGTTATCTGAATATTTATCGCGCCTCAGGTGTCGGCCCGGAAACTCAGTTCCCGCTGGCCGAGAGCAACATGCTCGCGGCCGAGGGCTACATTTACGCCGGCAACTTTGCGGCGGCACAGGCGCTGATCGACGCGTCGCGTGCGCTGCACGGCCTGGCGTCGATCGGTCCGATTGCCAGCGCGGCTCAGCAGATTCAGGGCGGCGCCAATGGATGCGTTCCGCATGTTCCGGTTGGCCCGACATTCAACACAGTGGCATGCGGCACGATTCTCGAGGCAATGAAGTGGGAGAAGCGCATGGAAATCTCTTACTCCACATACGCCGGCTGGTACCAGGATTCGCGCGGTTGGGGCGACCTGCCGCAGGGCACGGCGATCCAGTGGCCGGTTCCAAACGAGGAAATGGACTCGCGTCAGCAGCCGTTCTATAACATGGGCGGCCTCGGACTTCCGGGTTCGGCAGCGAAGGGGACCTACGGTTTCTAACCGGCGACTTCGTTTCGCCGGCGCGTGCCTGTCGACGTTCGCGCTGCTGCTGCAGGGGTGCTATGAGACGATGCCTCTGCAGCAGGGCGCACCGCCGGCAACTGCCGGAGTGCAGCTTGTTTTGAACGACAAGGGACGCGTTGGAGTTGCGGAAAAGCTGGGAGCTGCGGTGGACAAGGTTGAAGGAACGCTCACTGCACAGAATTCAGATTCGTACACGATCGCGATTTCAACGGTGTACCAGGTTGGTGGGAATTCCACCAAGTGGAACGGTGAACCCGTGGTGATCGCGAAGGATTGGACGGTGGGATACCAGATGCGCCGATTCAATCAGACGAGAACAGTGATTCTCGCCGCAGCACTCACCGCAGCGGTCGTAGTGTTCTTCGTGTCCCTGAAGCTGATCGGAAGCGGTTCAGATGCACCCGGGTCAGGCGGTAATCCCGGTCAAACGCACTAGTCCATCAATCCATCGTAATGATACCCCACCATCATTTCTCTTCGGAGTCTGGAGCCACCCAGATGCGATTCCAGCGTCTTATTGCAGCAGCTATCCTCGCGTGCGGAGTTTCCGCATGCGCCAAGGACGTCCAGGGCGTCACGCACGCACCGCCGCTGCTCGCGTATGTGCGGTACATCAACGCGGTGCCCGACACGTTCAACATGGATTTCCGTGCCGTCGATCAGGTCACGTATTCCCAGCCGTTCCTCAATACCGCGTTCCGCGGCCTTGGCGCCGGCAACTATCAGGGATACGCGGTCGGCTCGCGTCACATCCGTATCTTCCTCGATCCTGCACCGGCGAACAACACCGTCGCTGTGGATCCGGCGGTGGCGTCGACGGTCATGGTTGACACCACGGTCACGTTCACGGCGGGCACCTACTACACGTTGCTGCATGTCGGCAGCGCGCGCACGGGCGCCGCTGTGAAGGAGAAGCTGTGGATCATCACCGATGCACTGCCCACGCAGAGCTCGGCGTCGGTGCAGACCCGCATCGTCAACGCCGCGCCGGTTCAGGGTGCGGTCGACGTGTACGTGACCGCGACGGGCGTTGCTGCGGGTGCGCCAGCGGCCTCGTCGCTCGCCTTCGGGAGCGCCACGACCTGGTTCTCGCAGGCACCAGGCGCACTGGTCGTCAGCCTCACCACGCCGGGCACGCTGGTGCCGGTTGGCGCGGCGGCGGGCTACACGCTGCAGCCCGGCACGGCGGGCACTACGGCCGCTGATCCGATCTTCGGTTCAGGACAGGGCGGATCGATTCTGACCGCGTTTATTTTCGATGCGTCGGTGGTTGGCTCGCAGGCTGCACAGTTCGCGACGCCGGGTGTTGTGTTCTTCCCGGACAAGCAGCCCGCGCGCACGACCTCGCCGTAATCCACCCGCACTTGGGGTGAACGCAGTGCAGTCACTCGTGAGGCCGCCGGCGGTCAGTCCGCCCGGCGGCCTCACGCGCGTCCGCCATCGCGCGGCGACGCTCATACTCGCAGCCGCGGCGCTGTCGGGCCACCTCCAGGCGCAGTTCATCAGGGGCACGATTCGCGCACAGGGCAGCGAAGGCATCGTGCAGGGCGCGAGTATCACCGTGCTCGATTCGGCTGACCGGCACGTCATGGCGGTGCTGAGCGACGAGCGCGGGCACTTTGTGCTCCCGCTCGCCGGCGGACTCCCGTTCAAAGTCACCGTCCGGAAGATCGGCTGGCAGCCGTCCTCCACCGAGCTCATCCGCGCCACAGCCACAGACACGCTCGACATGGATCTCGTGGTCCCGATGGACGGCGTGCTGCTGCCTGGGGTCGAAATCGACGCCAGGCAGACGACGTCGTTCAATCAGCGCAGCTACGCAGAGGCCAAGCGGCTGGGCTGGAAGATCTACGAGCCCGCAGAGATCGAGGCGCGCCGCTACGAGGTCTCCTATTTCTCGGACATGATGCGCGCGCTCTCGGTGACGGGCGTGAAGATGCCGGCGAGACGGGACGACTGCTACGTAAACATCCGAAACGGACGCTGCTTCTCTTTCGTAGTGGATGGACAGGCAGTGGGGCCCAACTGGGTGGTCAACCCGGTCGATGTATATTTCATCGCCATCCTGCAGGCTACGGAATCATCCGTGCAGTTCGGGGACAAGGCGCCGTGGGGCGCCATCCTCGTCGTGACGCGAATGAACGGGGACAAAAAGAATCCTTAGAGGTCTGTTGAAGCTCGCAATACTCGCCGTATTCCCGCTCGCGCTGAACGCGCAGCCGGGAACGGCGGGGCCTGTCATTCCCGCGCCGCGCGGAATGCTCAGCGATTTCGCCGGCGTCATTCCGGCCCCGCAGGCGGCGCGGATCGAGGCGCTCGCTGCGGATGTCCGCGCGAAATCCGGCGGTGAGATCGCCATCATCACGCTCGCCGATCTCGCGGGCCGCGACGTGAGTGAAGTAGCGCTTCGAATCGGACGCGAATGGAAGGTGGGCGCCAACGCGAAGATAGGCGACGCGAAGCGCAATGCGGGCGTCGTCATTCTCGTGGTTCCCAAGGAGACCAGCAAGGACGGCCAGGGCCACGTAAGAATCGAGACGGGTCAGGGAAGCGAAGGGTTCATCACCGACGGGCAGACAGGCGAGATCATTCGCGAAGCGATCCCGTTCATGCAGCGGCGCGACTACGGCGACGCCATAGAACTGATGACGCAACGCGTGGCGCAGCACTTTGCGTCGAGCTTCAATTTCTCGCTCGATTCGGCGGCGCCGGCTCCCGCGCGGAGTCAAACGTCCAGCCGCTCGCGATCGTCGGGTGGATTCCCTCCGAAGCTTCTGTTCTTCATTTTCTTGCTGCTGGTGATGCTGCTGTCGCGGGGGCGGGGGAGCGGATGTCTCTGGCTCGCGCTCAGCAGTGGGCGCGGCGGCGGCGGCTGGAGCGGCGGCGGAGGATTCGGCAGCGGCGGCGGCGGCGGATTCGGCGGTTTCGGTGGAGGCGGAGGATTTTCTGGCGGCGGCTCAAGCGGGAGCTGGTAATCAATGGCAAAGATGAAACTCGAAGAACTCGTTTCCCAGCTGCGCGCGGCATACGGCGATACGCTGAGCGCCGTAGTGCTCTACGGCTCGGCTGCCGGAGGCGAGCACCACGAGAAGCGATCCGACATGAACATTCTCGTCATCGCAAAAACGCTGACGGTCGCGTCGATGCGTGCCGCGGGAGCCGTGGCGCGCGCATGGGGCGAGGGGGGGCACCCGCCGCCGCTCACCCTGACCGAGGCCGAGTGGCGGTCGAGCGTCGACGTGTTCGCAATCGAGCACGCGGACATTTTGCAGCGCCACAGGATTTTGTTCTCGGCGCCCACCTTCGATCTGAAGTACGGCGTGACGGTCTCGCCGCGTGACCTGCGGCTTCAGCTCGAATACGAGGCGCTCGGCATGCTGCTGCGTTTGCGCGGCCGAGTGCTGACGAGCGATCACGACGGCGCGCAGCGCTTGGAGACGCTTGTTTCGGGCACGAGCCAGGTGCTCGTGCTTTTCCGGGCGATTCTGCGGCTTCGCGACGAGACGCCGCCGGCGGATAACGAAGAACTCTGCAGGCTGGCCGCGAAACTCGCTGGATTCGATCCCGCTCCGTTCGTGTCAGTGCTGGGGCACTGGCGCGGCGGGAAGACGCTGGAGGCCGGGGCACTGGACGGGGTGCTGGAGGCCTATCACGCGGGCCTGGAGCAGGTTGTGGCCTATTTGGACGCCCTTCCGGCGGGGGCCTGACGTCCCGATCCATCGCCGAGCGGGCGGAAAGCGGGGTGAATCCCAGAAGCGGCAAAATCCGTTGTGTTACTGTGGGACATTTGCAGCGAACGACTGACCTGTACCGGAGTATTCAATGAAACTCAGATCAATGCTGATCCTGGCGCTGCCGATTCTGGCGGGCGCATGCGGTTACAACTCGATCCAGAGCATGGACGAGCGCGCGGCGGCCGCGCAGAAACAAATTTCGGTTCAGCTCCAGCGACGCGCTGATCTCGTGCCGAATCTCGTGAACACGGTGAAGGGTTTCGCCGCGCAGGAAGCGGAAGTGTTCGAGACGGTCGCGAAGGCGCGCGCCGGACTCGCGGGCGCCGTGGCGGGCGGCAACATCAAGGAGATGGCGAACGCGAACCAGGGACTCACCGGCGCTCTGGGCCGGCTGCTTGCGATCTCGGAGAATTATCCGCAGCTCAAGAGCGACCAGAACTTCCTGAGACTTCAGGATGAACTCACGGGCACTGAGAATCGCATCGCCGTGGCGCGCACCGATTACAACCAGGCGGTTCAGGACTACAACGCGTACATCAGGAAGTTTCCGGCTGTCATGACCGCAAAAGTCACGGGCGCGAAGCCGCGCGAGTATTTCGACGTGACGAATCCGGGAGCGCGCGAAGCGCCGACGGTGGATTTTACAAAAAAGCCGTAGGGGTTTGAAAAGCTCACGGCCTGCAGCTCAAAGCGATTTAACTTCCTAAAAGCTTATTTTCTCCGGCAGCACATACTTCAGGGGATCCACCGCCTTCCCATTCACGTGCACTTCGTAGTGCAAGTGCGGACCAGTCGCGAGGCCGGTATTTCCGACCGTCGCGATCAGCTGGCCGCGCGTGACTTGGGATCCCACATGCACAACGATCCGCGAACAGTGCGCGAACCTGGTGACGATCCCGTTTCCATGATCAATCTGGAACGTGTTCCCGTATCCGGGCTCGTTCGTGACCGAGATGACGCGGCCTGATGCCGGCGCGATGATCGGCGCGCCCATCGGTGCGGAAAGGTCGATGCCTTCGTGCTGCCGGTTCTCGTGCAGAATCGGGTGGAATCTGCTCTGCGAGAACTGGCTCGAAAGCCAGCCGGGAGTCGGCAGGATCGACGGCGTGCTCGCGAGGCGCTCGAAGTTCTTCGTCAGCGTATCGCTGACGGCGCGGAAACTCTGCGAGAGTTCGCTCGCGCGGCGGATCATCACGTCGATGTCCGCGTGGTTCGCGAATCCGAGGCGGCCGGCGAACGGCTTCGGCATCGTTCCGCTCCCGAGGCCGCTGAGCGTCTTCACGCCCTGAGTCTTCGGCGCGTTCGTGCGAGCGGCAGAGCTGTCGGTGAAACCCGGCGATCCTTCCGCGGCGCCAAGGGCCGCCGGTTCCGTCGGCAGTCCGGCGAGCAGCCGTATCTGCTGATCGCGCGCGCCGAGCGACGTCAGCGTGTCGTTGAGCGTGGCCAGCCGCGTCCCAAGTTGATCGAGCTGTGACTGCAGTCGCGCGTTTTTCGCCGCGAGAAAGCGCGCCCCCGGCGTGGCATACGGCGAGAATAGAATCGCGATCGCCGTGACGACGAGCAGCGCAGCAGTCACGGCGGCTACGAGTATGGTTCGGCGCGCACGCTCTCCCACCTGGATCGTGCGAGTGATGCCAGTCCCCGGTGGGACGATCAGGATGGTCCAGTTCTTGTTGGGCGCCATGAGCGGTTAACGGTGGGGCAGCCCGACCGTTCCGTCAACCACGTCAACCAGCGAGTTCGCCCGTCTTTTTGGCAGGTTCGGGCCGCGGAAAGAGTCCTTCGCCCTTGTTCACGCGCCATCCGCCCGCATTGACCGCCTCGATATCTGCAAAGCGAGCACGGGTAGCCCTCTCCGGCGCGCCCAGCTGGCTCCAGAGCGCGTCGGCTTTGCCGGGCATGAAGGGCGCCAGGTACGCGGCCTGCCGCGCAAGCGAGCGCGCCAGCGCGGCGAGCGTGGCTTCGAGCTTATCGCGATTCGCGGGGTCCTTCGCGAGCACCCACGGCTGGGTCTGCTGAATGTGCAGGTTTGCGCGCTCGGTCAGCCGCGCGACGCAGGCGAGCGCCTCGTGGCAGAGATAGCCGCGTGAGCCGTCCATCGCGGCGCGCGCCGCTGCGAGATCGGCGGAATCGAGCGCGTCGAGCTCGATGCGCTCGTTTGAGTTGGGAACGACACCTTCGAAATACTTCTCGATCATGGCGATGACGCGGCTCGCGAGATTGCCGAGGCCGTTCGCGAGCTCCGAGGTGTACACGGCGTCGAAGCGTTCGAGCGAAAACGTGCCGTCGCCGTCGAACGGAATTTCACGCAGCAAGAAATAGCGGAACGCGTCGGCGCCGAACCGCGCGACGGTTTCGTCAAGATCGATCTTCACGCCGGCGCTCTTGGAAAAGCGCTCGCCGCCGAATGAAATAAATCCGTGCGCCCACACGCGCTCGGGGATCGGCAGTTCAGCCGACTGCAGCATCGCGGGCCAGATCACGCAGTGCAGCCGCGTGATGTCCTTGCCGATCACATG
>JANYIJ010000120.1 GCA_025362095.1 Gemmatimonadota bacterium | reverse complement strand
TCGAAACTTTCTCCCGCCTTCCTCCTCCGCACTCCGCATCGGTTCGAAAATGTCTATCGCTGACCTCTCCCGTCTGATCAATCGCGAACTCGCCTCGCTGCGCGACGAACTTCTCGCCTATCCCGACGAAGCCGATATGTGGGCGCTCCCCAAGGGCGTGCCCAACTCCGGCGGCAATATCGCGCTGCATCTCGTCGGGAACCTGCGCTTTTTCATCGGGACGCAGTTCGGCGCGACCGGCTTCGTTCGCGACCGCGACGCAGAATTCAGCAAGAAGGGCGTGCCGCGCGCGGAAATATTGAAGAGTATCGATACCACCGCCGATGAGGTGACGCGCACTCTCGCGAATTTCGATCCGGCGCTGCTCGACAAGACGTTTCCCGTGGAGATCGGCGGACACAAACTGCAGACTGGAATGTTCCTGCAGCACTTGGCGTCGCATCTCGCCTATCACCTGGGCCAGATCGACTATCATCGCCGCATCGTGACCGGGAACGCTGTTTCAGTCGGCGCGATCCCGATTCCTCCAATAGCGATCACCGCATGAATCGTATGACCCGTGCTGCCGGCGCATTGCTGCTGGCCGCGCCGTTCGCCCTGCGCGCACAGACCGCGCTCACGCCGACGGAAACCAAGATTCGCGAGACACTGCAGAAGTCGCACGATGAGCAGATCGCGTACCTCGAACGCGTGGTGAACATTCCGAGCAGCACGCTCAACCTCGCGGGCGTGCGCAAGGTTGGCGCTGTGTTCAAGGCGTCGCTTGACTCGCTCGGATTTGAATCGAAATGGGTGAGCCTTCCCGAGGCGACGCAGCGAGCCGGACATCTCGTGGCCGAACACCGGGGCCGGGCCGGCGCTGTACGGATCCTGCTGATCGGCCACGTCGACACGGTCGTCGAACCCGATGGACCGAACTGGGTTCGCACCGATTCGATCGCGAAGGGCGTTGGCGGGAACGATATGAAAGGCGGCGACGTGATCATCCTGTACGCGCTCAAGGCGCTTCAGGCCGCAGGCACGCTGAAGGACATGAACATCACAATCGTTTTCACCGGAGATGAAGAGCATCCGGGACTTCCGCTCAGCGTCACGCGCAAAGATCTGATCGACGCCGCCAAGCGGAACGACATCGCGCTCGCCTACGAAGGCGGGAATCGCAGCGACGCGACAACCGCGCGCCGCGGCGCCAGCGCGTGGCGCGTGACGACCACCGGCCGCCAGGCGCATTCGGCCGGTGTGTTCGGAGGCGCTGGCTACGGCGCGATCTACGAGCTCGCGCGGATCGTGAACGAATTCCGGGTGCAGCTCGCGGGAGAGCAGTATCTGACGTTCAACGTCGGCACGATCCTCGGCGGCACTGATGTCGAGTACGACACCGTCGGCATCAAGGGGACTACGGCGAGCAAACTCAACATCATCCCGAAATCCGCGGTCGCGCACGGCGATCTCCGCTTCATTTCGGAAGAACAGAAGGAGAAGACGCGCGCGAAGATGCGCGAGATCGTCGCGAAGCATCTCCCCGGCACCGACGCAAAGATCAACTTCACCGACGAATACCCGGCGATGTCGCCGACCGCGGGCAACGCGCGCCTGCTCGCGCTCTACGACACGGCGAGCACCGCGCTCGGATACGGTCCGGTGCGCGCCCTCGATCCGGGCGCGCGCGGCGCCGGAGATATCTCCTTCGTCGCGCCGCTGATCGATGGAATCGACGGACTCGGCGCGCTCGGCACCGGATCGCACGCGCCCGAAGAGCGCGTCAACCTGAACGCGCTCCAGATGCAAACCGAAAGAACCGCGCTGTTGCTCGAGCGGCTCTCCCGCCAGACCAGCGCAAGCTTCGCGCGCAAACCAGCTTCGGAGTAATGACCATGCGCCGCATTCTTGGATTCGCAGCATTCATCGCGATCGCCTCCCCGGCTCTGCTTGCACCGCTCGCGGCGCAGGATGCGACGACCGTGATCCATACCTCGAAACTGCTCGACGGAAAAGGCGCGACGATGACGAACGCCGACATCGTCGTGGTGAACGGCAAGATCACGCGCGTCGGACCCGCGGCCGCAGTGCCAAAGGGCGCCCGCGAAATCGATCTGCGCGGGAAGACCGTGCTGCCGGGATTGATCGACGTGCACTCACACCTCACTTGGTATTTCAACCGCCAGGGGCGCTATCACCAGGGCGGGCGAAATCCGAACGACAGCGACACACCCATCGAATCGATCCTGGCCGCGGCCGCGAACGCGTACGCGACGCTCATGGCCGGCTTCACCACCATCCAGAGCCCGGGTTCGTCGGAAGACGCGGACCTCCGCGACTGGATCGCAACGCAGGGACTTCCCGGGCCGCGCATCCTCACCTCGCTCGTCGCGCTCCAAGGCGGCTCGCCCGACACACTGCGCGCCCTCGTGCAGCGCCGCAAAGCAGCGGGCGCCGATCTGATTAAGGTTTTCGCCTCGGCGAGCATTCGCGACGGCGGCAAGCAGTCGATGACCGATGAGCAGCTGCTGGCCGTTTGCGGCGAGGCGAAGGCGCAGGGACTCCGCACGATCGTGCATGCGCACAGCGCGGAGTCGGTGCGCGCAACCGTGAACGCGGGCTGCGGCCAGATCGAGCACGGAATTTTCGTGACACAATCCGAACTCGATCTCATGGCGCAGAAGAACGTGTACTTCGACCCGCAGTGCTCGCTCGTCTTCCACAACTATCTGGACAACCGCGCGAAGTACGAAGGGATCGGCAACTACAACGCCGAAGGATTTGCCGCGATGGAACGCGCGATCCCGCTGGCCGCAGACGACATCAGAAAGGCGATCGCCACGAAAGGACTGAAGATCACGTACGGCACCGATGCAGTCGCCGGCGCGCATGGCCGCAACGGCGAGGATCTCATCTGCCGGGTGAAGGACGCGGGCGAGTCCCCGATGCACGCGATCGTATCGGCGACTTCTGTGAGCGCCGAGTCGCTGCGGCTGGGCGACAAGATCGGAACGATCGCCGTGGGAATGGAAGCGGATATCATCGCGACCGACGGCGATCTGATGGCGGACATTACCGCCGTGCGGCGTGTGAGTTTCGTGATGAAGGGCGGGAAGGTTTTCCGGAACGACGGGAAGAACTAGGACCGAGGACCGAAGGCCAAGGACCGAAATTCAATCAGCGTCTCCGCCCGCCGGTCCAGAACGCGACGGCACCGCACTCGCCGTCGACGTGAAAGTCCGACGGCATGTTGCCGCCCCGCCGGTAGACCTCGACGCCGGCGACCGAGTTAATGTCGATCACCTGATCGATCAGCACGGAGTTCTGGTCGGTGAGTCCGCCTTTCCCGCCTGCGTCGATGTGGCAGCCCACGGTGGGGCACACCTGCCGGCCGTCGATGATGACCGCCATCGCGCATGCTCCGCTTCCTGCGGTGATCACGTTGTTGCCGTTGGTGGTGTGGCCCATCGAGAGGCCGCTCACCCCGCCGAGCAGCGCGCTCACGCGAGACGTGTTGCGCTTGTCGATCTCCTCCGGTCCGATGAACATCGCGCTCGTGGCGCCTTTCTGCGCGTCGAGCCACCGCTTGTAGAAGCCATTGAGCTCGAGCGATGACTTGGATTTGTCCGCGGTCACGCGGACGCCGCGGAGCTGCTGCGCGATGGGCGGCAGTATGATCGGGATCGTGACCGCTGTGTCGGGAAAATCGACTTTGCCGTAGAAGGGCGTGAAGCCGATGCGGCGCACTTCGATCGTCATCGTTTGTTTCTTGCCCGCGCCCATGCTCACGCGGCCGTTCTCGTCGGTCAGCTGCGCGTGACCGCCGTTCGACTGGACGAACGCGTACGCGATCGGCTGGCTGTCGATCGACACCACTCGCAGCACGCGATCCTGCGCGTGCGCGGATCCAGCGGCGAACATCGCGGCGAACATCGCGGCGAACGTCGCGGCGATCAAAACCCGCCGGCACCTCTGAAACGATAGTCTCGGCATGTGCCGTGCCTCAGCGCTCGGGCAGCGTCGCCAGGAAGTCCTTGAGATATCCACCCCACACCGCAGGCAGCGAATGTGTTCCATGACCGCGGGTTTGATCACTGATCGGAATCATCACGAACTTGGCGTTCTTCACCTGTGCGATCAACTTCTCCGCGATTCCCAGCTCCGGTGGATTCACGAAGTCATCCGCGGAGTTGATCGCGAGCGCCGGCGCGGTGATCTGCGCGAGGTGCGATGACGGATCGTAATTTCGCGACGCGTTGAAATAGTAGAGCATGTCGTTCGCGTCGGTGGTCTTCATCGCGGCGTTGATGTAGCTGCGAATGACCGTGTCTGCCTGATCGCGCGTCGGCGCCGACTTGTGCTGCACGAGCGGCGCGCTCGACATGATATAGAGCTGGCCGATCGCCGCGCGCAGACCGTGCGGCTGCGCGGTGTACTCGCCGCCGTTGTAGTCCGGACTGTCGGTGATGTCATCCATGATCATCGTGCGGATCATGCGATTTCGTCCGGCGATTTGCGTCGGCACGCACGCGAGCGGAACGAGGCCGTCCACAAAGCGGGGATACGTGTAGCCCCAGACCCACGCGTGCATGCAACCCATCGACGTGCCCATGACGAGACGCAGGTGATTCACCTTGAGACCCTCCGTCAGCAGGAGGTACTCGGCCTTCACCATGTCGTCGTAATCGTAGTGCGGAAATTTCGCGTGCAGCCCGTTGCTCGGCTTGCTCGAACCGCCGTGGCCGATGCCGTCGGGGAGCACGATGTAGTAACGCGCGGTGTCGAGCAGCTTGCCGGGACCAAATAACTCCCCAGACCAGTTCCGCGAGAGAAACGCGCGACCAGTGCCGCCGGTGCCGTGACCAATGATCATGGCATTGCGGACGGTGCCCTGCGCATCTTTGCGCGGGGTGCCGAGCGTGGTGTAGTGGATCCGGAGTTCCGGCAGCGACTCGCCTGAGACGAACTTGAAGTTCTTGGTGGTGAAATCGCCCTGGACGCCCTGGGCAGCGACAGCCGTGGTAAATGCAAAGAGCAGTACTATTGATCGCATGTAGGCCGGGGCTGAGTAGAACCAGAATGTACGCTAAAAGCGAGTATACTGATAACCGTGAATACTCGGCCGCCAACAAACACTCCCGTCTGGGATGACGGTGCTTGGCGCACACTCACGCCCCAGAGCTCCGATCTGAGCACGCAAGTTTGCGTGATCGGGCTGGGTGGCTCGGGCCTGACCGCGATCAGCGAACTGCTGGCGCTCGGCCGCACCGTGATCGGGATCGATGCGGCCGACGTCGCCGCCGGCGCGGCGGGACGGAACGGCGGATTTCTTCTCGGCGGAACTGCGGATTTCCATCACGACGCCGTCGCGGCCATCGGGCGCGATCGCGCGCTGCGGATACATCAGCTGACGATCGAGGAGATCGCGCGGATTGCGGAGCAGGCGCCGGGTACGGTGCGATTCCCCGGGTCGCTGCGCATTGCCGAGAGCGACGAAGAGTTCGCGGACTGCGCGCGCCAGCGCGATGCGATGCGAGCCGATGGAATCGCCGTTGACGATTACTCCGGCCCGTTCGGACGCGGGCTGTTTTTCCCTGGAGATGCGACGTTCAATCCTCTCGCGCGCTGCCGGGCGCTCGCGCGCCATTGCATGAGGGGGCGTGCATCCCTGTTCGCCCGCACGCGCGCGCTTTCGTTCAGCGGAAACGAAGTCGTTACCGATCGGGGCCGCATTCGCTGCGAGCAGGTGATCGTCGCCGTAGACGGCCAGCTCGAAACGCTCGTGCCGGAACTCGAAGGCAGGGTACGGACGGCGCGACTGCAGATGCTCGGCACCGCGCCTACGACCGAGATCGCTATTCCCTGCCCCGTGTACGCGCGTTACGGCTTCGACTATTACCAGCAAACATTGGACGGCGCAGTCGCACTCGGCGGCGGCCGCGACAAATCCATCGAAAGCGAATGGACCAGCGACAACGAGCCGTCGGCGTTCATTCAACAGTATCTCGAAAACATCCTTCGAGAGAAACTGCGCGTGACCGCGCCCATCACGCACCGGTGGGCCGCGAGCGTCTCATACACATCCGACGGCCTTCCGGTGCTCGCCGAGGTGCGGCCGAATGTCTGGGTTATCGGCGGCTACAGCGGAACGGGAAACGCGATCGGCGCCCTCTGCGGGCGCGCTGCCGCGAGGCTCGCCAGCGGCGACGCTACGGAATTCGCTAGACTATTGATCAACGCAGGAACCTGAGCAAACCTGGAGACGCACCGATGATCGACGTAACGGTTGATGCCGACAAGATCGTGTTCGAGGTCGAAGGCTGGGACAAACTCTGGGCGCTGCGCAGCCGGCTCGAGATTCCCATCTCGCACATCAAGGGCGCGCGCATCGACGGCGACGCCACCAAGGGGTGGTGGAAAGGCGTGAAGATCGGCGGGTCACAGATCCCCGGCGTGATCACGGCAGGAACGTTCTATACGCAGGGCCGCCTCGTGTTCTATGACGCGCACAAGTCGGATCAAACGATCGTCGTGGATCTCGAGCACGAGAACTACGATGCGCTGATCCTCCAGGTGCGCGATCCGGCGGCTGCGCTGAAACTCATCACCGCGACCATCAGCAACCGGGCCTGAGCCATATGGCATCTCATCTCGCAGACCCCGATCACAACTCATCCTTTACCAAGGGCGTTTTCCTCGGAGAAATCAGGGAGTCGCTCGTCTTTCCGTTTCCCGAACTAAGCAAAGACGAAAAGGAGAATCTCGCGGCCATCCTCGACTCGTTCCGCGCGTGGGCCAAGGACAACGTCGACTCGGCAAAGCAGGATCATGATGGAAAATTCCCGGACAGCGTGCGCTCCGGCATGGCCGAGCTCGGCCTGATGGGCCTTAACATTCCAGAGGAGTACGGCGGGTTCGGCGCGAGCGCGATGATGTTCAATCGCGTGTTCGGCGAGATCGGCGCGACCGATCCGGCGTTGACTGTGTACTTCGGCGCGCACCAGTCTATTGGCTGCAAAGGGATCACCCTCTTCGGGAATGAAGACCAGAAGAAGCGCTGGCTCACGAAATGCGCGAGCGGCGAACTGATCGCGGCGTTCTGCCTCACCGAACCCGGCTCCGGCTCTGACGCGCAGGCGATGCGCACGACGGCAGTGCCGTCCGCCGACGGCAAGAGCTACACGCTCAACGGCCAGAAGATCTGGATCTCGAACGCCGGCTTTGCTGGTGTGCTCACCGTGTTCGCCAAGGTTCCGGTCGAAATCGACGGGAAACCAAAGCAGCGCGTGACGGCGTTCATCGTGGACGCACACGCGCCCGGTGTCTCGCTCGGAAAGCTCGAAGAAAAGATGGGCATCAAGGCGAGCGACACGCGCTCGATCAGCTTCGACAACGTGAAGGTGCCGGCCGAAGACATGCTCGGCGAGGTCGGTCACGGTTTCAAGATCGCGCTCGAGATATTGAATTCCGGGCGGCTAGGGTTGGCGGCGGGCTCGGCGCGCGGAACGAGAAAGATTCTCGACATCGCGCTCGCATACGCCAAACAGCGGGAGCAGTTCGGCCGGCCGATCGGCTCGTTTGAAATGATCCAGCGCAAGTTCGCCGTTGCGGCCGCTGAGTGTTACGCGGCCGACGCGGCGTGGATGATGACGGCGTCGATGGTGGACAAAGGCGGCATTGATTTTTCGCTCGAGACTGCAGCGTGCAAGGTGTTCGCTTCGGAGCTCGCGTTTCGATCGTCGGTCGACGCGATGCAGATTGCCGGCGGCATCGGCTACTCGAAGGAATTTCCGTACGAACAGTCCGTGCGCGATTCGCGCATCAACCTGATCTTCGAGGGGACGAACGAAATCCTGAGGGCGCTGATCGCGCTGAGCGGGCTCCAGCAGCCCGGCGAGCACCTCAAGGCGATCGGCAAAGCGTTCCGCGATCCCCTGCACTCGATCGGCGCGATTGGCACCTTCATTGGAGAACGCGTGAAGCGCCAGGTGGTGAAGCCCGTGTTCTCGCAGGCGCATGCGGCGCTCAAGGACGAGGCCGAGATGATCGCGACGGTCATTCACGATCTCGCGCTCGGCGTGGAGAAGATTCTGATCGCGCACGGCAAGGATGTGATCGAGCACCAGTTCCAGCAGGAGCGCATGGCGAATGTCGCGATCGACGTCTATTTGGCGACGGCTGCGCTCTCACGCGCGAGCTGGGCGGTGACGAAGGCCGGCGACGCGAAGAAAGCCGAAGCCGATCTCGACAACGCACGGATTTTTATTCCGATGGCCATGCGCCGCGCGCGCCGCAACGTGCGCGCGCTGGAGCGGAATCAAGACGCGCGGCTCAAGGCGCTCGCGGAGCGCGCGCTCGAGAGCGGGTCGCTAACCGTGCAGGTGCCGACGGACGGCTAGACTGCTACCGCCGCGCCCTTCCAGCCGGCGTGGTCGCGATCGTCTTCGAACACCTTGTCGAGATTCACGACGAGGTTCGCGCCGTCGTGCTTCACCGCGAAGCGGTCCATCGCTCGCGTTGCGCGGCCGTCGATGAACGATCCGTCGGGCTTGTACTGCGAGTGATGCTTGGGGCACTGGAACTTCTGATCCTTCGAGTTCCAGCGGAGCGCCGTGTTCTGGTGCGGGCAGGAGAGCATGAACGCGTAGACCTGTCCCCCGGTCCGCGCGACGATGACTTCCTTGTTTTTGTCGATGAACACACCGTCTGTGGCTGGAAACGGATACGTCGCCAGCTCGTCGCGAAGCGTGATCGCTTCGATGAAATGCACGGGGAGCGCGAGCGCGCCGACCGCCAGCGCCGCGTTCCGGAGAAATTCGCGCCGGCCATGCTGCTTCATCAATTCGCATCCGCCGCAATCGGCGGAGAAAATCTCATCGGTCATCGGGTCAGGAATTGAGGAGTATCACGCCAGCGAGCGTCGTGCAAAGCCAGAGCGTAATGCTCGCGATGGAACTGAACTTGAACTGCTTCCACGCGCGGTTGCCAGGTGAGGGATCGGCGTTGAGCTTCTCGTCCGCTCGCTTGATGAAGTACCCGTTGGCGAGCAAAAGCGTCACCAACGTCATTTTCGTCCAATACACGGGCGAGACGAGGAACGTTCCGATATCGCTCGCGAGCATCAACAGCCCTGAAATCACCATGAGCGTGAGCGCGATGAGCACGGGCCTGTGAACGGTCGTGAACTCCTTGAGCACGAATTTCTGACTTTCGAGCGGCGCCTTCAGCGCCCGCAGCGCGGCGCGATCGGAGGCGACCGCGAATCCGCCGCCCACGAGCAGCGAGCCCACATGCACGAACTCGACCGCCGCCGCCACCATCTTGTTGTGCCCGTAAAAATCCGCCCAGGGCTTCAGGGTCGCTTCGAGCGTCTCGATAATTGGCATCGGTCAGCACTCCAAATGTAGGTGTCCGCCTGCGATCTTTCGTGGATGTCCCTGCTTTCGCTTTCCGACATCGCCGTTGAATTCGGCGCGACCAAACTTTTCGACCGAATCACGTTCACGGTCGGCAAGGGTGATCGCTGGGGAATCGTGGGCCGCAACGGCAGCGGCAAGACCTCGCTCTTCAAAATAATCACGGGCACACTCACGCCCGCTCGCGGCGCCGTGGCGCGCATGCCGGGACTCAAGGTCTCCCTGCTCGACCAGCATCGCGATTTCGGCGGCGCGGTGACCGTGTGGGACGCGGCCGCGCTTCCGTACGCCCCCGTGTTGGCGCTCGAGGTATCGCTCGCGGAGCAGGCCGCGAAACTCGCCGAGCTCGGAGAGAAGGCGCCGGCGGCGCTGCTCGAGCAGTACGGGCACGACCTCGAAACCTTCGCGCACGAAGGCGGCTACACGTTCCACGCGCGCGTCGATGCCGTTCTCCAGGGACTCGCGTTCGACGCGGAGGAATCCAAGACGCGGCGCGTGGCCACACTGAGCGGCGGGGAGCGCGGCCGCGTGGGACTCGCGGCCCAGCTCGTGGCGCCGGCGGATCTGCTTCTGCTCGACGAACCCACGAACCATCTCGATCTCGAAACGACAGCGTGGCTCCAGGAGTACATCCGCGAACTCGACGAAACAGTGATCGTGATCAGCCACGATCGCGCGTTCCTCGACGAAATCGCCGACCACGTGCTCCATCTCGAAGGCGGCACCGCGGAAACCTATCGCGGCGGTTACTCCAGTTTCGTTGAGCAGCGCGCGGAACGCCGGCTCGCGCTCGAGCGGCAGGTGGACCAGCAGCGGAAAATGATTGCGAAGGAAGAGGACTACATCCGCCGGAACATCGCCGGCCAGAATACTTCGCAGGCGAAAGGACGGCGCAAACGTCTCGACCGGCTTCCGCGGCTCACTCCGCCGCCGGGCTCGGGCGGCACGATGGAGCTGCGTCTCGAAATTTCCGAGCGCGGCGGCGATCGCGTGATCGCGGCGGAATCGCTCACGGTGGCGATCGGAGACCGCACGCTCGTGCGCGATTTCTCCGCAACGGCGAACCGCGGCGACGTGATCGCGCTCGTCGGCCCGAACGGCGCGGGAAAGACGACGCTCATCAAGACGCTGCTCGGCGAGCGCGAGCCGCAGGGCGGCGCTGTCAAACTCGGCGGCTCTGTTTCGCCAGCGTACTTCCGGCAGGACCACGACAAACTTCCGCTCGACTCCAGCCTCTATGAAGTGATCGAGAACCTGCGCCCGCTCTGGACGCGCGGCGGGATTCAAAACCACCTTGGCTGCTTTGGGTTTTCGGGCGAAGAAGTGTTCCGCTCCACGCGAACGCTCTCCGGCGGCGAACGGTCGCGTCTCGCGCTCGCGGTGATCGTGCTGCAGCGCGCGAACATGCTCGTGCTCGACGAGCCCACGAATCATCTCGACGTCGAATCGATCGAAGCGATCGAAGATGCCATCGAGGAGTACGAGGGAACCGTCCTGCTCGTGAGCCACGATCGCGCGCTGCTGCGCGAACTCTCGTCGCGAGTCTGGGCGTTCGACGGCGACCGGCTCGTGGATTTCGGCGGAACCTTCGTGGACTGGGAGCGTCAGCTGCGTGATTCCGCGCTGGCGAAGCGCGCCTCCGAGGCCGTCGCGACGGACGCGCGCCGCGAGCAGGAAAAGCTGCGCGCGCGCGGCAACGCCGCATCGGAACAGAAGGACCAGGCCGCGCGGCGCGCCGCGAAGAAGGCGGCGGAAAACGCCGAGCGCGCCGTGCACGATCTCGAACGGAAGGTGGCCGAGCTGCGCCGCGCGCTCGACGATCCCGACCTGTACGACGGCAGCGCTGCCAAAGCGAAACAGGCCGGCAAGCTCGACAAGGAACTCGCGTCCACTCTGCGGGCCCTCGACGACGCGCTCGCGCGCTGGGCGGACGCCGCGCAGCCGCGGAGCTGACGGTACGCCGCTCTGCGCGCGAGGCACTACGGACGCGCGATGGTCACGGTGTTGACGCCATCGAACGTGGCCGTGTAGACGGCGAGACTGGAAGTCTGCTGACCGCCCGTGTTCGCGCCCGCGGAGTTGAAGAGCGCCCCGTGGTTCGGACAGCGGAAACTTGTGCCGCCGACGACGTCGATCGTCGAGCCCTGATGCGTACAGACCATGGTGAGACCGCGAAACGTCGACGAGCCCGTGCGCACGAGCGCCGTTGGCGCGCCGTTGCCGTTGTCCACTCGCGCGACTCCGCCCACGGTCGCGAGCGCAGGGAAGCTTGAAAGACTGACCGTCAGCGCGCCGCCCGAAGGGCCGGTGAAAAAGCTGCCGCCGCCACCGCTGCATGCCTCCAGCACCGCTGCAACGGCCGCCAGCGTAGCCGCAGAAAGGAACGTCCGGCGATCGACTCCGCCTGCGCGCGCGGTCGAGCAATTCGCACACGCTGCCGGCGGTGCCGAATGAATCTCACACATCAGTCTCTCCGAAATGGTTTCCACATCATGATGTAGCTCGCGAGCGCGACTCCAGCCGACCCCTCGGCCCAGTTGCGATGCAGATCGCGGTCCGACTGGGCGCCGCGTGCTTTGTTTCCAAGCGTGGCTGTGTATGCGAATCCGGCATCGGCGGCGAGCATGAGCGCGGCGTGAATGGTGCGCCACGTGCGCCCCTTTTCCTGAGCGCGCGTTTCCCACCAGTTCCACGCGCCAGTCACGGTGTTGACGGCGAATAGGCCGCCGAGGGCAACTGCGATCGCCTGGTGCGTGCCCTTCATGCCTGGCGCCGGCGCATATCCTTTGCTCTCCGCGTTATAGAGCTGCTCGCCAACGATCGCCTGCGCGGCGAAGATTGGAATCGCGGCGTAGCTCGCGATGTAGTGGATCTTCAGCCGGACGGCGTACGAGTCAGAGATTTCGACGGCTTTGCGGCGGCGTGACGGTGTCGTGTCGTCCGCAAACGAGGGAGCACTGAGTCCCGCTGGCAGCTCGACTGCGCCTGAAAGGGGCGTGAGCGCTGGAACCGTATCGGAGTGCGCGACGGTTAGCGCGCCGGCGAGAGCCAAGGTGAGAAACATTTATTCTCCTGTTAGGTGTGCCCCTCCTCTACTACCCCGCCCGCCGGCGAATAATCACTACTCGACGTCGCTGCGAAGTTTCCGGTAGCCGGAGACCGCGTGGCTCAGGGCGAGCAACGCGGAGGCCTCCAGTTCGTACTCCATGGTGAGCGCGCCGAAGGCGTCGGTCGAGCGGTTTCTGGTTTTCGTGTTCAGCGCGTCGCACGAGTGGTGACGGCGTGCGTATTCGCGGCTCGCGTGCCAAAGCGTGTTCGCGGCGTGCCAGAAGCCGGCGTCGTTCTTTCCCTGCCCCTCACCGGCCGCCTTCTCCCACGCGTCGGTGCGCGCCGCAAGGTGCCGGTGCCCTATCTCGCACACCTCGGCGAGTTCTCTCAGCTCATCCTCGGAGCAGCCGCGATCGCTGACGCGCGCGACGCGTTCGTGCTGACGGCACGCTTCGATGGCCGACCGAAAGAGCGCGTCCGCCGCGTCGCTCAGCGGAACGGGGATCGATACGTCGGACGAAGTGCTGCGCGGCGCGCTGGGCTTGGCAGGAGTCATCGGTCTGCGGGTGGAGGAGTCTGAACGATGCCCTGCTCCACGTGCGGGAACAAGCCCGCTAGCGGATCTCGCCGATGCGGAAGTGAATCGGCCACTTCACCCGCTTCTTTTTCAGCGGGTCGCCCCACATTTCTGCGAGGGCTTCTTCGAACGCGAGCACCGGGGCTTCCCCCCGTGTTTCGATGAACTTGTTGACGGCCGACCAGGTGCGGATGAAGGCCGAGAACTCCGTGAGCGACCACTGCTCTACCATCTCGAACGGCGGTGCCGCCATCTCGTCGAGCGGGAGTGCTATGGTGCGGTAGCCTTCGTCGACGAGCCGCCGCTCTTTCGGCCAGAACGGCCCGAGCGTCACGGTATAGAAGAGATCCACGATCTCGTCCACTGAAGAGTCCACCGTGCATTTCGAGTAGCACCACGCCGCGAGCACACCGGCCGGCACGAGCACACGGCGCGCTTCGCGAAGGAACGGATCGAGATCGAACCAATGAAGCGCCTGCGCAACCGTCACGAGGTTCACGCTGCGATCGGGGAGCCCCGACTCGTACTTCGCCACCGAGTACGTGACGCGCGGATGCGGAATTGCCTGCGCGATCATCGCGTCGCTCGGATCCGTCGCGATCACGCGGGCGAATCGCTCGGCGAGGCGAACCGCCGCCTGCCCGTTTCCCGTCGCGCAATCCCACGCGAGGCGCGTTCCTCCTCCGGCCACCGCGAGGTAGTGAAAGAGCGCTTCGGGATACCGCGGACGGTGATCCTTGTAGCGCGTCGCTTGCGGGCCAAAATAGTTGTGAAACCCTTTGGCCGGCGTGAGCGGACGGTTCACGGCGTCGATTTATCCTCCGCGACGAACGCGAGCCAGTTGCCCTTGGGGCTGACGGCGATGCGCGAAATATTTTTCACGCCGAACTTTTCGAAATTGGCAATCGGAGCCCAGCCGTCGTCGGTGTAACGGAAGATGCCGGACCCGACGGCCGTGAGCAGCGCTCCGTTCGGCGCCCATACGTGATAGTCCGCGCCTTTCGGGGCCTGCACCAGCGGGCGTATCGACTTTCCTTTCAAATCGAGATCGGAGATCCAGGGAAGGCTGTCTCTGACGAGTTGCTGAAACGTGACGGCGTCGCGTCCCGGCACTTTTGCGAGCGCGCGCCCGACGTTCGTCGCTACCACCTCAGCCTTGCCAGTCTTGTCGTCGATGATCTGCAGCGTGCTCGGTGTTCCTCCGCGGCCACCGGAGCCGAGCACGTAGACCACGAGCGAGTGATCACCGGTCCAGACGTGATATCCAATTTTCAGGTTGTCGTTCACCTTCGTCGGCATGCCCTGCCCGTCGATCGGCATCTTCCAGAGACGCTGTGTGGAATCCGTCTCGACGCGAATGAATGAAAATGATTTTCCGTCGGGCGTCTGCGTCGGTGAGTACAGACTCATCGGGAGAGTCGTCAGGCGCGTCGGCTTGCCGTCCGGCAGCGTGAAGCGCCACGTGTCAGTTTTCCCCGACTCGTCGGTTGCGGTGTAGAGCACCGCATCGCCTTTCAGCGTAAACGACGGCTGGTTGTCGTATCCCTTTCGATCGGTCGCATTGCGCGGGTCGCCGAAGCTCACGGCAATCCCCGTCATCTTCATGGGGACGATCCACACGTCGGTGCCGCCCTGCGCCCGGGCTTTCGCGCCGCCCGCAAAGGTCGCCAGCGCCGCCGCCAGCATCACGCCGCGATTCCGATTCATGATCATTGCTCTCCAGTCGGTTGTGGGCGGTTTCATTCCGAGTTACTGCGCGCCGGCCGCCGGCGCGACAATCGCCAGCCGTTTCTCAAGCGCGTCGAGCCGCACCACGAGGTCGGCGTGCATACGCTGCACTTCCGTCGGTTCCTTCACGAGAAAACTCACCGCCCCGCTCACCTCGAGTCGCGCGCAAGACACGTCGCCAAGATGTTCGATCCCCTGTTTTCTCGCCGCGGCAATCAGTTCCTCACGCGTGATCTGATTGTGGGCGAGCGCGTGCTGCAGCACGTGGCCGTCTTTCACGAGGTCCTCCGCGCGGCCTTCCACCATTCGCCTGATGCGCGGGTGCGAGTACGTCCACCGCACGAGCAAGCTGTTCACGATCATCAGCACCAACGCTCCGGTCAAACCGCCCGCAAGCGAATTGTCGTTTCCGATGATCGCATTCTGCACCGTGTTCGAGAGCAGCAGCAGCACGATGAAGTCGAGCGGATTGAGCTGCCCCAGTTCCCGCTTGCCAAACAGGCGAAGGCCGCCGATCAGAAACGCATAGACGGCGATCGTGCGGATGACTTTCTCAGCAACCGGAATGCCCGAGACCATTATGTCGTTCCAGATCGAATCCATTTCGCTTACTCCGCCTCAGGGGATGCCGGCCGAATTTCTCCGCGGCACTCGCCGAATCCTATTCGCGCCGCGCCGTCGCGCGCGCACCATGCCCGAAAGATGACCTCGTCGCCGTCGGCGAGGAACGATCGCGACTCGCCCGAGGACAGCTGCACCGGCTCGGCGCCGCGCGCGGCGAGCTCCAGCAAGCAGCCGCGCGAACTTTTTTCCAGTCCCGAAATGGTGCCGCTTCCGATCAGATCGCCCGGCCGCAGGTTGCACCCGTTGCTCGAATGGTGCGCGAGTAGCTGGGCGACTGTCCAGTACATCGATTCAAACGATCCCGATGACAGGCGAACAGCCGCCGAATCCGCGGCGCGCATCGCCGCCGTGCGAATCCACACCTCGAGCGTGATGTCGAAACCGCCTTGCGACCGGTCGGCGGGATCGCTCAAATAGGCGAGTGGAGCGGGATCGCCCTCGGGCCGCGTGAACGCCGCGATTCGAAACGGCTCGAGCGCGTCGAGCGTGATGACCCAGCCGCCGACGGTCGTTGCGAAACTCTTCGCGAGAAACGGGCCGAGCGGGACATACTCCCAGCTCTGGATGTCGCGTGCGGACCAGTCGTTGAGCAGGCAGAGCCCGAAGATCCGCTCTTCCGCTCGCGCGAGCGGCACAGTCTCGCCCAGCGCGTTCTCGCCGCAGACGAGCGCGCCGAGCTCGAGTTCGTAGTCGAGACTCTTCGACGGGCCGAACATCGGAGGCGCTTCGGCGTCGGGTCTCGTCTGTCCGCGCGGACGGCGGACCGGCGTTCCCGTTGGCACGATGGACGACGCGCGTCCGTGATATCCGATCGGAACGTACTTGTAGTTGGGGAGCAGTGGTGCGTCCGGCCGGAACATCTTCCCGACGTTAGTCGCGTGAAAGATCGACGCGTAGAAATCCGTGTAGTCGCCGATCTCCGCGGGGACAACCATGCCGATGTGATCCATGTCGACAATGATCGTCTCGCGCAGCGCCTGCGCGCGCGCCGCCTCGGGCGTCCCCTCGCGCAGCAGGCGGCTCGCGGTGCGCCGGATTTCGCGCGCGTCTCCGCGACCGAGCGCGAGAAGCGCGTTCAGCGACCAGGACTGCAGCGCGTCGTCCACCAGCGGCCCGAGCTCCGCAAAACAGCCGGCGCGTGCGGCGGCGAGACAGTCGAGCACTTGATCGCCGATCGCAATGCCGACGCGGGGGCGCTCTTCAAAATCGTGCCTGAACACGCCGAACGGAAGATTCTGAATTGGAAAATCCGTTACGCCGTCATTCGCGCTTGCGATCCAGGATCGCAGAGAAGGATCGTGCGTGTCGTCCAGCTTGAAAGTCATGATGACAAAATCCTCAATGACGTGAGATCGGCGATCGGCTCCACAAAGGAGCACGAGCCGAACGACGTGGCCGCCTCCGCGCGGGCGCGACGAACAGCTTCCGCCGATACCGAGTGGCCGCGCCACGAGACGCCCGCAGCGCTGAACATGATGCTCGCGGGATCGCGCTCTTCGAGCAGTGCGCGCGTTTCCGCGGCGCCCAGCCCCTCGTTCGCGAAGAGCGCGGCGAGAAACACATTGAGAAATCCGAACATCGTGCCGCGCGCGCTGCCAGGATCGTACGTGTATGGGTAGTTGCCGCGCATCGCGTGGTGCAATCCGGCAGTCGCCTTGAAGGTCACAGCGCGGTGCGCGCATGCAGTGAAAAAACGAGCGAGCTGATCGGCGGTGGGAAATGCGCCCGCCTCCAAACCGCCGGTGCGCACTTTCGCGCGCAGGCCGTGCGCGGCGATCGCGTCGATAAGCGGCGCTGGATCGTCGGCGATCGGCACCTCGACGTACGTCTCGAACGACTCAGTCACTTGCGCCCGCAGCAACGCGGTGCTGCTCGCGATCGCGGCGATCGCTTCCGGCGAGGAGCTCTTCACTTCGATCGCGCCCACCGTCGCCAGCGAGCCCGCGCGCTTCGCAAAACTTTCGATCACGCGCACATCTGCCGAAAAATCTGCGCCCGCGATCAACGCAAGCGGCCACGCGCCGCCTTCGTCCGCGTGCGGACGCATCGCATCCTCGAGCTCTGAGAGCCGCGCGACCGGCACGACAAACTTCCCCAGCGCCCACGCGTGCGGACCGCGGCGGTATTCCGCGAACTTCGCAGCAGCATCGCGCATCGATTCCGCAGCGGGCGGAAATAATCCCGCGTAATCGACGAGCCCGGTGAGCAGCAGTCGCCGCGCGTCGGCCTGCATCGCGCCGCTTGTCATGCGTCCTCGGTCCTCGGTCCACGGTCTTCGGTCCGCGGCACTCCGCGCCAGGTCATCCCCCAGCGCGCCGTGCCTCCGGGTTCGAGCCAGTGCGCGTCATCCCATTTCCCCAGCGCATCGCGGAGCGACTCCGGGGCGCCGAGGCACGGCTCGATCGCGACGGTGCTGGGTGCGCGGAATGTCTTTGCGAACGGCCAGCTGCCGCGCCGCAGCCCCGCGCCGCCCGCGCTCTGGCGATTGATGGAAATCCCCACGCTCGGAATTTCGCGGCCATGCAGACGCATTTCGAGTCGCGCACTCGCCTCTTCCACGCCGATCGTCACTTCGCTGCGCGGAAGATCGACGAACAGTTTGCACGCGTAGTCGCCCCCGGTCGCGATGAATGGACGCGAGAGATCGAATCGCTTTCCCTCGTGGGCGCCGGCGGCCGCGAGACGCGGCCACTGGTGCTCCGCGCCCGGCTTCCCGAAATCCACGCCGCTCTGTGAGCAGAGGCGCACGCGGGCTCCCTCGGGGAGCACGATTCGCGTGCGCGGCGTTAGCGGGAAGATTGGATGTGACGACCAAAGAAACGGAATCCGGTGCTCACCGGTGTTCGTCGCCGCGTATGCGAACGCGACCCACCCCTCGGGGTGCACCGTGATGCGCCGGGTGAACCGGTACGGCAGCGCCGAACCGTTCCACGCACACGTCGCCGAGTGACCGTCTTGATCGGTCATGATCGTGATCTCGGGCGGCTGCGCCCAGAGCTCGCCGCGATCGGGAAGCTTCACCCATCGCGCGCCCTTCACCCAGCGAGGAAGGCGGCACGGTCCAACGGTTGGGAAATATTCGTCGAATCCACCCGATGCTTCGAGCTCGGCGTACGGCGCGCCCTCGCGCGGCAGCGCGAACGGAATCTCCGGGTTGTGCCAGAGCCACTGCCGTCCGCCGAGATGCATGTCGCGCACCTTTCCACCGAGCGCCGGCACGAGCACCGCACTCGCATCGCCGCCCTGCAGCTTTGCGAATCCGGGCAGGTCGCTCAGATGATGCCTGCAGGATCGATGCCGCGCGTGGCGAAGATGCGCGCCACGGCTTCACCGATCTTGTTGTTGGGTGTGCTCGCGCCCGCGGTGATGCCCACGCGCAGCGCGCCCGCGGTATTCAGCCAGCCGGCCGTCTCGATCTCCTCCGAGCTGCCCGGCCGCATGTGGCGCACCGAGCCGGCCTCGACATCTATGCACGCCGCGTCCGAAACGTGGAACGTCGGCACGCGCTCGGCGCACAGCGCCGCGAGCGAGATCGTGTTGCTCGAGTTGTAGCCGCCGATCACGAGCATGACGTCGAGCGGCTCGCGGAGCAGTTCGTTCACGGCGTCCTGCCGGTCCTGCGTGGCGCTGCAGATGGTGTCGAACGTGCGGAAGTTCCCAGCGCGATACGCGTCGCCGCGCGCGCGCGCCATCGCCTGGCCAGCCGCCTCGCCGATCGCGAGCGATTCGCGCGCGAGCATCGTCGTCTGGTTTGCGACGCCGATGCGCGCGAGGTGCACGTCGGGATCGAAATGCGGGCTCGCCTGCTTGCGGTATTTATCGAGAAAGGCCTCACGAGAGAGCCCCTTTCCTTCGATGTAGTCGCAGACGTCGTGGGCCTGTTCCATGTTGCGCACCACGAGGTACGTGCCGCCCTCGTACTTGGCGACCTGCGACGCCGTGGCGCGCGTTTCCTCGTGGTAGTACTTGCCGTGGATAAGCGAGGTGAAGTGGTCACGGGCGTAGCTCTCAACGCGCTTCCACACGTTGAGCACCGAGCCGCACGTGGTGTCGACCATCACGCAGCCAAGTCCGCGGAGTGTCTCGAAATCGCCGATCGTCACGCCGAACGCGGGGAGGATGACAACGTCCTCCGGCTTCACGCCGGAGTAGTCGAACCCCGTTTCGCCGGCGAGGAGAAAGACGATTCCCATCTCGCGGAGCTTCGCGTTGACGTGCGGGTTGTGGATGATCTCGCCCGCGAGAAAAATGCGGCGGTCGGGAAATTTCGCGCGTGTCTGGTATGCATACTCCACCGCGCGTTCCACGCCGTAGCAGAAGCCGAACTCCTTCGCGAGCCGCACCGTGACGTCGCCCGAGGCGAGCGTGAACTCACGGGCGCGCAGGAGGTCCACGAGGTGGCCCGTGTAGTCCGACGACAGCGTGTCCTGGACCGCCGTTTTTAGGCCGAATCCTTTCCGGAAGTACGTGGCCTGGTCGGGAGTGGTCATGTCCCGTGAAAACTACCCACTCCACGGTGATTGTGCAGTTTCCGTCGCACCCGTAACGTTGTGTCCCAATGGCCGACCATTTCGATCTCCTCGTCATCGGCGCCGGCCCGGCCGGCGAAAAGGGCGCCGCACAGGCCGCCTACTTCGGCAAGAAGGTCTGCCTCGTCGAACGCGCGCCGAAGCCAGGCGGAAACTCCGTCAATACCGGCGGGCTTCCTTCCAAGACGCTGCGCGAAACGGCGCTCTACTTCTCTGGGTTGCGCCAGCGCGGCCTGTACGGAGTCGAGTACCGCGTGAAGTCCGACATCACCATCAGCGACTTCATGTTTCGCGAGCGCGCGGTGGTCGAGTCCGCATGGCAGCTCGTAGGCGACAACCTTGCGAAGCATCAGGTCACCACGGTGCAGGGACACGCGAGAGTGATCGATGCGCACACCGTGGAGGTGTCGCGCTTCCGCGAGGAGAACCAGCGCATCACGGCGGACGTGATCCTGGTCGCGACGGGTTCACATCCCGTGCGCCCGGAGAGCATTCCGTTCGACGGCGAGACCGTCGTCGACAGCGACACGCTGCTCACGCTCCCGTCGATTCCCGCGCGCATGGTGGTCGTCGGCGGCGGTGTCATCGGCTGTGAGTACGCGGGCACCTTCGCGGCGCTCGGCGTTCGCGTCACGATCATCAACTCGCGTGAGCGGCTGCTGACGCAGCTCGACCCCGACGTCAGCGACTCGCTCTGCGCGCAGATGACAGGACGGCTGGGCGTGCAGGTGATGCTCAACTCCGAGGTGCGCGAGATTCGCGTGGACAACGGCGGCAACCGGATCGCGACCGTGGTGCTCACGGACGGCACGGAGCTCGTCGCCGACTGCGTCCTCTACAGCGTCGGACGCTCCGGCGCGACGCACGATATGGGACTCGAGGAGGCTGGCGTGCGGATGAACTCGCGCGGGTTCATACTCGTCGACGACAAGTTCCGCACGACCGTGCCGAGCATCTTCGCGGCGGGCGACGTGATCGGATTTCCCGCACTCGCCTCGACATCGATGGAGCAGGCGCGCGTCGCGATGTGCCACGCGTTCGACCTGCGCTACAAGCAGCGCGTGTCACCGGTTCTCCCCTACGGCGTCTGGACCGTCCCCGAGGTCTCGATGGTCGGCGAGACCGAGGAGTCGTGCCGCTCGAAAGGGCTCTCGTACGAAACGGGCACGTCGAGTTTTCGCGGAAACCTGCGCGGGCAGATCATCGGTGATCTCGACGGCTTCGTAAAACTCATCTTCCGCCGCGACGATCAGCGCCTGCTCGGTTGCACCATCGTCGGCGAAGGCGCGTGCGAGCTGATTCACCTCGCGGCCGCCGTGATCAGTTTCGACGGGACGATCGACTACTTCATCCAGGGCGTGTTCAACTATCCCACGCTCAGTGACGCCTACAAATACGCGGCCTACGACGGCCTGCAGCGGCTCGCGCGGCGGATCGGCGCGAGCGGCGGATTACCCCGAGTAGAGGGATAGCTTCGCGCGGACGTCGTCCGGAATGCGCTTCGGTTTCATGGTCGGCTTATCGACCGAGACAATGGTGAGCGTTCCGCTCGCGCGATGCACGCGATCGCTCGCGCGGTAGACCTCGAACTGCATGGTCATCGCAGTGTTGCCTATGCGCGAGAAATGCACCTGCACCGCGACCGCTTCGTCGATCTGCGCCGGCGTGTGGAACTCCGCCGAAAACGCTTTGCGCGGAATCCAGACGGCCTTCTCGCCCCGCAGCGTCTCGTACGGCAGGCCCGCCGCGCGGAACATCTCTTCTTCGGCTACCTGAAAGAGCCGCACGTAGGCGCCGTAGTAGATGATGCCGAACGGATCGCAGTCACTCCAGCGGACGCGATCGAGCACTTCAAACTTCATTTCAAGGACTCCGGCTCAGAGCAAGAATGGGAACGACAGCAGAAGACATTAGCGAGAACTTAACGCACGCTCTTCTTGCCCGCGCGGACTTGGAGCCTTAGTCTGCAAAAAGATGCCCCTCACTGCTCACTCCTCGCCCAAGACGCCGCCCGGCGCGATCACCGCGCCTTTCGTATTCGTGGGTGAGCGGCTATGGCTCGATTTCGTCAATAGCGACGACGCCACGCACTCACGGGGCGACGCGCGCACCGACGCGCTCGATTCGTTCGAGCGGTTCGTCAACTGGCTCTCGGCTGCGCGTGTGCTGGACGACGAACGCGCGACCGCGATGAACCGCCGCGCGCAGCAGCAGCCAACCGGCGCGAACGGGGCTCTTCACGAGGCGCGGCGTTTGCGCAACGTGCTGCGCGCACTGGCCGAGCGCGGCGACGCGCCGCAGGAGCGGGCGACACAAACTGCCATCGGCGAGATCAACCGCATTCTCGGGCGCAGCGCGGGAACGCGGCGGGTGGAGCCGCGCAGCGATGGCGGCTTCGTGCGGAACTTCGTGACGGCGGGCGATGTGTTCGCGGGACTGATGATTCCGATCATCGAGTCCGCGGCGGACGCGCTCGTGTCGGGCGAGCTGGAGCGGGTGAGGAAGTGCGCTGATCCCCGCTGCGCGCGTGTGTTTTACGACGGATCGCGCAATGGAAAGCGTAGATGGTGCGATATGAAAACGTGCGGCAATCGCGCGAAAGCGGCGCGGCACCGGAAAAAATCGGCGGCTAAACGTCGCAGATCGCGAACGCTTCTCCCAGCGATTTGAGCGGATCGTTCTTCGGCACGAACTCGTGCGCCAAAAATCCCGTGAAGCCCGATTCCGCGATCGCCGTCGCGACCCGCCTGTAGTTCAACTCCTGCGAATCGTCGATCTCGTTCCGCCCCGGCACTCCGGCCGTGTGGTAGTGCGCGATGTGCTGTGAGTGCGTGCGAATCGTGTGCACGACATCGCCCTCCATGATCTGCATGTGGTAGATGTCATAGAGCAGTTTCAGCCGCGGCGACCCCACACCCTTCACGACTTCCACGCCCCACGCGGTGTGATCGGCCTGGTAGTCGTGATGGTCCACTTTGCTGTTGAGCAGTTCGAGACACAGCGTGACGCCAACCCGTTCAGCCGTCGGCGTGATGCGTTTCAGGCCGGCGATGCAGTTCGCGATTCCCTCGCCATCTGAAAGTCCCGCGCGATTTCCGCTGAAGCACACGATGTTCGGAACGCCCGCGGCGGCTGCAAGCGGCATCATGCGCTCGGCGTCCGCCACGAGCTTGTCATGATTATCCGGCCGGTTGAATCCCTTGGGGATCGAGCCGAAGCCGTTTGCCATCGCGCAGGAGAGGCCGAACTGTTTCGGCGTGGTCCAGTCTTTCTCGTCGAGCAAGTCTATCGCCGAGAGTCCGATCTTTTTCGAAGCGGTGCAGAGTTCCTCAAGCGAGAGTTTGCCGTAACACCACCGGCTCACGGATTGCTTGATACGTCCGGCCGGACGTCCCAGTCCCGACTCGCGATTTGCCACGCGCTCATCCGCCAGTCCCCACTCGCCATTCGCCGCCGTTACGATGCCTGCCATCGTTCCCAGCGCCTCGCGTCGCGAAATCACAGTGCCCCCTTCTTGATCTCGCTCACCGCATGCGCCGCCGCGCGCGCCGTCAGCGCCATGTAGGTAATCGACGGGTTCTGGCACCCGTTCGACGTCATGCACGCGCCGTCCGTGACGAACAGGTTCTTCACGTCCCACGCCTGGTTCCACTTGTTCAGCACGCCATCCTTCGCGGTGACGCTCATGCGCGCGCCGCCCATCTCGTGAATGCAGTGGCCTGGCGGATTGTTCGAGCCGTGCATTCTGACATCGGTGCAACCCGCGGCGTCGAGCATCTCCGCCATCGCGGTCTGCATGTCCTTGTCCATCGCTCGCTCGTTCTCGCGCCAGCGCACCTCGATGCGCGCCGCCGGGACTCCCCACTTGTCTTTCACCGCGGGATCGAGCGTGATGCGATTGTCCTCGTGCGGCAGCGTCTCGCCCCATCCGGACGCGGAGAGATTCCATGGGCCGAGCTCGTCGACGAGCGACTGCTTGAACGCGGCGCCGTATCCCG
>JANYIJ010000093.1 GCA_025362095.1 Gemmatimonadota bacterium | reverse complement strand
GCCGAGCTCGGCTGGGGCACGCACGAAAAGTGGTTGCCGCCATACGCGTACAAGCACAAGGAAGGCCCGAAGAACCAGATCTGCCTCGCGCGCATGGGCATGAACACCTGGGTGCGCACCTGGGTGCCGAACTATGCGGTGCAGGGAATGGTTGTTCGCCATGGCGAAGCGTTCACGATCTCTGACCACCTCACGGTGTGGGAGAAGGGGAAGGCCGTGTACCGTCCGACGGTGCACTACGCCTACTGCCCGAGCGACGCGGCGATCGCATCGCTCAGCGAGATGCGCGGCTACGACTACAAGCTGAACGACAACCAGCGAATCATGAACGACGAGATCACGAGCGGCGCGGACATTCTCGGCGCGCTGATCATGGGTCACTCGTACAACTCGTGGTGGTGCGGCAGCGATCTCAGCATTGAGGAGTCGCGACGTCTCGTGCCGCACCAGAACGCCACCACCATGCAGGTCGCGATCTCGGTGGTGGCCGCGACGTGCTGGATGATTGAGAACCCGGCGATGGGGCCCGTCGTTCCAGACGATCTGCCGCACGAATTCGTTTTGAAGATTTCGAAGCCATATCTCGGCAAATTCATCTCAGTGCGGAACGACTGGACGCCGCTCAAGCATTACAAGAACCCGTTCCCGGGCTACAACAAGCCGCAGCACGATCTGCGCGATCCGTGGCAGTTCAAGAACTTCCTCGTGAAGGACGGCGAATGATCGCGAAGGCCCGGCTGAAGCAACTCGCCGAGAAGTTCGGCACGCCGCTGCTCATCATCGATCACGATGAGCTGCGGAAGAACTTTCGAACGTTCAGGAAATATCTGCCGCGGGTGCAGCCGTATTTTGCGGTGAAGGCGGGAGCGGACCCGGCGGTGGTTCGCACGCTGTTCAAGGAGGGATCGAGCTTCGACGTCGCATCGATGCCGGAGTTCGAGCTCGTGTATGACATGATCAAGAAAATGCCGGCGCGCGCGCGGCAGCAGTGGATCTGGGACAAGGTCATTTACGCGAACCCGATCAAGCCGGTGCAGACGCTGCAGGAGCTCGATCGCTACAAGCCCCTCGTGACGTTCGACAACATGGATGAGATCGAGAAAATCGCAAAGCATGCGCCGCATGCGGGGCTCGTGCTCCGGCTGAAAGTGTCGAACACCGGCGCGATGGTGGAACTGTCGTCGAAGTTTGGCGCTTCACCGGGTGAGGCGGTCGATCTAATTCTCGAGGCGGACCGGCGCGGGTTGGTGGTCGAAGGCGTGAGCTTCCATGTGGGGAGCCAGACGACGAATTACCAGAACTACGTCGAGGCGCTGAATCTCACCGCGGACATTTACACAGAAGCGAAGGCGCGCGGTTACAAGCGCATGAATCTGGTGGACATTGGCGGGGGATTCCCGGCGCCGTACGATTCAACCGTTCGTCCGTTCCGCGAACTCGCGAAAGTGATCAACTCGGAAATCAAACGTCTTTTCCCGAAGGAGATCGAGATTCTCGCGGAGCCCGGCCGTTTTTTTGTGGCGACGGCGGGGTACTCCGTGGCGAAGATCATCGGCAAGTCGATTCGTGACGGAAAGCCCTCGTACTATCTCGACGACGGCGTGTACCACACGTACTCGGGGCAGGTGTTCGACCACGCCAAGTATCCGGTAAAAGCGTTCAAGGGTGGCAAGACGCGCCTTTCGGCTGTGTTTGGCCCGACGTGCGACGCGTTCGACGTGATCTCGGTGGCGGAAAATCTTCCGAATCTCAAACGCGACGACTACGTCTACAGTGAGATGATCGGGGCGTACACGTACGCATCAGCGACGACGTTCAATGGATTTGCGCCGGCAACTGTGGTGCATGTGAACGAGTGACGGCGACAGGCGACAGAAGGACGACAATCTACGGATACGACTCCCACAGATAGTAATCCTGGCGGTGCCAGTGATTCATGAGCGTGGCGATGCGTTTGTAGCCCGCGCGTTCGAGCGCGGATTTCGATTCTTTGTTGTCCGTTCGTGAGTCGCACCAGATCTTGTGCGCGTTTCGCAATGGCAGTGTGCTCGCGAGTGCTGCGAGGAGTGCCGCGCCGGTGCCGCGGCCGCGGGCGCGGGACGCGGTGCCGAACCAGTCGAGCCAGATGGTGCCATCGTCGAAGCGGCTGACGCAGAATCCGGTCAAGCCGGTCGCATCGCGCGCGACGAGGACCGCGTGCGGATCGCCCGCTGCCCGCGCGCGGAGTTTCTCCGGAGTGTACTTGATCAACTCGGCACGAATCGCCGGCTCGTTGTAGTAGACGAGCGGCTGAATCGTGTCGCGCATGAGTGTCGCGAGAGCGTCGATCTCGTGATCGGAGATCGGACCGAGCCAGGGCGGAGTCAATCGATCACCGCCAGCACCGCGTTGTGATCGCTGTGCCGGTGAACGAAGTCGGACGAGAGCACCTCGCAGATGGCGCGCGAAGGATCGAACGGGCGCACCAATAAGCCGTCGCAGTGGTATGGTATCGACCTGTCTTTCGTCCAGCGCAGCGTTTGCGGCAGAGACGCGCCGGGGTGACAGTCGGCCCACACGTTGGAGAACCCCAGCGATGCGAAGTGCTGCATCGTCGCGATCTCTTTTTTCGACGATCCCTTGGCGTTCTCCGCGGTGGTCGGACCGAAGAACTTGAAATTGAAATCGCCGCCGATCACATGTCGTTTCTCGCGCGGGGAATTCTGTACAATCATGTCCACTGCGCCGCGCGCCTCATCGATATACGATCGGCGCGGACTGGACTCGCTCGAAGTGGGGGAGTGCAGCGAAGCGAGCAGCGTCGATTTCGAGGACCGTCGCCAATTGGCCGCTGCAACCCAGCCGGTGAAACCGTTAACCTCGACTTCGGTGAGCTTGCCGGAACGCACCAGCACCCAGCTCCCCCATTTCCGGCCGGGAACAACGGCGCCTGCCACAGCACCCGCCCAGGTTTTCGGAGGGAATGACTCCTGCAAAAGGACCACGTCGGCCGCGACGCGATCGGCGAGCTGCAGCGCGGCCGACGATCCGCGGCCTTGGGCGGTATTCCATGTGAGGATTCGCACTTCATTTCCCGCGCAGGTTGGAGTTGCTGCTGTTTGCTGCTGTTTGCTGGTGGTGCTGTTGGCTGCTCGTAGTTGCCCGTTCAGCGATCCGAGGGCATACTCTCCGCTGTACGCCTGACGTTGTCAACTACAGGGAGCATTCCCATGACCCGCCGCACCGCCGCCCGCTTCGTCCTCGCGCTCGCGTTCATCACCCTGCCCGCGCACGCACAGCAGGCACCGCCTCGCGCGTTCGGCGTCGACGACGCGCTGAACATTCGCTCCTCGCGCATCGAGGACGTCAGTGCCGACGGACGCTGGATCGCGCTCACCGTTCGCGTCCGCCGCGACGCGCTCGGAGTCAACAACGCGCGATACGGAGATCCCACCTACGTCACGCCGTCAATCGCGGAATTCCAGATCATCGACGCGACCAACGGACAGGTGAAGGCAATCCTACCCGGCAAAGTTCAGGTGCGCGACGCGAAGTTCACCAAGGACGGCAAGAGCCTCGGTTTCTTCCAGCTAAAAGGCGACGACTGGTCGATCAACCTCTACGACATCGCCACCGCGAAAGTGAAAACGATCGCGGCAAAAACAACGAAGGCCGTCGCGTCAAACTCGCCGCTCGTCTGGGCGCCTGACGGCAAGTCCGTGCTCGTCACGCTCCGTCCAGATGGCTGGGCCGCGAAGGCGCGCGCGGCGTTCGTGAACCTCGACGAAGGCCCTATCACAGTTCAGGATTCCAAGGAGCCGTTTCTCTCGTGGGATCGCGTCCGCAACATGAGCGACGAGCAGATCCCCGCGATCGTGAGCCTCGCAGACGGGTCCGTGCGCGAACTGCTCGGCCAGACGCCGATCGGCGCGGGCGGCGGTGGCGGACGTGGGGGCGGCGGCGGCGTGGACTTCTCCCCGGACGGATCGTACATCGTCTATTCGACCGCCACGCCGAAAAAGACCACGTACGACAACAATGGCGGAAGCGATTTCGCTGTGTTCAAGCTGTCGCTTGCGCCCGGCGCCAAGCCGGACACGCTCGTGAAGCCGACCGAGCGCCGCATTGGCGCGCGCTGGAACAAGGACGCCACCGCGTTCGCGTACGACGATCGCGGCAACATCATGCTCAAGACGATCGGCGCAGACAGCGCGAAGAACCTCACCGCGAAATACCGCCGTCCATCGACTCGAGGTGACACCGCGAACCGCCCC
>JANYIJ010000084.1 GCA_025362095.1 Gemmatimonadota bacterium | reverse complement strand
GCGGAGACCGTCAACATTATCGGAGTAATCGCGAGCCGTGAGCGCTGTTCGCGCGTCGGGCTGCTCGACTCAGCTCGAGTAGTACGCCGCGTTCTCGTCGATGTAGCCGTGCGTGAGATCGCAGCCGTACGCGGTCGCGCTCGCGTTGCCATCGCCGAGCGTGACTTCGAGATCGACCACTTCGTTCTTGAGCGCGGCGCGCACAGTCGCCTCATCGAAGTCGAGACGCTCGCCGCCCTTCACCACCGCGTAGCCGTTGATCCACGCGTCGGTGCTCGCCGGCTTGATCTTCACATCGAATGCTTTCCCCACTGCCATGAGCAACCGACCGACATTTGGATCGGCGCCGTGCACCATCGTCTTGATGAGCGGGGAGTTCACGAGCGACTTCGCAACAGTACGAGCCTCAGCGTCGGTCGCCGCGCCGCGAACCGTCGTGCGCAACAGGTGCTTCGCGCCTTCGCCATCCCGCGCGAGAGTTTCCGTCATCCTGATGCAACCGGCCGTGAGCGTCTCGAGAAACAACTTCTCGTCAACACGACCAGCGAGACCGTTCGCCATGATCGCGCACGTGTCGCTCGTACTCGTGTCCGTATCCACGCTCAGCATGTTGAACGAGACGTGCACGGCGGCGCGCAGCATCTTGCTGAGCGTCGCGGCGTCGAGCTCCGCATCAGTGAAGATGTACGCGAGCATGGTCGCCATGTTCGGCTCGATCATCCCCGAGCCCTTCGCAACCCAGGTGATCGTCGCATCACCCAGGCGCGCAGAAAGCGCCTTGGGAAATGTGTCGGTCGTCATGATCCCCTCTGCGCCCACCATGGGATCGGACTGAAGCTGCGCCGCGAGTCCCACGATTCCCTTCTCGATCTTCTCGATCGGAAGCTGCACGCCGATCACGCCGGTCGAGCTCACCAGCACGCGATCGGCGGTGGATCCGATTTCCTTCGCAGCCGCGGCCGCCATGCGGCGCGCGTTATCGAGTCCTTTCGCACCGGTCGCGACGTTGCTGCATTTACTATTTGCCACGATCGCGCGAAGCGTGCCGTTTTTAATGGTTTCCCGGCCGAGCGTGATCGGCGCGCCGGGAAACTGATTTCGCGTGAACACTGCCGCAGCGGCGCAATCCTTCTCGCTCACGAACAGCGCGAGGTCCTTGGCATCCGGCTTGAGGCCGCAGTTGGTGCTCGTGCACCGGAATCCGCGCGGAAACGCGGCGGGGTCGTCGAACTTCACGGGAGAGGGATTGGCCATTGAGCGGTGGAAGATACCGTTTGGTTCTCGGCTCGCGCCACTCGACATCGCCACTGTGCCCCCGTAACGTCTCCCCAATGAAAAACTTCTCACTCCTCATCATCGCTCTCCTCTGCGCGGTCGCGAACACGGCCTCGGCACAGGGCAACTCCGCAGAAGACCGCGTCGTCGATGCCATCTCGCGATGGATCTCGCTCCCCGCACCCGCGGGTTCAGAAGACATCGCCGCAGCGCGACTTAAAGCCGCGCTCCCGGGCTGGACTCGCGACGGCGTCGGGAATCTCATTAAGACTGTCGGCGCCGGCACGCCACGCCGCGTGATCGCGTGCGCGCTCGATGTCTCGTCATACGTCGTCAGCGGCATCACCGACGAAGGCTATATAAGGTTGCATCGCGCTGGCGGTGTGCCGCCGCACCCGCTCTGGGATCAGGCGCTCGAGGCGCAGCGCGTGCGCATCTTCACCGCGCGCGGCGGCGAAAACGGCGTGCTCGGCGTCGGCGCGATCTTCAACGGACACTTCGCACAGCAGCATCGCGGCGATACAACCGTTGTGGGCGTCGATCAGCTCTGGATCGATGTCGGTGCATCGTCGCGCGCCGACGCAGAAAGACTCGGCATCGCGCTGCTCGATCCAGTGATCGCGGATCGTCCGGCCTGGACGTATCAGGGCTATGCCGCCGGACCCGGCGCAGCCGCCCGCGCAGGCTGCGCCGCAGTCGCCACGGTCGCCGAGGGAACTGTGTCGAACGGCCAGACCGTGTTCATCATTTCTGCACAGCACGTGATGAACTGGTCCGGCCTCAACGGCGCGCTCGCGCGGCTCGGACACTACGACGACCTCACGCTCATCGGCGAATCTCGCGGCGGACGCGGCGCGCAGCCGACCAAGTCGATCGTGCCGCGCACGCGGTTCACGGGATCGCTCGTCGAATCGATCAGAGCGAGCGACGCGCTCGAACTGCTCAACAGAACGGCTGTTGCGAGTGGAGCGGTGCTGAAGTCGATGGTCGACTGGATCGCGCCGGCTGAGGCGAAGCCCGCTGTTGTGGCGGCACGCACCGACGGATACGACGCCGCGGAGAAGCAGGTGACGCAGCTGCTCGACGTGCCAGGCGTTCATCCGCAGGAGTGGCGTGTTTCCGAGGCCGTGAAGGCCGCGCTTCCCGCATGGGCGAAAGCGAAGGCAACAACTGATTCCGCCGGCAACGTCATCGTCGAAGCCGGCCCCGACAAGGATCCCATCGCGTTCGTCGCGCACGTGGACGAAGTCGGATTTCTGCTCGACCGCATCAACGGCGACGGCAGCGTCACTCTTCGTATAGTTGGCGGCGCGGTCGCATCAGCGTGGGAAGGCGAGGTTGCCCTGCTCTACTTCGACAAATCTGCCGGAGGGGCTGCACCCGATCCGCTGCGCGGCGTGTTCGTCCCTCGCGACACGGCGCGCGTGAAAGCACCCCGCAACATGACGGCCTGGTTCGGAGTCGACTCCGCCGGCCTCGTCGCGCGTGGCGCGCGTCCGGGCGCGATGATCATCGGATACAAGCACGCCGAGCGACTCGGCTCAATCCGAATCACCGGACGATCGAGCGACGATCGCACCGGATCGTCCGCCCTGCTCATGGCGGTTCGCGCGATCGATCCCGCCTTCCTCCCGCGAAAAACGTATTTCGTCTGGGACGTCGGCGAGGAAGCCGGCCTTCTTGGCGCGCGCGCGTTCGGCGTGACCTATGGCACGAAGCTCGCGCGCACCTACGCGATCGATACGTTCGTCTCGAGCGACACGCCACTCGAGCTTCCCACCTTCGCGCTCGCGCCGCTGGGCAAAGGCCCGGTGCTGCGCGGACTCGACAACAGCACGGTGGTTTCGCGCGCCGAGCGTGAGCGCGTGATCAAGGCCGCGAAGTCTGCGATGATTCCGTTGCAGCTCGGCACCACGCAGGGCTCCACCGATGGTTCGGCGATCGGTGCATTCGGCGCGCCGAACATCGGACTCTCCTGGCCCGGTCGTTATTCGCACACGCCTGGCGAAGTGCTCGACCTGCGCGACCTCGATGCGCTGAGCAAGCTCATCAAGGCGCTCGCCGTCGCTCCGTAGCAGGCAGCAGAACACATGGGAGCACCCGAGGTCGATTTCGCGCCGCCGCCGCGGAGGCAGGCGGCGGTCGCGTTCATCTTCATCACGGTCGTTCTCGACGTGCTGGCGATGGGAATTATCATTCCCGTGCTGCCGCGTCTCGTGCAGGATTTTCTCGGCGGCGACGCCGCGCGCGCCGCGATCATGTTCGGCGTGTTCGGGACGGTGTGGTCGGCAATGCAGTTCTTCTGCTCGCCGATCATCGGCATGCTCTCCGATCGATATGGCCGCCGCCGCGTGATTCTCCTCTCGAATTTCGGACTCGGCCTCGACTACATCGTGATGGCGCTCGCGCCGACGCTCGGCTGGCTGTTTGTCGGCCGAGTGATTTCAGGAATCACGGGCGCGAGCTGGACCACTGCCGGCGCGTACATCGCCGACGTCACGCCGAAAGAGAAACGCGCCGCAAGTTTCGGAATCATCGGCGCCGCGTGGGGACTTGGCTTCATTCTCGGCCCCGCGCTCGGCGGCGTGCTCGGTGCCACGAACCCGCGGCTGCCGTTCTGGGTCGCGGCGGGGATGACACTCCTGAACGCGCTGTACGGGCTGCTCGTACTTCCCGAATCGCTGCCGCCGGAAAAACGCACGAAGACGTTCGATTGGTCGAAGGCGAATCCCGTGGGCTCGCTCAAGCTGCTTCGCTCGCACCACGAACTGTTCGGACTCGCGACCGTCAATTTTCTGTACTTCGTTTCGCATCAGGTGCTGCAGAGCGTGTTCGTGCTGTACGTCGGCTATCGATATCAGTGGAGCCCTCGCGCGGTGGGTCTGACGCTCGCGCTGGTCGGAATCGGCAGCGTGATCGTGCAGGGCGGACTGGTGAAACCCGTGGTCGCGAAGATCGGCGACCGCCGCGCGCTGCTGCTCGGATTGACCTCGGGCATCATCGGCTTCACCGCGTGGGGATTCGCTCCCACCGGCGCGCTGTTCATCGCCGCGATACCGTTCGGATCACTTATGGGATTTTACGGACCCGCCGCGCAGGGACTGATGACGCATCGCGTGAGCGCGAGCGAGCAGGGCCAGCTTCAGGGCGCGAACGCGAGCGTCATGGGAATCGCCGGCCTGATCGGACCCGGCCTGTTTACGTGGACCTTCGCGCATTTCATCGGCGCCGACACTGCGTGGCACATCCCAGGCGCGCCGTTTTTCCTGGGCGCCCTGCTGCTCGCCGTCGCGTTCGTCCTCGCCGTGCGGGTGACGCGCCAGAGCTAATCCGTCGCCAGTCGCCACTAGCGAAGCCGCCCCTCACAAGTCGCCAGTCGCCGCCTTTTTCATTTCTGTCCAAAGCGCCGCCACGTGCGCGCGCTCCGTGTGCTGCGCACCAATCGACACCCGCACCATCCACCGCCCGTCGAGAATCGCTGGCGTGAGGTATGCCGCGCCCGATCGATTGATCTTTTCGCACCAGCGCTGAGTGTGCGCGTCGAGCTCCTCGCCCGATCGCCCCGGCGGAACGTGCTGAACGCAAACCGTCTGAAGTGAAACGGGAGCGAGCACGCGCCAGTTGGGCTCCGCGCGAACCTGCGATTCCAACCATTTCGCATTTTCAAGATCGCGACGAAGCCGCGCTTGAAGACCGGCGATTCCCTGTTCTCTGATCAAGCACCAGAGCTTCAGCGCTCGGAAGCGACGGCCGAGCGGCAGACTCCAGTCTCGATAGTTCTTCACCGACCCATCGGCCGACGACTGCAGGTAGCTCGGGTTCGTCGACATCACGCGCATGAGATGCACCGGATCGCGCACGTAGTAAAGCGAGCAGTCCATCGCGGCGCCGAGCCATTTGTGCGGATTCATCACCATCGAGTCCGCGCCCTCCACTCCGTCCCATAGTGCGCGGCACTCGGGGAGAATCATCGCGGAGCCCGCCATCGCGGCGTCGACGTGCAGCCATACTTTGTGCGTTGCTGCGATCTTCGCGATCGCCGCGATCGGATCGAACGCGATCGCCGTCGTGGTGCCGCATGTTGCGACGACCGCGCACGGAACGCGCCCCGCGCGCTGATCGGACTCGATCTCGCGCGCGAGTGCATCCGGCTTCATCGCGTTGTCCTCATCGAACTCCACGAGGCGAACGTGCGCACGGCCGAATCCCGCCATGAGCGCGGCCTTGTCCACTGAGCTGTGCGCGTGCGCGGACACGTACACCACAAGTGGACGATCCTCGCCCTGCAGTCCCCCGCGGTCGAGCGAAAAGTTCGACGCGCGTTCGCGCGCGCAGAGGAGCGCGACGATCGTGCTCGTAGAGGCCGTATCGTTGATCACGCCGCTCCACGAGCTGGAGAGTCCGAGCATCTGGCGCGTCCAGTCGCAGACGACTTCCTCGAGTTCGGTGAGCGCGGGACTCGACTGCCACGAAAGCCCGATCACGCCCAGCCCGGTGCTGAGGAAGTCGCCGAGCACGCTCGAGAGGAGACTGTTCGCGGGGAAGTATCCGAAGAACGAGGGATGCTGCCAGTGCGAGATCCCCGGCATGATCACGCGATCGAGATCGGCCATGATCGCGGCGAACTGTTCGGGCTGCTCGGGCGGATGTTCGGGAAGAGCGCGGCGGATGTCTCCCGGCGCAGCCTGCGACATTACCGGGTATTTGCCGACGTCGCGGCGATAGTCCGCGATCCAGTCGACGATGGCGTGGCCCTGTTTGCGAAACTCTTCCGGCGTCAAATGAGACCTCATAGCTGTCTGGAATGCCCCCAATGATAACTGCGCGGCGGCGGTGGCGGCGTTATGTTCTTGCCCATGCGCCTGATCTCGGTCATGACCCCCTGCTTCAACGAAGAGGGGAACGTTCGCGAGATGTACGAAGCGGTGAAGACCGTGTTCGCGGGACTGCCACAGTACCGCTACGAGCACATCTTCATCGACAACGGGTCGAAGGATCGGACGGCGATCATTCTGCGCGAGATGGCGACGCAGGACAAGAATGTGAAGGTGATCCTCAACGCGCGAAACTTCGGCCACGTGCGCTCCGGTTACTACGCACTATTGCAATCGCACGGCGACGCGGTCATTGCGCTCGCGTGCGACTTCCAGGATCCGCCCGAACTCATTCCGGAATTCCTCCGCCGCTGGGAAGCCGGCTCGAAAGTCGTACTCGGCGTGAAAGAGTCCGCCGACGAAAGCGGTCTCTTCTACGCAATTCGCGATCGCTACTATCGCACACTCGCGAGCATCTCCGACATCGAGCTCGTGCGGCAGTCCACTGGTTTCGGCTGCTACGACCAATCGGTGATCGAGTCGCTCAGGAAGATCGACGATCCGTATCCGTATTTCCGCGGGTTGATCGCAGAAATCGGACATGAGCCGTCGCTGGTGCCGTTCCGCCAGCCGGCGCGCAAACGCGGGATATCGTCGCAGAACTTCTACACGCTGTACGATCTCGCGTTTCTGGGAATCGTGAACCACTCGAAGGTCCCGCTGCGCATGGCGACGATGAGCGGGTTCGCGCTCGCGATCCTGAGTTTGCTGACAGCCTTCGGCTATCTCGTCGCCAAGCTTCTCTTCTGGAATCAATTCTCGCTTGGCATCGCGCCGATTCTCATCGGATTCTTTTTCCTGACTTCCGTGCAGCTCTTTTTCATCGGCATCGTCGGCGAGTACATCGGGTCGATCTACACGCAAGTGCGGCACCACCCGCACGTGTTCGAGAAGGACCGGATCAACTTTTGATCCGTGCGGCGCTCCGCAGCCTACGGACACTTTCAACAGATGCGGGGGTTCGCGCCACCGTCATCAGCCGCGCGATCGCGCTCGCCGGCGCACCGATTACGCTGTATCTCGCGGCCACTCGCCTGCCGCCAAACGAACAGGGCTGGTACTTCGTCGCGATCAACATCGTCGCGTTCGCGCAGCTCTGCGAGCTCGGGCTCGGCACCATCATCGTGCAGTTCGCGAGCCACGAATGGGGGCGCCTGCGCTGGGGACGAAGCGGCGGCCTGGAAGGCGATCCGAGCGCGCGCGATTCCGTTGTTGCACTGCTCGTAACCGCGACCCGCTGGTTCGGCGGCGCCGCGCTCGTGCTCTTTCTGATCGCAGGCCTCGGCGGCACGCTGATCTTTGGCGGCAACCTCAGTGGATCGCGCGTGGCGTTTGCGATCTTCTGGTGCGGGTTCGTCTCGGTGACGGCGCTCTATCTGCTCCTCATTCCTTTCATCTGCGTTTCCGAAGGATGCGGTGATCTGCTCGCCGTGCAGCGCATGCGCGCATGGCAGGCGGCGGCGATTCTCGTCGCGCTATGGACGGGAATCATCGCGTCGGGGCCGCTCGCGGCGGCGTGGCTTGCCGCCACCGCACAGCTGATCGTTGCCGCGATATGGCTCTTCACGAGACATCGCGGCCTGCTGCGTGCGCCACGCTCACTTCCTGCGCTGCTGCTCGACGGCGTAAAAGGACTCGCGAAGCGCTATCGCGTAGAGCAAGCCCGCAGTGCGCAGCTATGGATTGCGTTGTGGGTCGCGCCTCAGCTCCTCGCACCGGTTCTCCTCCGCATTCGCGGCGGCGATGAAGCGGGCAGGCTCGGCGTAACGCTCGCAGTAGCAACTGCACCGCTCACGCTCGCGATCGCCTGGCTGCACGGCCGCTATCCATCGTTCGGCGCGATGGTCGCCGAAGGCAGGACGCGCGAGTTCGACGCGCTCGCGCGCCGCGCAACGCGCGAGGCCGCGAGCGTATTCGTTGCGGCGTGCGTGGCGGTTACCGGCGCTGTGCTGCTGCTGCCCTATGTGCTGCCCACTTTCGCGATGCGATTTCTTCCGCCGCTTTCGCTGATCGCGTTGATGGCCGGCAATCTCGCCGGTTTGCTGTTGCAAGCGATGGCCGGATGGCTCCGCGCATTCCGCGACGAAGGCATCTCCGCCCCGATCGTAGGCGGCGCCGCAGCGGTGGTGGTTTCGAGCGCCGTAGCAGGATCGCTCGGGGGCGCCAATCTCATGTCTGCGGTATTCGCGCTGTCGAGCCTATTGATCGCCGTGCCACTCGCCGGCGCGCACTTCTTTCGCGTACGGAAGGAACGGCTTCGAAGCTAGGGATTTGCTTGCAGGCCGTAGGCAACTGCATCGAAGCCCGAATGCGCATGCGCTCTCAAGTGCAGCGAATATCCCGCATTGAGCGCACCAATCCAATCCGCGATCGACCACAGGTGTTCGCACCGGTGATACGCGCAAATCGCCAGCCTGGGCTTCGCGCGCAGAATGAGCGCGCGCGCGCCGTCGAGCGCATCGGGCTCGGCTCCCTCGATATCCAGTTTGAGCTCGGTCGGTGAGGACGCGCCGATGATCGCATCGAGCGCGCACACTGCAACATCAATCGAACCACCGGCGCCGAGCGCGCTCGACTCTCCCGTTCCCGCCGCGAACTGTGCCGTACCCATCCGCGCGCAGCAGCTCGTGCTCGGCGGTGGGACCGCCGGGAGCATTCCACCATTTCACAAGCGCGTGGAAGTTGTCC
>JANYIJ010000026.1 GCA_025362095.1 Gemmatimonadota bacterium | reverse complement strand
GCAAACAGCAACTACTTGACCACGGATTTACGCGGAAAACTACCGCCGGATTATACGACCTGATCAAGCAAAACTTTTGGGGGAACGGCAGCTACAGCAGCGCGCTGAAGTTGCTGTTCCCCCAAAGATTTTTTAGTTGCAGTTGTAGTATCCGGCCGGTGATCCGTGGATTCCGTGGATAAGCAGTTGATCTCCCCTCTGCTGTATCCGATCGAATCCGCGGAATCCGCGGAATCCGTGACAAGCAGTGGCCGTGGCGGCTGTAGTATCAAATCAGCCACAATTACTCATCAACCTGCATCCAGAGTGTAGCGACCTGAAGCTCTCACGCGTCGTTCCCGTCGTCATCGCAGTGGCGGTTCATGTGGTGATCATCGCGTGGCTCCTCGGGTACCGGTTCAGCGGCCGCTTCACGAGTGGCACCGACACCATCGAAGGTTTCGACAACGGATCTGAAATGGGCGGGATGCCGGTGAAACCGATCTGGCATACGCACACGCTCGTGATCGTCAACGACACGGGCACGCCACTGGATTCAGCGCGTGTTCGCGATCTCATCAGCGGTCACGTGATCGTCACGGCCAACCGCGGCCGCGCGACGTTCGAAACGAGAGCGGGCGCGATGTTCGTTGTGCGGGTCACCAAGCCGGGTTACCAGGGAACGAAGCTCAGGCTGCCCAACGATGTATCGGAGTCCGCTCCGCGATTCATTCATCTGTCGCGGCTCCCAACGGACACCGTCGCGCACTAGTCCGTTCCTCGCGCTTCGTGGCGAGCTTCTCTCGTTCGAGCGCCTCGCCGGAGGTAGCGCGATGCAGGTAGGCGCGGCTATCCTCTGATCGACCGTCTGTGAGGAGCTGACGATGCAGAATCAGGAAATCATCAAGACCGCGATGGAGCGCAACGTGCGCGCCGTGACCGCCCGGCCCTCCGTGGGTCAGGGCACCGCAGTGACCAAGGTGCATTGGCGGCACGGCCTGACTTGCGACGTCGAAGAGGGACCGTGGAAGCTCGTCGTGGGGATGACCGAGAAGTACGGCGGCGACAACGCGGGCCCGAACCCGGGCGTTTACGGCCGCAGCGCTCTCGGCGCGTGCCTCGCGATCGGGTATGCGATCTGGGCCGCGCGCCTCAACGTGTCGCTTCGTTCGATGGACGTAGAGGTTCACGCCGACTACGACGTGCGCGGAGAGCTCGCGATCGATGATTCCGTTCGGCCCGGCTATAAGGAAATGCGCGTGGTCGTGCGTATCGAGAGCGACGCGCCGGAGTCGGACGTGCTCGCGATGCTCGAGAAGGCGGAGAAGCACAGCTCGTATCTCGACGACTATCAAAATCCCGTGCCGGTGAAGCGCGAGCTGCATTTCACGCCTGCGGCGACAGCGTAGCGATGGACGCGAAGCTACAGCGCCGCGTTCAGCGATACGGCTGGGACAAGGCGGCAGAGCAGTACGAAAAGTTTTGGGCCGCGCAGCTGCTGCCGGCGCAGCAGCTGCTGCTCGAACTCGCCGATCTCAAGCTGGGCGAGAGCGTGCTCGATATCGCATGCGGCACCGGGCTCGTCACGTTCCCTGCGGCTGCTGCCGTCGGCGGCAACGGACGCGTGGTCGGAACAGATCTCTCGGAGGAGATGATCAAAGGAATCACCGCCATCGCAGCTGAGCGCGGGGTGCGAGGCGAGTTCTCCCGGCAGGACGCAGAGCAACTCGAGTTCACCGACGGAACATTCGACGCGGCGCTCTGTGCGCTTGGGCTGATGTATGTGCCGGATGGACAGCGGGCGGTGCGCGAAATGCTGCGCGTGACCAAGCCCGGCGGCCGCGCGGTTGCGGCCGTGTGGGGCGCGCGAAAGAATTGCGGGTGGGCGGAGATTTTTCCGATCGTCGAGCGAAGAGTCGCGAGCGATGTGTGCCCGCTCTTCTTCATGCTCGGCTCGGGTGATTCGCTCGCGGATACTTTCGCGCTCGCGGGATTCGAGAATGTGGAGGCGCGGCGGATTACCACGACGCTCGACTATGCGAGTGCGGAAGAAGCGCTGGGCGCATCGTTTGCGGGCGGACCCGTCGCGCTCGCGTACTCACGTTTCGACGACGCCGCCCGCGAGTCGGCGCACGCGGAATACCTCGAATCAGTCGCCGCGTTTCGCGACGGCGCCGGCTACAAGGTGCCGGGGGAATTCGTCGTCGTGCGCGGGACGCGCGCGCGGTAACCAGTCGCGGTAACCACATCTGAACCGCCGATGATGCTGCCGGAGCTGGACGATGCCCTCCGCCTCCGTCTCGCCGAGCTCTGCTCGGTGGGCTGGGAGATCTTTGAGCGATTTGATCTCGAAGTGCGCGACAAACGTTTCCATCCGTTCGTCGCGGCCGAGTATGAGAAGGTCCTCGCCGCGCTCATCGAGCATCGCCGCGAAGGGCAGCGGTTTCTCGAGTGGGGTTCGGCCTCTGGCGTGATAGCAATCATGGCGGACCTGCTCGGCTATGAGGCGTACGGGATCGAGCTCGACGCCTCGCTTGTGGATACCGCGCGCGATCTCGCCGCGCGGTTCCACTCACGCGCGACGTTCATCACCGGCAGCTTCGTGCCCGCCGCGTATTCGTTCACTCCGGGCCAGGACGAGCGCGCGTGGGTAGGCACCGGGCCCTCAGGTTATCTCGAACTCGGTCGCGCGCTCGACGACTTCGACGTGGTGTTCGGTTTTCCGTGGCCTGGCGGCGAGAGCATGATGCTCGATCTCATGACCCGCTTCGGCAGCTCCGACGCGCTGCTGCTCCTGCACAGCGTCGACAACGGCGTCACCGCCTATCGCGGCGCCAAGAGTTTCAAGGCGGCGGCGAACCGACTTCCGCAACGCTGATTCACAGCGCACTTTCAACGGTCCCCCTCCCACCCACGTGCCCGACGCTTCCCTTCGTTGCCCCGGTTGCGGAGCACCCGCTTCAGCAGACTCCGCCAAGTGCGATTACTGTGGCGCCGCGCTCGCGACGGTTACCTGCCCGGCGTGCTTCGCGCCGATGTTCGTCGGGAGCAGGTTCTGCGCGCGGTGCGGCGCCGAGGCGACGCGCGCAACGATGGACGATGCATTGCAAATGGACTGCCCGCGCTGCGGCGAAGCGCTGCAAGGCCTTCGCCTCGGGGTGACTTCGGTGCACGAATGCGCGGCGTGCGGCGGACTCTGGGTGGACCCCGACTCATTGCAGAAGCTCTGCGATGCGCGCGAGGAACATTCGAGTGTCGTCTCCGCGCTCGAAGCGCGCGTTCCAACGAAGCCTGTGACGCCCGACACAGTGCGCTACATCCCCTGCCCGGTATGCAAGAAGTTGATGAACCGCGTGAACTTTGCGCATACCTCGGGCGTGATCATGGACGTGTGCAAGAGCGATGGCGTGTGGCTCGATCGCGGTGAACTGCAGCGTGTGGTCGGATTCGTCGAGCACGGCGGACTTTCGGCAGCGCGCGAACATGAGCGCGCGCAGCTTGAAGACGAGCGTAAGCGGCTCGTCGCCGCGCGTGCCGGGAGCGCGACGATCATGCCCGAGGCGCAGGTATTCACGTGGACGCACACGAGTTCGCGGCCATCAGCGGATTCGCCAGTCGATCAGCTCCTGCGCGACGCTCTGAACCTGTTTATCAAGTGAAGCGAATGTGCGTTCCCACTGAAGATTCTTCTCCGAGGCTGCTATGACGCTGCGCGATTTCATTGGCGGTGAGTTGATCGATGTCATCGAGTGGATCGAAGACTCGCCCGACGCGATGGTGTGGCGCTTCTCGCGCCCGCAGAACGAAATCAAAAACGGCGCACAGCTGATCGTGCGCCCGGGCCAGGTCGCGGTGTTCGTCGATCAAGGCACCGTCGCGGACGTGTTCGATCCCGGCCGCCACGAGCTGAAGACGAGCAATCTCCCG